>JARFRM010000271.1 GCA_029287235.1 Thermoanaerobaculales bacterium
GGTCATAGACGGGAATGATCTCCACGCCTTTCGGCAGGCCCGGGGTGAGTTCGGCCAGCTTGGCTTTCACGCCATCGATGATCTCCTGGGCGTTCTCGCCCATGCGCATGACCACGATGCCGCCGACCACCTCGCCTTCCCCGTTCAGCTCGGCGATCCCGCGGCGCATCTGCGGCCCGGTGCCGATCCGGGCCACGTCTTCGAGCAGCAGCGGGGTGCCGTTGGCATCCACGCCAAGCGGAATCCGGGCCAGATCCTCCACGCTCTGGATGTAACCGGTGGCCCGGACCATGTACTCCGCCTCGGACATTTCCACCACGGACGCGCCCACCTCCTGGTTGGCACGACTGATGGCGGTCTGCAGGTGGGAGAGCGGAATGCCGAAGGCACGCAGCTTCTCCGGGTCCACCTCCACCTGGTACTGACGGACCATGCCGCCGAGAGCGGCCACCTCGGAGACACCGGGGACGGTCTGCAGCTCGAACTTCAGGAAGAAGTCCTGCAGGCTCCTGAGCTCTGAGAGATCATGGGCGCCGGTGCGGTCTACCAGGGCGTAGAGATAAATCCAGCCCACGCCGGTCGCATCCGGACCGAGCTGGGGTCGGGCGGTTTCCGGCAGGGAAGGGGCTACCTGGGAAAGATACTCGAGCACCCGGGAACGGGCCCAGTAGGGGTCTGTGTCGTCGTCGAAGATAATGTAGACGTAGGAGTCGCCGAAGAAGGAAAAGCCGCGCACGGTGACCGCGCCGGGCACGGAGAGCATGGCCGTGGTGAGCGGGTAGGTGACCTGATCCTCCACCACCTGGGGTGCCTGACCCGGATAGCTGGTCTTCACGATCACCTGGACGTCCGAGAGGTCCGGGATGGCGTCGACCTGGATGGTGCGCGCCGACCACACCCCGCCCATGACCGCGAGGACGGTGGCGATGATCACCAGAACCTGGTTTCTGAGTGACCACTCGATGATTTTGGCGATCATGGCGGACCCCTCAGTGCTGGTGGCCGCTGCGCGAGGCGAGCAGCGAGTTGATGGCGGCGCGGAGGTTGGACTCCGAGTCGATGAGGAACTGGGCCGAGACCACGATTTGGTCGCCATCAGAAAGCCCGTCGAGGATCTCGACAAAGCCGTCGGCTTCGGCGCCGAGGACGATCTCCCGCGGCGCGAACCGTCCGTCCCCGTGGGCGACGACGGCGATGTTCCGTGTGCCCGAGCGGATCACCGCCTGCGATGGAATCGTCAGAGCATCTGCGGCTTCCACCGACGCGAAGTCCACCGTCGCGAACATCCCGGCGCGCAACCGGCCCGAGGAATTGGGCACCTCGAGAGTGAGGGTGACGGTCCGGGTCTCGGGCGAGACCTCGGGCTCGATATAGCGAACCCGTCCCGAAAACGACTCGCCGGGCATGTAGTCGAAGGTGACCTCAGCTGACGATCCGATGTCGAGCCAGGGAAGTTGGTGTTCATAGATCTCGGCGCGGAGCCAGAGGCTCCCGAGATCGACGATGTGGAGCAGTTCCATCCCGGGCCTGATCGCCATCCCGTCGAGACCGTGCATCCGCTGCATCACCACCCCGTCCGAAGGAGCAAAGACGGTCAGGGTTCGGTGAATCTCCCGGGTGGCCTCGATCTCGGCGACACGTCGGGCCGGAATCTCCCAGTACTCGAGCCGCGTCCGCGCCGCTTCGACGAGCCCCTCGGCGCGCGCCCGGACATCGCCGGTCGGTTGGTCGAAACGGTTGGCGTAACCGACCGCCGAGATCAACTCGCGCTGGGTCTGGACCAGTTCGGGAGAGTAGACCTCGAAAAGGGGGTCGCCGCGCCGGACGGGCTGACCCACGTGGTTGACAAAGACCTTCTCGATGAAACCCGAGTAACGCGTGGTCACGGAGACCATCCGTTCCTCGTCGTAGTCCAGATTGCCGACGGTCGAAATCCGCCGCCTCAGATCCCGCCTTTCCACCGGGGCGAACCGAACGTTCATCTCCTGCACCACCGACCGGTCGATGGTGACTTCAGGTCCGGAATCGGGTCCTGACCGTTCGTCGTGCTCCGCGTGGTTGTCGGCGCCCGCAGCCGGGACCAGGATCCTGCCGCAGATCGGACAATCGCCCGCCTGGGGCTCGGAAATCACCGCGTGCCTCGGGCAGGTCCATTCAGTGGTCGGTTTCTCGGCCCCGGCGGGGGTCGGTTCATGCCTCAGCGGCACGAGATCCATCTGGCAGATCGGGCAGGTGCCCGGTTCGTCCACGATCACGTTCGGGTGCATCCCGCAGGTCCACAGGTCGGACTCCGCCTCCGTGTGGATCGAATGGACAGTGGGATCGCCGGCGACCCCCCGCAGCCGTTCGTCGAGCCGGTGCAGTCCAAACGGGTCAACCAACAGAAAGGCAGCTACCGCGATTCCTGCCACAAGACCGACAAGGGCCCCAATCCTCGCCCCGCCTCCCTGATGCGGATGGTGCGGATGGGACGGCCGAAAATCCGACTGCCGAATGCGGGTGTTGTGGGGGCGGGCGTCCCGCCCGCCCTTCGTGCGGCAAAATGTGAGACTCATCGGGGTCATCGCTCACCTCCGGGGGTGGGCACGAGCGGCGCCGCCACCGCACCCTCGAGATCGATCAACGCGATGGCGAGATCGCTCCTGCTCCGGGCCGCCGTGAGCCGGACATCGAGCAGCAGCCGTTCGGCGTCGAGGAGTGCGAGTGCGTCGACCCGGCCGGCCGCATACGCGGATTCGGCCGAGGCGAGGGCCTGCTCGCTCTGGATCGGCAGGACGTCTTCGAGGAGGGCGAGGCGGCGTGCGATCTCTGGAATCCTGCCCCTGAGATCCTCCAGTTGACGTTGAATCGAGGTGATGGTGGAGCGTCGCGAGGCTCTTTCAGCCAGTTGCATCTGGGCGGCGGCCTCGACCTTGGCGTCGTTTCCGGTCTTCCAGAGCGGGATCGTGATTCCGCCGCTGATTCCCAGGACATCCTGACCGTTCTGCGGGACATCGACATCGGTTCGCCGGTCGACATAGGCATAGCTCAGACCGACGCTGAAGTCGGGGGAACGGTCCTTGCCGGCGAGATCGGTGAGCACCGCCGATCGCTCGATTCGCGCCTGATCGACGGCCAGTTCGGGTCGTGAGACCAGGGCGAGTCGGTGGAGTTCATTCCAGTCGAGATCCACCGCCTGCGACGCCGCCGGCATTTCTATCTCCACGGGAGCTCCCGGGCGATCGCGCAGGTGGTTGATCTCGGCGACAACGCCGGCCCGACGCCCGGCGATCTCGGTCTGTCGTGTTTCGAGACGGGACATCTCGGCCTGAAGCTGGATCGCATCCATCTGCAGCCCGACGCCGGAGGCATAGCGGGCCCGGGCGAGCTCCTCGTAGTGCTCCAGGATGGTGTGGTCGTGCGCGATCACCCGCCTGGCCTCGTCGAGATAGCCCAGCTCCGCCAGCAGCCGCCGAGCCTGGTTGACCAGCCTCAGCCGGAGAACCTGGATCTCGGCGACAAGGGCCTGGCGCTCGAAGTCCTCGGCCTTCTCGGAGATGCCGCGCTTGCCTCCGCCGGGCAGGCGTTGGGTCAGACGTGCGGCGAAGCGTTGCGGTCCGACCCTGGTCTCGGGTGGCAGGACAAACGCCGTCACCTCCGCCGTCGGATCGGGAAGCTTTCGCACCGCCGTGGCGCGGTGGCCGGCAGCGGTCATCCGAGCCGCGAGCGCTGCGATTTCCGGGTTCCGTTCGAGAACCTCCTCGAGGAGGTCGCGAATCGCCGGATCCGTCACACTTTCGACGATCGAATCGGCCGGCCCGGGTTCGATCTCACCGGCTGTCGCCGAGGCAGCCATCGCAAAAACGGCCAGACAAGCCAGTTGTGCTGATTTCATCTTCTGATCCTTTCGTTTCGGGCGCGCAGGCGCCCGACCGCAATTCGTCCGACGAATTGCAGAGGATCAGTTCAGATCGGCGCAGTTCAGCAGAAAAACGGGTGGGGGAGGGTGCGAACGAACGCGGCGCTCGACCGACCGGTGCGAATCAGGGACCAACAACGTGGAGGTAACTGAGTTCTCCGCCACGTCACCTATTGAGTCGCTCTCTTGGCCGACGTGACTGGAAGCCGCGACGGCAAAGTTGACTGATGGTGGGTGAACGCAGGTGCAGTCGAGGTTGTGGGCGTCATCTCCGGATGGGTTATCGCCCTGGATGCCGGCGCAGCAGGAGGAGACGGGCTCCGGCTGCATCTCGGCGCAACAGGCATGATCAACCGAGGCTTCGAGGCCGCACCCATCACTCGCCGGGAAGATCCCGGTCAGCAGAACGGCCGCGACGCCGACGGTGATGAAAGCACGTTTGAGCATCTACTCAAGTCAACGTTATCACAGGTGGCCGAATTCCGGTCCGAAACGTACTCCGAAGCAGCTGAAAGTGTGGCCTCGGAAGCGTGCCTGTGTTACTTTTCACATGGTTTCTTTCGAGGGAGCCGATACCCAGCATTTGGAGTTGCCTCATGGCCCGAATCGAACCCTTCAGAGCATGGCGGCCGCGGCCGGAGAAAGCCGAGCTGGTGGCCAGCCCGCCGTACGATGTGTTGTCGAGCGACGAGGCGCGGGAGATGGCGGCCGAGAACCCGCTGTCGTTCCTGCACGTGGTTAAGCCCGAGATCGATCTTGACCCCGGGATCGACCTCTACTCCGATGCGGTCTATGCCAAGGGCGCTGAGAATCTCCAGCGGCTCAAAGATGACGGTGTCCTGATCCGAGAGGAACGCCCCGCGCTCTATCTCTACCGCCAACGGATGGGCGATCACGTTCAAACCGGCCTTGTGACCGGGGCGAGCATCGATGAGTACGAGGCCGATCTCATCAAGAAGCACGAGCACACGAGGCCGAAGAAGGAGGACGATCGGACCCGCCACGTGGAGGCCCTCGACGCCAACACCGGTCCGGTCTTCCTGACCTACCGCGCACGGCACGAGATCGACGCCCTCGTCGAGAGGTTGACCGCGGCGGACCCGACCTACGATTTCACCGCTCCCGACGGCATCCAACACGTTCTGTGGGTCATCGACGAACCCTCGGACGTCCATGCGTTGGTGGCGGCGTTCGGAGATGTTCCCGAACTCTATGTCGCAGATGGCCACCACCGGTCGGCTGCGGCCACGCGGGTGCGTGCGATACGCAAGGATCGAAACCCGGACCACACGGGGGAGGAGCCCTACAATTTCTTCCTCAGCGTGATCTTCCCCGACGATCAGATGCTGATCATGGACTACAACCGGGTGGTCAAGGACACCATCGGCATGGACCGGAGAACCTTCCTCACCAAACTCAAAGAGGTCTTCGAGATTGCTCCGTGCTCGGCTCAGAAACCTTCTGCACCGAAGTCCTTCGGGATGTATCTCGGTGGTCAGTGGTTCCGGCTGCAGGCCAAGACCGGGACCTTCCCGGCCGAAGATCCGGTGGAGAGCCTGGATGTGGCGATCCTGCAGAACAACCTCCTGTCGCCGGTGCTGGGCATCGGTGACCCACGGAGCGATGAGAACATCGACTTCGTCGGTGGCATCCGTGGCCTGCGGGAGTTGGAGAGAAGGGTGGATTCGGGCGAGTGGACGGTGGCCTTCGCGCTCTATCCCACCGCCATCGAACAGCTCTTCTCGGTGGCGGATGCTCAGACCGTGATGCCGCCGAAATCGACCTGGTTCGAGCCGAAGCTCCGCTCCGGACTGATTGTGAGACCTTTGGACGACTGATCAGCTCGAGACCGATGATGGCTGATCCAGCGAGGAGGAAAGATGAAGATCCTTATTTCAGACGCATTCGATCCGTCCCTGCCAGAAAAGCTCGCAGCCTTTGGTGAGGTCACCGACGACAAGGACCGGCTCGCCGAAGTCGATGTCGTCCTCGTCCGTTCGAAGACCAAGTGCCGGAAGGATTACATCGACGAGGCAACGAATCTGAGGCTGATCATTCGAGGCGGCGTGGGTCTCGACAATATCGATGTCGAGTACGCACGATCGAAGGGCGTTCAGGTCTTCAACACAGCCGAGGCTTCCGCGGTGGCGGTGGCCGAGTTGGCCTTCGCCCTGATGATCTCGGTGCCGACCCGGTTGGTGGAAGGCCACATCGGCATGACCAACCACGAGTGGCTCAAGAAGAAGCTCAAAAGGACCGAGCTCATGGGCAAGACCCTGGGGCTCTTCGGCGCCGGGAACATCGGCACCGAGCTCGCCCGACGCGCCATTGCGTTCGGGATGCGGGTGATCGCCTACGACCCGTTCCTCAAGAGCCACGAGGCGGTGGATCTGGTGAGCATGGAGGAGCTCCTCGCCGAGTCCGACTACATGTCGCTTCACGTGCCGCTCACCGACGAAACCCGGGGGATGATCAACACCGAGACCATCGGTCGGATGAAGAATGGCGTGGTGATCGTCAACACCGCCCGCGCCGGTTGCGTCAACGAGGTCGACATGAAAGCCGCCCTCGAGTCGGGTGCGGTCCGTGCCTACGCCACCGATGTCTTCGTGTCGGACCCGCCGCCGGACGACTGTCCCTTGTACGATGCGCCCAACGTCATCATGACTCCGCACCTTGGGGCATCGTCGAAAGAGAACATGTTGCGCATCGGCGACGTCGTCGTCCGGATCCTCGAAGATTTCGCACACCACACCGCTTAGCCCGGAGGAAGCCATGAACCGAATCTGGAATTTCTACGCCGGTCCCGCGACCCTTCCCCTGCCCGCACTGGAGCGCGCCAAGGCAGAGATCCCCGACTGGGAGAACACCGGAATGTCGGTGATGGAGACCTCCCACCGCTCGAAGGAATACGACGCCGTCCACTACGGCGCCATGGAGCTCATGGCCGAGCTCATGGGCCTCGACGACGACCATCAGGTGCTCTTCCTGCAGGGAGGAGCCTCGACGCAGTTCGCCATGATTCCGATGAATTTCATCCCACCGGGAGGATCTGCCGATTACGTGGATACCGGCACATGGTCGACCAAGGCGATCAAAGAGGCGAAGATCATTGCCGACGGAAGGGTGGCGGCAACCAGCGAGCCCGACGGGTTCACCCGGATCCCGAGGCGGGACGAGTACGATCTCGACCCGTCCGCGGCCTATGTCCACATCACCAGCAACAACACCATCAAGGGGACCCAGTTCCACGAGTTCCCCGATGTGGGTGACACGCCCCTCGTCGCCGACATGTCGTCGGACATCCTGTGGCGGCCGTTCGACGCCAACCGGTTTTCGCTGATCTACGCCGGAGCGCAGAAGAACATCGGCCCTTCGGGCGTGACCATCGTCATCCTCCGGAAGTCATGGCTCGAAAAGGCCAACGAGAACATCCCGACCATGCTCAAGTACGCGACCCACTCGTCCAAGGACTCGCTCTTCAACACTCCGCCGACCTTTGCCATCTACATGGTGCGCAACGTGCTCGAGTGGGTGAAGGAGCAGGGCGGCCTCGAGGGCATGGAGCGGAGGAATCGGTCGAAGGGCGATCTGCTCTACGACGTGATAACCGCGCACCCCGACTTCTACAGCTGTCCGGTCGAGCCCGCGAGCCGGTCGTACATGAACGTCGTCTGGCGTTTGCCGTCGGAAGAGCTCGAGGCGAAGTTTGTCGCCGAGGCCCTCGCAGCCGGCATGTGCGGGCTCAAGGGCCACCGATCCGTGGGCGGCTGCCGCGCATCGATCTACAACGCCATGTCCGAGGAAGGCGTCGAATTCCTCGCCGACTTCATGAGGCGGTTCGCCGCCGCGAATCGCTGAGTCCCGCCCCGGTTCGGACATCGATTCGGGAACGTCCCCCCGGCAGACGCCGGGGGTTTTTGATTGTTGGAAATCAGAGCTCGCTCTTCTGACAACATGGCTACTGCGCGTCGCAGCGAGGCCCGGGCGCCAGCTCTCTCTCAGTCGATCGTGAAGCTCATCAGCTCGACCGGAACTGTGGTGTCGAGCCAGATGTTGTCCATGTACGACTCGGAACTCCCGTTCGAGAACAAGTCCATCGCCTGAATCTCGTTCAGGCCCGTCGTCGTCCAGGTCTGCTGGTCGATCTGGACGCCATCGTAGTAGAGGGTGTAGATCGAAAGGCTCAAATCGACCTCGATCATGATCTCGACCCACTGATCGGTCATCAGCGGCGCCGACCCGGCACCGGGAACGTCGGAGCCCCCGAGATTGACGACCTGACCCGCCACCGCGCCCAACGTGGTGCACCCCGACTGGCACAAGACGACCTGCACCGACCAGTTGTTGCTTGCGCCGCCCGGAGCATAGGTGTTGAGCAGGATGAAATACATCTCACCGGTCTGAGATGACGGAACGTAGGTCTGCGCCTTCGCATACCACACTCCGCTGTCGACGCCGGTGAACTGATGCACGATGTCCGCCAGTCCGGCGACGAAGAGCGAGTTCGGCGACGTAAAGGAATGCACGTCGGTTACATACGTGTCCCAGGCCGGGTTGTTGTCCCACGTTTCCCACCCCCCCTGACCCGCGATGGACGAACCCGTCGCGTAACTGTCGAAGTTGTCGGAAAAGAACTGTGCCTCGACGGTTGCGGGCAACGCAGCCATCAGCAGGCCCACGGGCAGAATCAAAGACTTCTTCATATCTCGCCCCCCCTCATGATCTTCAAACACCGAAATCCACGCCCCGGTCATCACGAATGCGCAGCAATGAGAGCTTTCCTCGGTGTTGTTGGAACCGACTCTACCATGGCGCCGCCGGATGAAGAAGGTGGGAGTCGGATCCGCTACTCGAACAACCTCAGAAGGACGGTGAGCAGGTCGTCCACGCGGAGCCGGTAGTCACCGGTGACATCGCCGCCGGGGGCGGTGAGATCACCGCCGCCGGATCCAACCACGGTGTCCCCGTCGCCGTCGGTCAGCTCGGGGATCAGCGCCGCGAGATCGGCGCCGTTCGTCACGCCGTCGAGGTTGGTGTCACCGCCGGGGTCGCCGCAGTTTGCGAGCACCACGGTGGAGGACCCGTGGCCCCAACAACCCGATCCGTTGTCGATGTTGACCCAGTATGCCCCGGCGAAGACGGCGGAGATGGTCCGGCCGGTCTCGCCGGTGCTCCACGCCCAGGCGCTGCCGGATGGAGCGGTGAGAAAGACCTGGCCGCCATAGCAGCTTCCGCTCTGCACCGGCGGCGTTGGGGTCCAACAGTTTCTGACGGTGACGGACCTGGATGCGGTGTCGCTTCCGCTCTCGTTCGTGACCGTGAGTGAGATGATGTAGGTTGCCGGGATGTTCCAGGCATGGTTCGGGTGTTGGACAGTCGAGTGGGATCCATCGTCGAAGTCCCACGACCATTGACACTGTCCCACGCAGGTGCCGTCGAATCCGAGGCTCGCCGGCTCGAGCAAGAGGGGTGATACCGGTGAGGTTGTGAAGGATGCGACCGGTGTTGGTACCGGATCACCGATCTCGATCTGGTGGGTTCTGGAAGCGGTTTCATCGATGGTCTCGACGGTGAGGGTCACGTCGTACCAGCCCTCGGCCGCGTAGGTGTGGGGCCACTCGAGACAGGAACCGTAGAAGAGAGGACAGGTTTCATGGACGACGACGTTGCCGTCTCCAAGATCCCATGTCACCCGGGTGAAGTCGACCTCGGATATCTGTGGTGTCACGGAGGCTACAAAGTGAACCAATTGGTCGGGATCGGGGTCGGCGGGAGTCCAGACGAAATCCACAGCCAGGGGGATGAGCTCGATGACCTCGAAGTCGCCGGTGTCGAGACTGCTCTCGCCCGATGAATGATCCGTCAGGAGCAATCCCGCGGTGTGCCATCCGGGGGCCAACCAGGCGGCAGGAAATGCGCAGTTCAGATCGCTCGGAACCGAGGGCGGTGGGCCACCGTTGCAGTAGGCCAGAGGATGTCCGTCGATCAGCCACTGGAACTGGGGAACGACCCCGGTCGCCCACTGCGATTCGTGGCCATCGAGCTGCAGTTCCTCGTCGTCGGCGATCTGGAGATCGGAGAGCCCGATCGAAGCCACCACGGTGGAGGCGCGAACAGTGATGCAGGTTTCGGAGGACCAAAGACCTCCGCCCGCCGCCTGATGCCGGTATCCGACCACCAGCTCCACGCTCCAGAGACCCGGGGTCGAGGCCACAAATGTGGTGGTCGGTTCGGTTGAGATAGGAATCTGCTGTTCCGAGTCGTTCGGAGGAGTGATGAACCAGGCGTAGGTGGCCGGATGTCCCTCGCTGTCGAGGGCGCTGAGGTTCAGACTCTCCCCGGTCAGAACGCTGAGGATGGGAGGGTCGCTGCAGTCGGCCCGGGCGGCGGCTGTTTGGATGGAGCCGATCAGCACCAAAGCCGCGATGAGGGTTGGGGAAAGTGGGGAGCGCACCTCTTCTCCTTCAATTCGATGATAGTCACGGGGGAGACTGTGGCGGGTGACCGGGATCACGGGTCGGAAACGGCCCGCGGGGCTCGCCGGCTGTTCGCCTGCGGACAAGGGCGTACGCCACCCGGGCGAGTCAGTTGGCCGGGAGCTCGAGGTTGGGGACGAAGATGGCGTCTCCTGAGTCCGCGTCGATCACCGAGGCGTAGGCGAAGAAGGCGCCGGCGCCGGACTCGCGGGTGATTTCGACCCGGGCATTGCTGTTTCCCGGTGCGCCGAGCGCGCTGAAGACATCGTTGATCTGGATCGATTCCCAGGCCCCCAGGGTCATTCGCGTGACTGAGCCGAGAGGCAGGCCGAGCTCATCGAAGATCTCGATGGTGACGCGGACGCTCTTTCCGTCGGTTTCGACGATGCCGAGATTGCTGCGTGTGCCCGCTTGCTTTTCGACGTGAATCAGGACGCCGCTCCCTCGAAGACCCTGATCCGGTGTGAGCGAAGGGACGTATTGGCCGTAGGTGCCGATGGAACCGTGGTTGGCGGTGCGGGAGGTGGCGCAAAGAGCCGCCGGCCCTTCGCGTGGAACCAGGCGCAGGGAACCAACCACACTGGAATAGCCGAAGAAACTGCCGACCACGTCTTCGATGGTCACGGCCTCACCCGGTTGGAGCGCGAAGGTCTCAATCACAGGGGGAACCGCGAGGGCTCCCTGAAATCGAAGCTCGGCATCGATGTGAACCGAAAAGCTCCCGTGGTTGAGCACCCGCAGATCGGTTTTCCATTCGGTGCCGGCCTGCCCCTGAGTGTGAGCAACTACCGGGATCAATAGGAAGGGCGTGACCTCGGGAGTGGCCCCGGTGATGAAGACGGCATCGCCGGTTCTATTGTCGATCACCGAGCCGTAGGCGGTGACGCGACCTGCGCCCTGTACGACGGTCACGGCGATGTAGGGATCGGCGTCGCCGGTCCGTGCGTGATCGGGGAGGATCCCGTTGAGCTGGACGTTGGCAAAGCCATCGACGAGGTGGAAGGTCGATGCGCCCAGAGCGCCACCGCTGGTGCTGTCGATGAGGGTCACCGCGACTTTGGTGGGCTGACCGGTGACCTCGGTGATGCCGATGTTGACTCGGTGATCGACACCGGCGGTGGGAAGAACGATCACCGCCGGTTCTCCGACCCCTGTCGAGTGGCCGCCCTCGACCTCCGGTGCGACGAACTGACCGTAGGTTCCCGAATCGCTGGTGGTATAGGTTCGCGATGTTCCGTGGACGACGGTGCCCGAAGGGTCTTGGACAAGGAGAGTCCCCTGTGCGGCTTCGAGTGCGAAGCGTTTCAGGACCAGATCGTCGAGCGCTACCACCGAACCGTGAGGCACGATGACGTCGGTCTGTCTCGGTCCGATTGGTCCTTCACCGGATGGAGGAATGAGGAGAAGGCGGATCTGGGCTTCCTGCCGGTCTGAGGCGTTGAAGATCCTGACGTCCGATCGCCACGCGGTTTCGAGTGCGCCCTCGGTGTGGGCCACGACCGGGAAGATCATGGTCGTGCTCTCGTAGGGAGGTGGGGTGAGTTCCTCCAGAATCAATGCCCACCCGACCAAGAGTGGCGACTCATCTCCTGCAACCGAACCCTTGTCGTCTTCCACCGTGAGGGTCCACACGCCATGCATGGGTCCACCGGCGAACCGGCCGAGACTCTCCTCCGGTTGGAGGTCGTCCGGATAGGTGCCGGCGATCCCGTCGGGCCCGGATCGGTGGTCGTGGAGGATCACTTCCGTACCATCCGGCGAATGGAGGGTGAGTCGAAGATCTTCCGGGGCCGGATGGGCGATATCGAGGAGGATCTTGATACTCCCCACGACACCTACGCGGTCGACCGAAACTGTTGAGACTGTGGGTGAGTGAGGCCACGGTTGAATGGGAGTCGCCGAGTCTCCGGATACGACCACCCTGCCGGCCGCCTCCACCGCCGCCGTCAGATCGACGATGGGACGAATGAGACCGTTCTTGTCGTCCATCGTGGGCTCGCCCGTGGCGGCGAGCAGAAACTTGGTGGTGTTCGGGTCGATCTCGGGAAGGGCCTGCGCAAGCAGGGCTGCGGCGCCGGTGACATAGGCGGCCGCACCCGAGGTCCCACCGAAATCCAGCGTCACGCTCCCGGCGGCCGCCGCCCTGAGGTATTCGGAGGGGGCTACCACGTCGAGATAGGGGCTGGTGTTGGAGTAGCAGGATACGGCACGCTGCCAACGGAAACTGTCATCGCAGAGGACGGTGCAACCCGGATCGAGGCAGAAGCGGTACGGAACCCACCCGGGATCGACATCCCACGCGGATCCCACCGAAATGGTCTGGGTGAGACAGGCGGGCGCATTGAGGGCGTCCGGGTAGCCGCTGTTTCCGGAGGCCGCAACCACCGCGATCCCGGCCTTGGTCGCTGCTTTGATCGCCTCGGCATAGGCAAGATTGGACCCATCGCAGGGCCCGATGAACTCCCCGCCCCCGAGAGAGATGTTGATGGCGGCGAGGCGATAATCGTCACCATCGCGTCGAAGGATGGCGTCTTCGATGGCTTCCACGACTGCGCCGGTGGTGGCGGTGTCGCAATCATCGTCGGAGGTCACCTTGTAGGCGAGGATCTTCGCGGCCGGAGCGACACCACCCGCGAATCGACGGTTGGGGCTCCACTGATAGGACGAACCTGCCGCAACCGAGGCGACGGCCGTACCGTGCCCGTTGCAGTCCATGGGATCGTTGTCACCATCCGCGGTGTCGAGGCCGTGGACCACCTTGGCGTTGGGGATCTGGCCGCCTCCGAGGGTCGGGTGAAGATAGTCGATGCCGGAGTCGATGATGGCGACCGCCGTTCCTTCCCCTGCAATCCCGAGTTGGTGAAGTTCGTCGGCGCGGATCATCTGGAGACCTTCAATTGTCTGGAAACGCCAACTCCTGTCGGGCTCCACTCCTGTCACCCGGGGATCGCCCATGAGGGCATCGAGCCCATCGGCTGAGACGTCGACCACGATGGCGGGTTGCAGTCGAAACGCTCTTCTCACCTTCAGATCAAGTGGAGAGATCGTGGCGGTGAAATCGGCAATCGCGGCGGCGAGATGTCGGCCGACCGCGCGCAGGCGTCGTTGCTCGCTCATCCCGGGTTTGCGGTGCAGCGCTTCCTTTGTTTCGGGAACACCTGCGAGGTGAACGATCACACGCTGGGATCGACCCGCGGTTGCAGCCGCCTCGACCTCGGGCGACAGCTTGGCGCCGAAGATCGGTCCGACCGCACCGAAACCGCAGAAGAGGGCAACGGCGAGGGCGGTCGTGAGGCGAACGGATGATCGATGCACGATGGATGCTCTCCAAGCTCGGGCCCGAACTCTCGGGGATTCGGACCCGGACGAAAGCCCACGGAGCTGATCCGCCTCGTGTCGCTCACCCGGTTGGGGAGACGGATTCTCGGAGCGAAGGTCCATTATACCCCACACGGAACTCCGAACCGCAGGCCCGATGCCTTGCGGTAGTATGGCCGACGTGAAACGTTTGATCATCGCCGATGCCCACGTCGGTCAGCGTCCCGGCGATGCCGCGGACATGATCTCGATCTTACTCAACGCCCATGATTCGGGTGTGACGGAGATCATCTACCTCGGGGATGGGTTTCAATATCTGATCGGAATGTCGAAATTCTGGACGGCCGGCCTGGTCGAGGTCATGGCGGTTTGGCGACGGCTTCGGGCTGAGGGCGTCCGTATCGGTGTCATCGAGGGGAACCGGGATTTTTTCCTCGACGCCCACGAGTTGGCGGCCGAAATCGACTGGTCCGGACTCGCCTATGAATTCACAGCCGGTTCACGTCGTTTCCGCCTTGTCCACGGGGACAAGGTGAACCGGCGTGATTTCCAATACCGGTTTTGGTCGTGGGTCTCGAAATGTCGGCTGGCTCGGGTCTGGGCACGGCTGCTTCCGCGGACCTTGGCGGTCGCCATCGTCCGATCCATGGAGGCGCGGCTTGCCGTAACAAACCGTCGTTTCCGCTACCACAAGCCCCTTGCATCACTTCGTCGGGCAGCCGAGAATTCCTGGGCCGACGGGGTCGACGTTCTGCTTTGGGGTCATTTCCACACCGGTTGGGAATTCTCGCACGACGATCGGACGGCCATCATTCTGCCGGCGTGGCTCGACACCGGCACAGCCGCCCTGATCGACGAGGACGGGATCGGCTTCTTGGTGGAGAAAAACTTGACACCTTGCAGACCCCTTTCCAGAATGGATCAATGGTCAGAAGACGCCTGAGTACGGGACCGGGTACGATCGCCAAGCACCCATTTGCAGCTCTGTACCGGAATTTTCTGTCGTGAGTCGGCGCCTGCCGGGCCCGGTCGGTGAGGTTCGCGGTGCGGCTGAGGTGCCGACATCCAAGAGCCTGACCAACCGGGCGCTGATCGCCGCCGCGGCTGCGGATGGAGGAGTGATCCGGCGGCCCCTTGATTGTGAGGACACCAGGCTTCTCGCGGGTGCGCTCGAACAGGCGGGATGGCCGGTCGCCTGGGAGCGGGATATCAGCGTCGGTCGGCGGCGTCCCGTGGCCCGGGCGGTGGTTGATCTGGGCAACTCCGGGACCGGTGCCCGGCTCGTGCTCGGACTTCTCGCCTGCGTGCCGGGGAAGTTCCGGGTCGATGGGACGGATCGTCTTCGGCAACGCCCGATGCTGCCTCTGATTGAGGCCCTCGCCGATCTCGGTTCGGAGATTCGGAGCCGGGATGGATGTCTGCCGGCGGACATCGTCGGCCGGAAAATGGCCGGCGGATCGGTTCAGATCCGGCCCGAGGTCTCGTCCCAATTCGTTTCGTCGTTGCTGCTCGCAGGGCCGCTCATGGCCCAAGGGATCGATCTCGATGTGATCGGGCCGGTGCCGTCGCGACCCTATCTCGAGCTCACTCGAGAGGTCATGGAGACGTTCGGCGCTTCTCTCGACATCGCTTCGGCGGGTCGATGGCGGGTTAGACCCGGGGGGCTGCGGAAGATCACCTATGTGGTGGAGGGTGACTGGTCCGCGGCGGCGTTCGCCGGGGCCGCGGTTGCCGTGGCCGGAGGTGAGATCACCGTCAGCCCCTTGTCGGCTCGGAGTTCGCAGGGCGACCGGGCCCTCTGCGATGTCCTCCAACAGGCCGGCCTCGAGATCGGCTTCTCGGGGGAGGATCTCAATATCTCGGGTCGGATGACGCGACCGTTCGAGGCGGATCTCACCGATACTCCGGATCTCTTTCCGGCTCTCGCGGTTGTCGCGGCGACGGGGCCGGTGGGGTCGAGGCTGACCGGCCTCGATCATCTCAAGCACAAGGAGAGCGACCGTCTGTCGGTCATGATCGAGAACCTCGATCGTCTCGGCGCCCGCTTCGAAACCGGGTCGTCGTCGATCCGGGTTCAGCGAGGCGTGCGCCGCCATGGTCCTGAAGCGATCGAAGTGACCGCAGCCGATGACCATCGGATCGCCATGGCCATGGCCGTGGCGGCGTTGGCGGTGGGTGAGCTCGACCTCGATGATGATCGATGCGTGGCCAAGTCATTTCCGGATTTCTGGCGGATGTGGGACAGGCTCATTCGAGGAGCCGGGAAACCGTTGTGAGACCACCGTCGCCGCGGTCGCTGCTCGTGGAACACCCGGCCCTGCCGCAGCCCTTCGGGCGGGATGAATTCGGCGCCCGTGGGGTGGCGATGACCTCGCTCGATCGAACAGAAAGGGTCCGTGTCGCGGTCCAGCTCGTGTCGGTGGCTGCGCTCCTCGCCGACTTCGAACTGTGGCCGGGGCGGTCCGCACTCCGGCGGGCGGCATTGGAAATCACGGACCGTGGCCTCCGGGTCCGCCTCCCCGTCCTGCCGGTGCCGATCTCCCGAATCTGGTCGAGGCTTGGAGGTGGAGACCCCGCAGCCGAAGCGACGAGAACCGCGGTCCTCACCACCATTGCGGAGCTGACCGACCTCGATTCGGCGGCCTTCGAACACGGCGGAACCGAACCGGGCTTTTTCCTCGACGGTGTCCTCGCCAGGTTGCTCGGCGAACTCGATCGACCCCTCGATGAATCCACCGCACGGTCGTTGTGGATGTGGCGATGGTCACTGCCCCCGATACCCGAGATCGGAGACACGAGCCTGCTCGCCGTGCCGGACGAGCTGGTCGCGAGGCGGGTGGGTGCGGCCATGTGGGCGGCGGCCGTGCGCAGGGGGGAGGGGGCGACACTCGAAGTCGCTCGCCCTGGGAATGGCCCGATGATCATCGCGGGCAACGGGAGAGCCCGGGCGGTCCGGGTGATCGCCGGATCCTTCGACGACCGGACTCTCACTTCGATCATTGATTGCAGGGACGATCGGGAGTCGGCCACCATCGCCCTGGGCCGGTTCCCCAACGGCTGGAATCCGGTCCCGGCGCCGGTCTTCGACCCCGAACGCATTGCGGTTCACTTGAAGGTGACCGGACTGTCGCCGGCCCGGAGGTTGCGGCTCGTCGATGGCCAGGCCGGTCGTTTCGACGTCTTCTCTCCGGCCGATCGCCGATCACTCACCCGGTCCGCTGCGATGCTCTTTTCCGAGCCTCGCAACCGTAACGTGCGCAGATTCCGGGAGCTCGTTGGGGTGGCCGGGCTTGCGCCCGAGGGCGTGCCGGTGACAAGGGCTCTCGAGGTTTCGGGGACCGGCGAAGACCACCTCGACGCGGCCTGCGATGCACAGGTCGTCATTCGGCGCCAGGATCTGGTGATGCTCCCGATACCGGCGCCGATGGTGGCCGATCCTCGCCACGCGGAACTGGTGGATCTCTTCGATCGGGGCGATCCCCGCCGGCTTCTCCACGCGGCACTGGCCTCCGGCAACACCGGGGATCTCCTGGCGTGGACCCGGGGTCGGCTGGACGATCTCGACTCGTGGGCCGTACGACGGGTGCTGGGGGCGGTGGCCGTAGGCGCGCTCGGGCCCGGGGTCCAGGTGGCGTTGGTCGAAGCCTGCCTCTGTCTGGCGGATATTCACGGGGCGCGCCTGGCACTCGCGGGGCTAGCAGATGAGATCGCGCGGCCGTGGACGAATTGGCTGCGCCTCATCGATCGATCGCCCGAGTTCGAGGTCGAGTGTCCTCGCCCCATCGATCTTCAGCACGCACCACGGGCCTGCGCGGAGATCGCGCTCATCAATCTTCGACGGGCCTTGTGGTGGCGATCCGAATCCGCCGAAGCTTCGTTGGACATGGTCCGGCAGGCGATGAGCCGGCTCAATGGGATGGCCAGACGATGGGTGGAGATCAAGCTCACCGCCCTTGTCGAACCCGATCGGCTCGACGAGGCTGGATGGCGGCGAGGGGCGAGTGGGGACCATCCCGAACTCCTCGGCCTGATCCTATTCGAACAGTCGCTTCGGGCGACCTTCGAGGAACGCCCTCGGTTGGCGGGACGGCTTCTGAGACGGGTGATGTCGGCGGAACGAGCACCAGGCAGACTGGCCGTGATGCAGATCAATCTCGGTGACATCGAGGCCCGCCTCGGCCATCCTCAGGCGGCGGAGGCTCTGACTCTCGGGGCTTTCAGGCTCTTTCAGGCGGCGGGCTTCCAACACCGTGGCTGGGACGCACTCCACAATCTGGCGGTGGCGGACATCGACCAGCTTCGGGTCGAGAGGGCGACCGCAAGACTCAACGCCGTTGCGGAGGCGGACAATACGCTTTTTGTCCAGGCCGAACGGGCGCGGCTTGCGTTGGCGATGGGTGATCTCGATCTCTTTCGGTCGCGGTTGGAGGAGCTTCCGGCGATCAGTGATCTTGCGACCGCCCAGATCGTCCAGGCGCTGGCCTTTCTCTATGGTGTGGAGGCGCTGTTCTTCGATTCACCGGCCGCGGCCCTGCCGCTGCTGCAATCCGGCGGAGATGAAGCCGAGGTCTGGGTGGAGCTTGTCGATGCTCTCATCGGATCCACCGGTCGGAGAGGTCAATCGACGGAGGATGGATGGGGGGTGGCGAGGGCTGGGGCGCTGATCCGTTCGGTCCGCGAGTCCGTTTCGGGTGGCGATCTCGATGGCTGTATCGGCGATCAACTCGATCTTCGCGATGCATTCGCGGTGGCTCTGTGTCGCCAGCTCGGGATTCAGCCCGCCAGAGAGCTCAGGCTTCGCGCGTCGACCATCCTCGAGGAGCGGGGGCTCACGGGCTGGGCGGCTCGCCTGAGGTGGGACAGCACAGAGGTCGAGGATCTGCTCCGAGGTCTGTCGAGCATGGTTCGGAACCATGGTCTGGATCGTGTGGATGAAAGCGCAGTCGACGGCATCCTCGTTCCGCTCGGGATCACCGGGCTGGTGGTTCGATCGACGCGGAGCGGTCGCGAGCTGTCGAGAGTCGGAACGGGGGAACCCCGTCCGGGCGAACGTCGGGGCGGCCTGGAGTTGATACCCCTCGGCTCGGAGCCGACGCCGTCCTCGGCGTGGCGTCTCTTGGGCGACCTCGTGGAGCTGACCCACACTTCGGGCGGCGCCCCTGAGACGAGGGCCCGCGAAACCGAGGTCCGGATTGACGGAGTCTCGCCTGCGGTGGAGAGACTTCGAGACGATGTGCGCCGCGCTGCCGGGCCGCGATACACCGTTTTGATCCACGGTGAGACGGGGTCGGGCAAGGAGGTGGTGGCGAGAGAGATCCACCGTCTTTCCGGCCGCGCCGGGGATTTGGTTTCGGTCAATGTCGCCGCGGTTCCGGCGAATCTCCTCGAGGCTGAACTTTTCGGCTCGGTCAAGGGAGCGTTCACCGGAGCCGATCGTTCACGCCGGGGTTTGGTGGCTGCCGCAGACGGCGGCACCCTTTTCCTCGATGAAGTCGGGGATCTCGATGTGGCTCTCCAGGTCAAACTGCTCCGGTTTCTCGAGTCCGGTGAAGTTCGTTCCGTCGGTTCGGATCGGACGAGCGTTATGGATGTTCGGGTGATCTGCGCGACCCATCGAAATCTCGAACGCCGGGTGCGTGAGGGACGTTTCCGCGAAGACCTCTACTACCGCATCGCGTTGGCGCGAGTTCGGGTCCCGGCGCTCAGGGAACGGACCGAAGACATCCTGATTCTGCGGTCGATCTTCGAGGAGGAGGCATCCGAGCGCCATGGTCTTCGGATCGCTCCTTGGACTGCAGCCGCCGAACGGCAATTGATGAATCATCGCTGGCCGGGTAACATCCGCGAGCTCAAGCACACCTTGGAAGTCGCCATGTCGCGGGCGTCGGGCGACATGATCCGACCTGAGCACCTGCCGCTGATGCAAACTGGGTCCTCGTCGCGTGGGACCTGGGAGGGCGCTCTTGCAGAATTCAAAAGACGCCTCTTGAACGAGGTGCTCACCCGCCACCGCGGTAATCGCAGCTCGGCAGCGAGGGAGCTCGGAATCTCCCGCCAGGCGCTGCTCTATCAGATCAAGAAGCTCGGACTCAGCGAAATCTAGCTCTGTTGCGCCCACGGTCTCGGCGCAAGCCACGCGACCGTGGGCAAAAAAAGATGCGGACCTTGCGGTCCGCAGGAGGAAGGAGGAGGTATGATGCGTTACCAGGTCGTTGTGTGCCCGGCTACTCACCTAACTAGCAAGCATCGTGCCAACATTCCGAATGGGGGAGAATTTGCTGGTTGGCCAGCTCGAGAAACTTGAATTCGGTCTCCGCGAGTTGCGCCGAGAGACCGACGTGGAGTTCCACGAAAGGGTGGATCTTCGCGCCTGGACGACCCTCGGTGTTGGTGGCGTCGCCACCCTTGTTGCCCGTTGCCACAGCGCTTTTGCGGTCGGCGCCACCATCGACCTGGCCGCTTCGCACGGACTCCGATGGGTCACCCTGGGAGGCGGATCGCGCCTCATCGCCTCGGATCGGGGGATTCGTGTGCCGAT
Source organism: Thermoanaerobaculales bacterium (assembly GCA_029287235.1). Lineage (GTDB taxonomy): Bacteria > Acidobacteriota > Thermoanaerobaculia > Thermoanaerobaculales > Sulfomarinibacteraceae > JAHECW01. Next base: position 20,234 of record JARFRM010000271.1, read on the forward strand.
GGTGAGTTTGACGGGCACGCTCGCCAGATGGGAAGTGGAAGTCGATGGAATTGTCGTCGGAGCGGGTGCCAACTTGGCACAGGTGTGTCGCGTTGCGCGACGAAGCGGACTTGTGGGATTGGAGACTTTGGGTAGTCATGAGCACAGCATCGGGGGTCTCGTGCGCGCCGGGGCTGACGGGGTCGTTGATCTTGGCGGGGTCATCGAGTGGGTCGATCTGCAGCGTCCGGGATCGAGATCTGAGCGGTGGGTTGCAACGGAGGCCCATCCTGCGCCGACAGTTGCCGATCTCCGGCGGAAGGTCATCACGAGGGTGCGCTTTCGACTTCGTCCGTCGCGCCTGAGGGAGGTCAAGCCCTGGTCGTCGAACCGGCGACCGAGCCGCGCCCTACGATCGACAGGTCCGGTGTTTCTCGATTCGCGCGATGCCTCCGCCGCTGATCTCCTGGCGGAGGCCGGATGCTCGAACTCGGCGGTCGGCGGTGTCCGGCTCAGTGGAACGCGGATCAACGAGCTCATCGCCGGGCGTTCGGCGACCGCGACGGATGTGCTCGATCTCTGCCGCCGATCTCGTGATCGCGTTTTCGCCTCCACGGGCGTAGAGCTCGTCGCTGCCCTGACGTTTGTCGACGAGGACGGGCGGGAAATCTCGTTGTGAGTGGTCAACGTTCTCGTCTGTTGATCATCGCCGCCGGTCTCGCGTTGGCGGTGGAGCTGGTCGGGGTCATCGGATGGTGGAGTTGGCAGAACGCCAAGCACCAGCTCGAGGATGACCCGTCGACGGGAGCTCTGAATCTGGCTCAGGATGCCTTTCTTCGCCTGCCGTCCGCGATTCGGGGCTCCAGGAGGCTCCCGGGCCGGGAGCTCGGCCGGGCGCCCGGAATTCTGGTGGCCCCGGCCCTTGTCGTCCTGAGCCGGGGGCAGCGACGCTGGGCGCCGGCGGATCCCGCCGGATTCGTCAATCGAGCCCGGGCACGGCTCATCGAAGGTTCGATGGACGACGCATTCGTGGATCTGAACGAGGCCATTGTCCGCGATCCGACGTCGCCCAGATTGCACTGGTTGACTGCTCTCACCGAGCGGGAACGAGGCCGGAACGCCAGTGCGCTGGACCATCTGGCGACCTCCGAAGGCCTGGGCTTCAGCAACCCTCCGCTACGGATCGAGTTGACGCCCGAAGAGGATGAGTGGGTCCGAATCGAAGGGCTCGAGCGCCGTTTGGACCTCTATCCCCGGACGCGAAGTCGAGGCATCATCGCGCTGGCCCGCGAGTTGCGCGCACGAGATCAGGCAGAACTTGGTCGAGAGCATCTTCGGAGAGAGCCCGACGATCCGCGGGTCGAGCTCGAGCTTGCCCGGTGGGATCTTGATGACGGTTTGACCGGGCAAGCCGAGCAGCGCCTCAGCGATCTGGCTGCGCGGAAAGGGCTTCCGGGGTCTCTGCTTGCCGAGGTGTGGACCGTTGCGGCGGAGCTTCGCGACCGGATCGGCGATGTCGGTGGAGCACAGGAAGCAGCGGACATCGCGCTCTCCCACGATCCGAGTTCGGCGGGTCCCTATCGGGTTCTGGCGGGGCTTGCCGAGCGCCGCGGGGATGTGGAGGGAGCCCTGGAACAGCTCCGGCGGGCCTGGGGGATGAATCCGACCGATATTGGCCTCCTCATGGCGGTTGCGCGCACCGCCGAGAAGGCTGGGCAGCAAGAAGACGCGCGGCTCGCCCTCGAAAGAGCCAGTAAGGTCGATCCGACAAATCCGGGACTGGCCGCTGCGCTGGTGGAGTTTCATCTCCGGCACGGTGAGTTCATGGACGCCACGGTGACGCTTTCCGACGCCCTCGATCGGTTTCCCACCGATCCGAGACTGCTGCGCCTCGCCGAGCGTCTCAGGGCAGAAGTCAGCCGACGATAGGGGAGGGTCAACACCGAGGGGCGAAGGTCACATCGCAGTTTCACCGCAGAGATCGCCAGGAACGCGAAGAACATCGCAAAGACCATCACGATCACAAGCCATCGCACCATCGAACGGATCTTCCGGAGTGTGTTCGAAACACCAACCTCTATGTCGATCCAAGAGCGACCAGCTCAGGATTCGCATGGGTGGGTGAGAATCAGGCAGGCTATGATGTCGGCGTCATGCCGATTGCCTCCATCGTCCTCGTCGAACCTTCTCTGGCCGGAAATCTCGGCGCCGCCCTGCGTGTGGCGGCCAACTTCGGCGTACCGCGTATCGATCTGGTTCGGCCCTCGGTCGGCCCGGAAGACGACGAGGTCTGCCGATGGGCATGTGGCGCACAGGACCACTTGGATGTCCGAACCTGGGACCGATTCGATTCGGCGGTGGCTGACTTCCGGACCCTCGTCGCCACCGCATCCGGGCGCGGCCGGGACAATCTCCCGGTCCTGACGCCGTCCGAAGGGGCCGATCACCTGTCTCGGCGCGGTATGGAGGATGCAGCGCTCATCTTCGGCAACGAGACCCGAGGCTTGAGCCGCGCCCACCTCGATCGCGCCGATCTCGTGGTTCGGATTCCCACGGCGGCGGCCTTTCCGGTTCTCAACCTCACCCAGGCCATCGCGATTTTCCTGGGCTACCTCACGCTCCAGGTGGAGCCGCCGGTACGCAGTGCGCCGCTGCCGGCCGAAGAGGCGACGGTCGATGGGCTCATGGGCCATCTCGAGATCGCGCTTGCCGATATCGGGTTTGCCGACCCGAACAACCCGGAACGGGTTCTCAGAAAGCTCCGCCGGCTCTTCGGCCGCGCCGGAATCACCGAGAACGAGGTCAAGATCGTTCGAGGCATCTGTCGCCAGATGCAGTGGGCGGCCAGGACCGATCCCGAGATCGTCGCGAAGGCCAATGGGCCGAGCTTTCCGCCCGAGATGGATCATGTGAGTCGCAAATCGCGAGTCGTGAATCGTAAGTCGTGAGTCGCATCTCCCTCCGAGAAAACCTCCGCGGAGAAGGCCGAGATGATCGCGTCGGGGTCTCGCCAGCATCCGGGTTGCATTCCCGCCTTGCGGCAGGTCTGGTCGAGGAACTCCTCGGGGGTCCAGCCATAGCGTTCGGCCACCTGGGGGAGAAGCAGACCACGGTACGGCCCTCGTTCGATGATGAGGCCGTGGCGCCCGATCACAATCTCCTCCGGCTTCGAGACCTCCCACAACGGTGTCAGTGCCGAGATTTCGATCGTCAGACGGGGCAGCTCCGAGTCCTCGATCGGTGGGAAGCGGGGGTCGTGGAATGCGGCGTTGACGGCGTTGGTCCTGACCGAGAGCCAGAGCGCCTCGGCGCCGACGACGTGACCGATACAGCCGCGGAGCACCCCTTCTTTCATGAGGGTGACGAACGCGCCGCGGGCTTCCAGGAGCGGTCCGTAACCCGGCGAATCGTCGGGCACCGGTCGTTGGTCGAGCTTGGCCTCGATCGTGTTTCTCGCGAGCCGTAACAACCATTGGCGTTCTTCCCCGGTCAACGATTTCGTCGAATTGGTCATCATTCTCCACCAACCGTGTCCACAAACACCGAGGTCGGAACATCCAATACCAAAAACCCAATACCTAATACCTAATACCTAATACCTAATGCTATCGTGATCCGGTGATCGTCAAGCTGCCATACGGACTCGAAAGCGTTGCCGTCGATCTCCGCGGTCTGCGGATGCGGCCTCTTCAACCCGCCGCGCCGCGCGGGGCGCATGATCTCGGGCGGTTGTTGTCCCGGGCTGTCGATTTCCCCGTCGACGGGAAGGGGCTGGTCGAACGCGCCGGCGGTTGCCGGTCGGCAGTGATCGTGGTGCCGGACGCCACTCGTCGCGTGAATCTGCCCCACGTGCTGCCGGTCATCGTCAATCGACTGCTTGTTGCCGGACTCAGTCCGGAGTCGGTGACGATCCTCACGGCCTGCGGCACTCACCCCCCCACGTCCGACGGTGCGGTAGCGGAGTTGATCGGAGAGCTGCCCAGAGGGGTCTCGATCGGGCAGCACGACAGTCGCGACGGCGATGGGCTCATCCGGGTCGGCGAGCTCCGTCCCGGGGTTGAACTCCGGCTCAACCGGCAGGCGGTGGAGGCCGAATTGCTCATCACCGTCGGCGCGGTTCGCCACCACTACTTCGCCGGTTTCGGGGGTGGGCCGAAGATGATCTTTCCCGGAGTCGCCGGGCACGAGGAGATTCAGGCCAATCACTCGCTGGTTTTTGGGCGAGGTGACGGACGACTCGTTCGGCACCCCGGGTGTGAGCCCGGCGCTCTCGATCAGAATCCTGTGGCGGAGGAAATCGCACGGGCGGCGGATCTGCGGCCTCCCGATCTGGCCGTCTGCTTGGTGCCCGGGAGAGACGGCGGCATCGCCTGGGCCTGTGCCGGGTCTTGGCGTGCCTCATTCGACGCAGCCGTGGGCCGGGTCCGGGAGTGGTACGAGATCCCGTCGCAGCGATTTGACCACGTGGTTGCAAGTGGTGGAGGTCGACCCGGAGATTCGACCCTCATCCAGGCCCACAAGGGCCTCGACGCCGCCTGCCGTTTCGCCAATCCCGGCGCCGAGGTCCTCTTCGTCGCCGAGCTCGGTGAGGGTCCCGGGTCTCCCGCGATGGGACCGTTTCTCGCCGATCCTCGGCCTGAGTCGATTCTCGAGCTCCTCGCCGCGGGGTATGTCCAGTACGGTCACACAACCCTGAGGATCGTGGAGAAGACGGCAAAGTACCGTGTCCACTTGAAATCGTCCATGGAGCCCGGTTCGGCGCGCCGTCTCGGGTTCCTCCCCGTGGACAACCTCGATGAGATCGCGGATCGCTGGCGCACGGAGGGTGTCGAGGATCGCGTCGCGGTGATGGCCGAAGGGCATGTCTGGCCGCGAGTCGGCTGATTGCACCGGGGCGTTTCAAACGGTCTGATCGCGGTTCTTCTCGTATCGGCGTGAGCCGCGGCCTCTCATGATTGGGATTGACGGGAGTCAATGACGTGTTGGAGACGGGGAGAGAAACTCGGAGCGGATCGAAACTGGAGGCCGACATGGCACTACGACAGATTATCGAGATTGACGAGGAGCTCTGCGATGGTTGCGGCGATTGCGTGACCGCGTGCGCCGAGGGTGCCATCCAACTCATCGACGGCAAGGCGAAGCTCATCAGCGACATTTATTGCGACGGCCTCGGCGCCTGCATCGGCGACTGCCATGCGGGTGCGATCAAGATCATCGAGCGTGAGGCGGATGGATTCGACGAGGAGGCGGTCGCCGTCCACCTGTCGAAGATCCGCGCCGCCGAGGAGCCCCTTGCGGCGGCGCGATCCCTCAATATTCTGAATCCAATCAACGTCGGTGGGGGAGGCGGTTGCCCGGGCTCCCGAGCGCAGACGCTTCAGCCGGCCCCCGCGGTCCGCGAGGGTGAGCTTCCGGTTGCGAGCTCTCAGCTTCGTCACTGGCCGATCCAACTCCACCTCGTGCCCCCGACCGCTCCGTTTTTTCAAGATGCGGACGTTCTCCTCGCGGCCGATTGCGTGCCGTTTGCGGTGGGCGATTTCCACCAGCGCTATCTCGCCGAACACTCCCTCGCCATCGCGTGTCCCAAGCTCGACCATAACCAGGAGATCTACCTCGAGAAGCTCGTCGCGATGATCGACTCGGCACAAATCCGGTCGATGCACGTGATGGTGATGGAGGTTCCTTGTTGCAGCGGCCTCGTGCGTTTAGTTGACGAGGCGAGAAAACAGGCCTCCCGGCAAGTGCCGATCCGGTGCACGGTGATCGGAACCGATGGCGGCGTCCGGCACGAGCTGGAGCTCGAACGCACCGCGGTGTAAAGAAACGGCAAACTCGAAAGCGGAAACGGTTACAATCCGCGGGTTCACGGAGACCGGAGTCGCCATCCACGGGTCGGTTGTCGTCAGTCCCGACACAACGAGCGGCGGGTGATGCGAGGCTGGTTCCTTCGATTCTCTGGTGGACCCGATCGGGTGCGAATTTGGAGGCATTGATGAAGCGCTTTGTTCTGATCCTGATGCTGTTGGCGGTTGCGATGGGCGCAAGTGTCGATCGAGTGGACGCTCAGTCGGCCGAGGCGGCGTTCCGAGCCGAGAATCCGCGGATCGACATGGGAGACATCAAGGCCGGCACCGAGGTGGTGGCGACCTTCGTCTTTCACAACAGCGGGCCGGTTGACGTCAGAATCCTCAAAGCCAAGCCCTCTTGAGGCTGTGCCGTGGCCGAGTTCGACTCGGTCATCCCGGCAGGTGGGTCGGGAACGTTGACAGCGAAGATCAAGACACAGTCGACCCAGAGCGGTAAGGTCTCAAAGAGTATCGCCGTGACCACGAACATCCCCGCGACGCCCCGACTGATGTTGAGTGTGACCTTCAATTCGGTCACGGCTGTGACGGTGCGCCCGACGCCGCGCATCCACCTCAACGGAGTCGAAGGCGATGCACTCACGACGTCGCTCGTCCTTCACCGTGCGGATGGCGAGAAGCTCGAGATCACCGGATTCGAGAGCAGCGACGATGTCGTGGTGCTCGAAGCCAAACCGGTGACTCGGGAAATGACCGTCAAGAACCAGAAGGCGGTTCCGGGCGACGTTGTCGTCGAGGCCTCGGTTGCAGCCGGTGTCACCGCGGTTTCGACCAACGGTAAAGTGAGGATCAGGACCAACCATCCCGATGCCGAGGTCATCGACGTGACCTTCTCCCTCCGGCTGCGGCCGGTGATCGAGGCCCGTCCCGCCCAGGTGCGCCTGATACTCCAGGATGGAAACAGCGCGGCGCGGACCGCCCTTCTCCGAATCCAGCACAACCTCAGAGGTGAGTTCAAACTAACAAGTTTGAAACCGTCGAACCCGACGATCTTCCGGGCGGAGATCGTCGATGGCGAATCCAAAAAACAGGTCCACACCGTGGCCGTGATGCTTCAGGATGACGTCACACCCGGGTCACTCGATGGTCGCCTCCTGGAGTCGTTGGTGGTGATCACCGACGATCCCGAGCGATCTGAACTCACGATTCCGGTCCTCATCGAGCCGAGAGTACTCCACAAGCCGGGCCGACCGCGGCCGGCGGAGTGACCTCTTGCCGGTCGGGTCAAACCGGCCGGTTGGCTGCCCCGGCCGTCGGTGCGGAGGAAATGAAACGCCAAACGGGCTCTCCCTCGACGGGCAGGAGGGCCCGATGCACCTCCGAGTGCTTGTGCTCGGTCAGGAGCCTGCCCAGGCTGGCGTGATCCGCGAGTTGAACGAGGAGTTCAAAGGTGGCGCTGTCCCCTCGGCTGAGAATGGCCTGCCACAAGGCCTCGCGGTATGACGGACGGTCGAATTTGAGATTGTCGATGGGTTTGAGTCGCTTTTCGATCAGCGCCAGGCGTCTGCGATACTCCGCCTTGGAGAGCACGGGCTCCTTCGAGTAGGGCGTGTAGGGCTTGGGAACGAGAACACTGCATCCAGCGTGGAGCGTGCCCATCCGACCGCGAGGGCGACCGTGGCGGAGCATGATCTCCCGGGTGTCCCCGAGAAGATCGCCGATGGCCTCCAGATCGCCATCGGTTTCGCCGGGAAGACCGATGATGAAATACATCTTCAAACTGGTGATTCCACATCCCTGTGCGGTCTCGACAGCTTGGAGAATCCGTTCATTCGAGATCGGTTTCTTGAGTTTCGCGCGAAGCCCGTCCGAACCGGTCTCCGGTGCGATCGTGACCGATCGAGCACCCGAGTCGGCGAGGGGCTTGAGGACCTCCGGGGTCATGGCGGGGATTCGGAGCGACGAGAGTGCGACGTTGAACCCCAACTCGCGGCTTTCACGGAGAATGGCGGGGAGCTCCGGATGGTCGCCGACGGCGGTGGCGACGAACCCCACCCGGTCGGTGAGCTCCGCAAGCCCGCGTACTCGATCGAGGATGGCTTCGGCGGGGTAGCAACGGAGCCGTCCGTAGTTGTAGCTGACCCAGCAATAGCGACACTTTTCCGGGCACCCGCGCGACATTTCCACCAGACCGCGATTACGGTACTCGGTGTGTGGGGTTACGACGTACGAGCTCGGCACCATCCCCGGGTCGGCCATCTGAGGATCCCGCTTCTCCATGCGGCGCAGACGAGTGATGGGTCGTCCCTCGCCATCGAGGTGGTGGATCGGTACGAAGTATCCGTCGCGCGTGGCGAGGTCGGCGAGCAGCCGATCCCGGTTCGGCTGCTCTTCGGCCAACTTCAGCAACTGAGGCCACAAAAGCTCGGCGGCGCCGAGGACGAAGACGTCCACGGCTTGACTCAGAGGGAGAGGGTTGATCGAGGCGACCGGGCCGCCGACCACCACGAGGGGGCTGCGCGCGCCTCGGTCCCGGCTGCGCCGAGGGATCCCGGCGGCGTCGAGGGTGAGAAGGATGTTGACGGCGTCAAGCTCGAAGGAACAGCTCCAGGCGAGAAGATCAAGCGAGGCCAGGGGGGTATCTTCCTCGAGGGTTCTTCCGGCGCCATCGGGGGGGGCGAAGAAACGCGAGACGGAGACGTTCGTGACCCCTGCCGCCAACTCCACCACCCACTGGTAGGCCAGGGAGGAGAGCGCAACGTGATAGCGGTTGGGGTAGCCGATCCCCACCTTGAGTCCGCCGGCGCGCGGCAGGATGATCCGACGACGTTCGGCGTCGAGGAATCCACCGCCGTTGGAGGGACTGATACTCCGTACCATCTGGATGACCGTAGCACGGGCCCACCGCGGTTCCTCCGTTGGGAAGGGGAGAAAAGTCCCGATGCTGGACTCTCCTTGGAACTGTCGTACAATGACCGTTCCGTTTCTTCACGGAAGAAAGCCGTTCCGCATGTCGTCCTCCAAGACCCTTGAACCACAGAAACCCCTTCTCATCGCTATCGACGGGCCCGCCGGAGCAGGGAAGTCAACCGTGGCGCGTCTCTTGGCGGATCGACTCGAGATCCCATACCTCGACACAGGGGCCATGTATCGCGCGGTCGGGTTGTTGGCGCTACGAGCCGGGCACGGCAGCCCGCTCGCCGAGTCGGTTCACGACGAGATAGCCGATCTTGCGGCGCGGCACTCCATCGAGCTCGAGAGTGACGGCGAGGCGGTCATCGTTCTGGTGGATGGCGAGGATGTAAGCGAAACCGTCCGCACTCCGGAGTGTGCCCTGATGGCGTCGGCCGTATCGGCGATCTCGGGTGTCCGCCGGGCGCTGGTGCCGATCCAACGTCGAATCGGACTCGTCCGAGGCTGTGTCATGGAAGGCAGGGATATCGGCAGTGTTGTCTTTCCCGAAGCGACCCTGAAGGTCTTTCTCACCGCCAGCCCAGACGAGCGGGCCAAACGACGCCAACTCGATCTCGAGGGCCAAGGGATCGAGGCGTCGGTTGATGAAGTCAAACAACAACAGCGCGAGCGTGACCTACAGGACACGTCGAGGGCGGACTCTCCGCTCCATGTCGCTCAAGGTTCAGTGGTGGTGGACACCACGGGATCGAGCCTTGACGAAGTGGTGGAGAGGTTGCTTTCCGAGCTTGAATCGACATCGAATTTCAGCCTTGACACAAACGGTGGAAACACCATAAGGTCTCGTAACCACGGAGGATTGGTGCGCAGGAGGTCTGCGCCCATCGAGGAGGAGTCGTCTTGAACATGGACCCTGAACAGAACGGTGATACGAACAACGAAGTGGGGATGGATCAGCTCTCGATGGAGGAGCTGATGGAGACCTCGCTTCAAACTCTACGGGAGGGCGAAGTCGTCAAGGGAACCGTCGTCGCGGTCAACGCGGAC
>JARFRM010000309.1 GCA_029287235.1 Thermoanaerobaculales bacterium
ACGAGGTCTCGTGGGCTCGGAGATGTGTATAAGAGACAGTCCATGCGGTGAGACGAGCCTGGCGGTGAATCCGTCGCCGCAGGTTTCCATGGTCAGGGACCATCCGGCGGACAGGGGCTTTTCTTCGTCCGGAAGGCCGAGCTCGGCCAGGGAAGCGGCAAAGCTCCCGTGATCCTCGAACCATTGTTTTTGCAGGTAGTAGACCTGTCTCTTATACACATCTGACGCTGCCGACGAAAGAGGATGAGTGTAGAGCTCGGGGGTCGGGGTGTCATTAGGAGTGGGGGGGGGTTTTTTAATGGCGTTGTCTTATTGTGCGTTGTATTTTTGGCGTGTGCGAAACCTTGGTGGTTTGCGGCGGCAATTTTGTTAATTTTGTTTCACCGGGCACCGATGCCGCACCGATGCCGATGGCACCGATGGCACCTATCGCCGTCACTCGACGACCATGGCCAGCACGGTGACGTCGTCGTGCGGGCCAACGTCGCCTCCGAACAAGGTCACCGCGTCGACCAAGCCGTCGACGATCGAGTCGGCGGCCTGTCCGTCGCAGCCTTCGAGGTACTCGATCACTCGGTCGTACCCGAAGTGCTCTCCGCTCGGTGCGATGGCTTCGGCCGCGCCGTCGGAGGTCACGAGAACGACGTCGCCGGATCCGACGTCCACGTCGCGGACGGCGTAGTCGACGCCGGCCAACGTTCCGAGGGGAACACCGGGCAGCAGGATCTCCTCGACCCTACCGGTCGACTTGCGCCGGATGAGCAGTGGCGGCATGGCGGCTGACGCAATCCGAAGACGGTGATCATCGACCGCGATGACGACCATGGCCATGCTGGCGTAGCGCTCGCGCATTGTCTGGAGGCCGACTCCGATGCGGTTCAGCACTTCCGCCGGCGGATCGATCGGATCGACGCTCTGGAACAGGCTCTTGGCGACCGCCACAACCATTCCCGCCTGGAGCCCGTGGCTGACGGCGTCGCCGACCGCGAGCAGGGCGCGGCCGTCGGTGCCGAGGCGCAGATCGACGTAGTCTCCCCCGACCTCGGTCGCCGTGAGCATGCGGTACTCGATATCAAATCCAGCGATCTTCGGTGCGACGTGGGGGAGCATGGCGAGCTGAAGGCGGCGCGCTGCTTCCAGCTCTTCGGCCCGACGCCGATTCTCCGCCTCGAGCAGGCGGCGCTCGGTCTCCTGGTGAATCGCCCGCCGCTCCTGCTCGAGGGCGCGTTTCGTCAGCGTCTGAACCTCATCGACCTGGTGCTCCAACTCGCGCGCGGTGCGTGCCGCTTGGCGGGAGATGAACACCGAAAACGCGAGTGCGACAGCGACCATCGTGATGAGCGAAAGAAAGCTGAAATTGATCGGCCAGCCGAGGAGAGCCGCTGCGAGACCGGTGGCGGACACCGCCGCAAGCGGAACGAAGGCCGCGGCGACGATCCACGCGTCCCGCTCGCGCCGCAGCACCGCCGCGACCGAGACCCTCACCATCTCGAGATACGCGATGAGGAAGAAGAGCTGGCCGAAAAAACCCGATCGCATGGCGTCCCACGACCAAACCCACCCGACGAAAACGACCGCCACGATGGAGACCAGCCACGTCGTCCACGACGGGCGCCGGCGGAACATCGCATGGACCAGCACGAGCGCGCTGAGAACCATGGCGACCCGCGCGGCGACGTACCAGCGGAAGATCAACAGACGAGTGAGGAAATCGGTCTCGAGATCCCATGCTGTCATCAAGACGAGCGAGGCGGCGATGCTCGCTGCGAACACCGAAAAGAACAGGTGCTCCCGCGACGCCGGATGGAAAACAAACAGCAGCAGGTGGAGCATCGCGAGCGCCGCGAAGGCGCCGCCGAAACCCATCGATCTCAACATCACCAGACGGTCGAATCGGTGGTACGCGGCGGCCGCCGAGACGACGCTCCTCAGGTTGACCCAGAATCCCCGATTCTCTTGCCAGTGCAGATTTCCCCGCGCATTCGAGAATCGCACCGCGAGCACGTGCGTTCGACCGGGCTCGAGGGCGATACCGTCGAAGTTGTTGGAGTACACCGGGCGTTCGACGGACGGGTCCGGAGAGACGATGCCGTTTCGGATCACGAGACGACCATCGAGGTAGACCTCGGAAGCACCGAAGTGCTCGACACGAATGGCGATCGCGGTCGCCGGCATCCGCTCGGCGAGACGCAGACTCCTACGAAACCACCCAATCCGCGGCCATCCGCCGGGGATCTCCTCGTCCGTCGGAAGCAGGGACGAGACCACCGGCCAGGCGCTGTCATCGAGCCCTGGTGCCGCCCAACCCGGATCGTCGCCGGGCTGGTAACGCCAGCCGTAGACGATCTGGGTCCGGTCGCTGAGATCTCCGGAAAGGACGATCGGGTCTTCGGTTGGATAGTCGACGGCGCCGGAGGCCGGTGCGAGTAGGCAGAGTGCGACGGTCACGAGACCGACAGCCGCGCGGTACGAGAGGTCCCGGTCGTGGGACGGACTCCCGCGGTCGCCTGATCGGGACGGGGGTTGTTTGGCCATGACTCTGGATGATTCTACTGATCGCAAGCGCGAGAGTTTCATATCGGTGCCAGATGAATAAGTGTCGGGTAGACCTGGGCGGGCAACCGCCCAGGTCTACCCGACACCGTTTCCGTTTCAAAAAAGAACCGGCCCGCTCAATCGGGCCGGTTCTGATCTGCGGCGATCCTGGGTTTGCTGCTTTACCCAGCCGGAATGACCACGGTGTCGATGACGTGGATGACGCCATTCGACGCCCTGACGTCCGCCTCCACGACGGTGGCGTCGTCAACCATGACAGATCCGCCGGCAACTCTGATTTCGACATCGGAGCCCTGTACGGTCGTCGCGTTGCTGAGCTTGACCACCTGATCGGCAGTCACTTCGCCCGAGACGACGTGATAGAGCAGGATGGCCTTTAACTTTTCGGGATCGGCGAGCAGAGCGTCGACGGTACCCGCGGGCAGCTTGTCGAAGGCGTCGTCGGTCGGGGCGAAGACGGTGAACGGGCCTTCGGACTTGAGGGTGTCGACGAGGCCAGCGGCCTGCACCGCCGCAACGAGAGTCTTGAATGACCCGGCTGCGATGGCGACATCTACGAGATCGCCGGTGGCGACGTTGGCCTTGGCCGCATGGCTGTGATCGTCGCCGACGCCGCACGAGCCGCAATGCGCGAGCGCGGGGGAGACGGATATGGCAAGTAGGATCGCGAATGTTCCAAAGATTTTCTTCATGGTGCCCTCCAGATGGCATTTGGTCTACGTGACTCTTACGAAGAGGCTAACGACGCCACGATCCGGGCATATTCCATTTGGCGTCCTTTCCGTGCCGTGTCCTCGACGATTGCACTGGAGGCTTGCGGTTCTGTAGACGAATGGTGGAGTACCGACGATCGTCGGACAGGTGCCACGAAGGGAAGGGTGCCACCTACACACTTCCACGCTTGTCTGTCACCGGTTCGGGATGCAGGGGATGGTTGAGCCAGCCAATCATTGAGCCCTGACAACGGAGTGGGGGAGGGATCAAACCTGAGCAGCGTTTGCGGCACCCTCGTCTCTGAAGACTGAAGTGCTTACTGGCATTTTCGGATTCTCGGTTCCGGCGATCAATTGCTCAACAGGTGTGGAAGTGTTTACGAGGTACCCATCGTACCCATCCATCCTGTACCCATCCATCTAAGCCTGCCCGCCGGCCTGGAGCCACCGCCGTCTTTTCGTAATGCCGGAAGGGAGTCCACAAAGGCGCAAAGGCGTGCCTGAGGTACCCACCGGGCTCAGCGGACGGCAAGACCCTCCCGCTCGAAGTGGCGGTCGAAGGCGAAGGCCTCGAGAATGCGGTGCTGGCGGATGGCTTCAAAGGAGACCGCGTCGACGAGGCTGAGGGTGTGCGAGCTCTTCTCCAGGCGGTCGAGCCCTCGTTCGTGGATGGCGCCATCGACCCAGATCACCCGGATCAGCGGCGCAAAGCTCGCGCGGAAGTCGCGAACCGCGTCGCGACCCAGACGCCGGTCGAGGAGGGCATAGGTTTCGACAAGCACGTACGAAGTCGTCACGAGGTTGGCCCGGCGGCTTCTGAGCTTCTCGAGGATCTCGACCGCCTCCCGGTGCGTGCGATCGGATCCGACCATCAGCGCGAGGATGGCGCTCGTGTCGACGAAAACGGCGCTCACCGGTATGCCTCGTCGAGGTACTCGTCGTGATTCGACGCCAGATCGTCGCGCCCTTCTCGATCGTCATACTTCCCGACAACTTCGGTGGCCCTCGAGTACAACGCATCTGCATCGTATGTTTCGGCCTCGAGGTGCCTCTCGACGCTCTCCCGTACGACCTGTGAGATCGATACGCCCCGTCGTTGGGCTAGCAACCGGATTCTCCGGTACTGTTCCTCGGTGAACTGAACCTGCGTCCTCAACATCGCGGCACCTCACCATCAATGTAATGCCAACATGCTGTGTTGGCAAGCGAGCCTGTCCCTCTCCCAGCTGATCTCCCAGCCAGCGACTCCCGAGCGCTGTAGCAGCAAGCTTCCAGCTTGCGACCCTCTGGGAATGGTGCAATGGGGCACGCGGTACCGACTGTCCATATCGAAGCGAATTGCGGATCGTGAGCCCAGGCATTACCTTGTTTCTGAAGGTATCCATCATCTATGTCGGTCCGATTAGGACAGACGCTCGGCCACTACACGATTTCGTCGAAACTCGGCGAGGGTGGGATGGGCATCGTCTACCGCGCTCACGACGAGCGACTCGACCGGGAGGTGGCGATCAAGGTGCTGCCGGAGGACGTGGCGCAGGATCGGGAACGGTTGGCGAGGTTCGATCGCGAGGCCCGCGCCGTTGCCATGCTCGATCACCCCAATATCCTCTCCATCCATGACTACGGAAGCCATCAGGGCGTCACCTACGCAGTCACCGAACTGCTCGAGGGACAGACGCTTCGAGAACGAATCCCGGAAAACGGTCTCGGCTGGCAGTGTGCGGTTGGAATCGGCGCAGCTGTGGCGGATGGCCTCGCTGCGGCGCATGCCAAGGGTTTGATCCATCGTGACCTCAAACCGGAGAATGTTTTCATTACCTCCGACGGTCGACCGAAGATTCTCGATTTCGGACTCGCCCACATCAAGGAAGAGGCCGATGAAGATTCCGTGACTCTCAGCCTGACCCCGGGAGGTACGCAGGCGGGAACCGTCTTGGGAACACTGGGATACATGGCTCCGGAGCAGGTGCGGGGCCAGGCAACCGACACCAGATCGGACATCTTCGCGCTCGGCGCCGTGCTCTACGAAATGATCTCCGGAACTCCGGCCTTTACCCGGGCTACGGGTGCCGATACCCAGGCCGCGATCTTGAAGGAGGACCCGCCTCCGCTTTCGGAAGCTGGCGCGCCGCTGCCGGCAGAATTGCAGCGCACGATCCGCCGCTGCATGGAGAAGAGCCCGGAGGCGCGATTCCAGTCCGCCTCCGATCTCGCCTACAACCTTCGCGCGATATCGAACAATCACTCAGGGCTGATGGCGGCGGGACCGGATTCGAGACGGAAACCCGGAATCTCCCCGCCGGTGATCTTGGCGCTGGTGGTCGCCATCGTCGTTGCCGGCGTCGTAGTGGTGGGTTGGTTCGTTGTCCAGCCTCCAGCATCGGGTGAGGCCGGAACCGTTCGAAAAATCGCGGTGCTCCCGTTGGAAAACCTCTCCGGCGACTCCGAACGCGAGTTCTACGCCGACGGAATGACCGACGCTCTGACCACCGAGCTCGGCACCATCTCCGCCCTCACCGTCGTCAGCAGCCTGTCGTCAATGCAGTTCAAGGGGTCGGACACGCCCGTCCCCGAAATCGCGCGGGTGCTCGATGTCGATGCTCTGGTTTGCGGCTCGGTGATGACCTCAGGAGACCGGGTGCGGATCGCTGCGCAGCTCGTCGATCCGGTGGACCAGAAGGTCATCTGGTCGCGTGCATACGAGGACGATAGGACCGACACGGTGACGATTCTCGGCGAGATTGCGCGCGCAATCAGCCTCGAGATTCAGGTCGTGTTGACCCCCGATGAGGAGAAGCGACTGGGGCGGACCCGGCAGGTCGTGTCCGGGGCACAAGAGCAATATCTTCTTGCCAAACACCTCATCTATAGCGAGGGCGATATGGGTGCGGTCCTGGAACACCTCGAGCGAGCGGTCGAAATCGACCCGTCCTTTGCCGAGGCCTGGGCGTTCATCGCACGGGTCATGACAGAGATGGCCGGTGACGGCCAGATGGAGCTGACCCGTGCCCGGCTGCGCTCCCGGGAAGCGTTAGAGCGGGCGTTGGCGCTCGATCCGGAGATTGCAGAGGTTCACGCCGTTCTCGGCACCCTCTCCGGAGACGAGGGCAGTCTGAGGTGTGCGGTCGAACTCAACCCGAGTAACGCGTTCGCTCAGCTCGAACTGGGGATTCATCTGGTAGGTGCCGGGAGAACTGACGAAGGGTTCGACCGCCTGCAAACCGCTCTCCGCCTCGACCCTGTTTCCTTTCGGACCCGTGCCTGGGTCGCGGGCGCGTATCACTACGTGGGCCAATTCGACCGGTCCATCGCCTTGCTGGAGCAGGTTCAGGAGGTGAATCCCCACAGCCGGCCCAATCAGTTCATCTCCATCTTTCTTGGTCTCAACTATGCGGCCAAGGGCATGTACGACGAGGCCGTCGCCTCGTGCGACCAGGCCGGGGACTCGGAGCTCTGCGGGCTCGTCTACGCGGTTGCCGGGCGAAGAGAGAAGGCCGAGGCCACGCTCCGGTGGATGATGACGAATCCCAATATCGGACCCTGCTACGTGGCAGGCGTCCATGCCGGGCTGGGCGACACCGACCAGGCGATGGCCTGGGTCGGCAAGGCGATCGAACAGGACCATCCCTGGCTGCGGTTCTGCTTCATGCCATTGGTGCGTGACCAAATGGCCGGCGACCTTCGTTACCAGGAGATTCTTCGGCAAATGGCACCGACGGGCGAGGAGGAGTGAATGACCGGAATCAGCCTTGTAACCGGCGCCAACGGTCACCTCGGCAACAATCTGGTGCGCGCTCTCTTGGCTCGTGGTGAGCGGGTTCGAGCCAGCGTCAGGAATCCTCAAAACCGCGTGCCGTTCGATGGGTTGGAGTGCGACCTCGTGCAAGCCGATCTCATGGACAAGGATTCGCTGCTGCGGGCCTCCGAGGATGTACAGACCCTCTACCAAGTCGCGGCGGTGGTCAGGCACTGGTCGCCGGACCCCGAGGCTGAGATCATCCGCCCAAACGTAGAGGGCACACGCAACGTGGTCGAAGCCGCCGCCGAGCAAGGGGTCGAGCGGATCGTTTTCGTAAGCTCGGAGATCACCCTCGAGGGTCATGTGTCTCCCGTGGACGAGTCCTCGTGGAGGGCGAATTTCCACGGCAATCCTTACGCACGGGCAAAGACCGAGTCCGAACAACTGGCCTGGCAGCTCGCAGGCGAGCATGATCTGAACATGGTTTCAGTCCTGCCGGGGACGATAGTGGGCCCGCACTGCTACCGTCTCACCCCCACCATGAGGTACCTGAAGCAGGCTCTGAACGGCGAGGTTTTCCTGGACGT
Organism: Thermoanaerobaculales bacterium; assembly: GCA_029287235.1. GTDB lineage: Bacteria > Acidobacteriota > Thermoanaerobaculia > Thermoanaerobaculales > Sulfomarinibacteraceae > JAHECW01. The sequence continues at coordinate 7,596 of JARFRM010000309.1, forward strand.
GAATCTTCACTTCAATTTCGTGGATGTTCGCGACCTGGCGGCTGGGATGATCGCCGCAGCCCAGAAAGGCCGGCGAGGAGAAAGGTACATCCTTGCGACCGAGCGATCGATCAGCAACCGGCGGCTCATCGAGTTGGCGCAGGAACGAAACCCGAAGGTCAAGATGCCACCGCGCGCGCCGAAGCATCTGCTTCTTGCGGTGGGCACGCTGATGGAGCTCGCCAGTCGTTTCACCGGGAAGGAGCCGATGATGGTTCGCAGCCAGGTGAAAATCTTCTACGGCAACGATCGCAGAATGGACCTCAGCAAGGCGCGCGATGAGCTGGGCTACACCTCCCGCGACCCCGAGACCGCCATCCGCGAGGCGTTTGAGTACCTCAAAACTCGAGGCCCGTAACCAGCCATATTCACTCTTCCTCGCCCCCGCCACGGCCCTTGCGCGACCTCCCGGAGTCGGTCCTCGAGCTCGAGCCGGTTGACCACGGCTTTCTCAGCCCGAGATCACTGCAGAGCGTTCAGGCCCGTTTTCAAACATAGGCGCCGTCTCTCAACCGGGCGATCAGCGCACGGACCTCGCCGATCCGTCCGTCCTTGATGAGATCGGCCGGTCGCGATCCGCCCAGCATCCGATTCGGCGAATAGAGCCAGAGTCGCGCCTCGTCGGGCGAAAAGAACTCCGAGAGCTCGTCGATCATCCACTCGAGCATGAGGAGCTTCTCGAGCCGCCCGGGTTGCGGCTCGATCTTGCCGGTGTTCCAGCGCGACACCGTCTCCGGAGTGGTTCCCATGAGCTGCGCGATGTCCCGGCCCTTGATGCCGCCGAGGTCTCGAATCCTCTCGAGCCGGCTTGCAAGTGCTGCAGACATGACAACCTCCGATTCCGGCAACACCACACTCCGATCGTTGACCGACGCGTGGTCGCCTCAACCTGAATCTACTGTCTGTCAATGACTATGTCAATACTTTTGTCTATTAACTCGTCAA
>JARFRM010000023.1 GCA_029287235.1 Thermoanaerobaculales bacterium
GAGTCGGTCGTGGTCGCGACCTCGCCGACCACCAGTGCCGGCTCGACCCCAGCGCTCGCCGCCGCGACCATGCTCGCAGGGGCGACCTCGATCTCCTGGAGGCTGGCGAGCCCCTGGGTGAGCCGGTCGGTGGCCATCGAGGCGAGGCCGTCGAATGACGCGTCGCCGGTGCGGTTGGTGAACGGTACCACCGCGATGCGGTTGGGATCGAGGGTGGTGGCGGCTGTCGCCGGTGCCTCGCCACCGCCGGGGCTCAGAGCCCGCCAGGCGATGCCGGCAGCGATCACGATAAGCAGCGCCGCCATCGCGATCTGCCAACCCGGCCGTCGGCGCTCGCCGACGTTAGCTACGGTGCTCGGCTGCGGTGTCGCCATGACCGGCCCGGCGCCGCTGTGGCCCACGCCCCGCAGGCTGTAGGCGAGGTCGGCCGACGACTGGAATCGGGCCTCGGGCCGTTTCTCCAGACAGCGGTGGACGGTGCGCTCGAGGTCCACGGGCACCGCGGCACCGGACGACGACAGCTGCGGCGGCTCCTCCTTGAGGATGGCGGCGATGACCTCGGCGCCGCTGTCGCCGCCGAAGGCCCGGTGCCCCGACACCATCTCGTAGAGGACGCAACCGAGGGAGAAGATGTCCGAACGCGCATCGGCCGGTTGGCCCTTGACCTGCTCGGGCGACATGTAGCCCGGGGTGCCCATGACGGTGCCGGCCTCGGTGATGGTCGCGGTCCGGGCATCGGCCGCGGCCTCCTCGTTCACGCTGGCGAGCCCGAAGTCGTGGATCTTGACCCGGCCGTCGGCGGTCAGGAAGAGGTTCTCGGGTTTGAGATCGCGGTGGACGATCCCCCGGCCGTGGGCGGCCGCCAGACCATCAGCCACCGCCGAGCCGATCTTGGTGACCTTCTGCCAGGGAAGTCCGGTGGGGGTGATCCGCTCTCTGAGCGTGTCGCCCTCGAGCAGCTCGGTGACCGCGAAGTGGAGGCCGTTCGAGGAACCGACGTCGTAGATGTCGAGGAGGTTGGGGTGGGAGAGGGCCGCCAGCGCCTTGGCCTCGCGCTGAAAGCGCTCGAGCCGAGAGGGGTCGTCGGCAAACGACTCCGGCAGCACCTTGACCGCGACCTCGCGGTCGAGCTCGGTGTCCCGAGCGCGCCACACCTCGCCCATCCCGCCGGCCCCGATGGGGCCGAGGATCTCGTATCTGCCGAGACGATCACCCTGAGAAAGGGACATGATTCAGTGGTTCGCGCGCTGATCTCATTATGTCAAAGCAATTCGCGAGGCGCTAGCTGGTTTGACAGCCCGGCGCGCCAAGAAGGCCTTTGTAGTAGCAAGCATCCCTGCCTGCGATTCGTCTCTTTCCACCGCACCGCAAGCTGGAAGCTTGCTACTACAACGCCTCGAGAACCCTTGTAACGGAAAGCTTCACGGCTTCGCCCACACGCTTCGCCGTGGCAAACCGGCCTGCAATCCGAGATGACCTCAGAGGCATACTGATGGTTGGTTTCACGATGGTAGACTCGGGACGGTGATTCCGATGAGAGATGTGGAGTCGATCTGCCGCGAGTTCAAGTTGCTGTCCGTGTACCTGTTCGGGTCCCGGGCCGATGACGGTCTGCGCCGGTTGTCTGCGCAGGGGGTCGATGCCGCCGGTTCGGACCTCGACGTCGGCGTGTTCTTCGACTCCAGGGATTTCAACCTCGATCGGCTTGCATACCTCCAGGTCGCATTCGAAGAAGTCTTCGATCCGCTCCGGGTTGATCTGGTCCCTCTCGATCGGGTGGACCCGTTGTTTCAGTTTCGTGCGATCGACGGCCACCGGATCGCCGTGACGGACTCGACTGCCGCCGACGAACGCGAGCTCGAGGTCATGCGGCGAGCTGCCGACCTGCTGCCGTTCCAGCGACAGGCCGAAATCGAGACCTTTGGGGTGGCCACATCATGACCCCGGGCAAGGTGGATCTCAAGGTCGTCGGCGATCGGCTCCAGATCGTGGTCACCTGCCTCAACGACCTCAGGGGTATTCCCACGGGTTCGTTCGACGAGTTCATTTCCGACCGGCGGAACCCGTTGGCATCCGACGCCGCACTCCGGCGGGCGCTCGAGGCGCTTTTCGACGTTGCCCGCCACCTTCTCGCCAAAGGAAAAGGGCTTGCCGGACTCGAGTATCGGGAAGTTGCCAAGCTGGCCGGGGAACATGGACTCATCGAGGATGCGGAGCTTGCGGATTGCTTCTTCGCAATGGCCGGATATCGGAATCGTCTCACGCATCACTACGAGGAGGTGACCGAGATCGAGCTCTTCGGTATCGTCACCAAACGTCTCCATGACATCGAGGCCATCGCCGAGTCACTCCGGGCCGCAGCTGCCGATCTCGTCCAGAAGCCCTGAGGCCCGATCGACGAATCCTCGGGGCGAAGCCCCACCACAATTCGCCCGACGAATGGCTGCCCCTTCGGCCTCATGATCTCCTCGATCCGTGCCCCCATCTCCAGCGCCATTGCCCGGTCGCCGTGGTGCGCGGCGCAGATCCCATCTCGTTGAACGTATCCGCGTTCGTCGGGCTCAGCGGCAAGTCAATCCTCGAAGAGGCTGCACGCCTCGTCATGCGCTAAAGTGGAGGCATGACCAGATCGAGCGTTCAGACCATTCTCGGGGCTCTGAACCAGGCGGGTGTTCGCTACCTCGTCGTGGGTGGATTGGCGGTGGTGGCGCACGGTCACGTGCGCTTCACGGCCGACATCGACATCCTTCTGGACTTCGATGAGGAAAACCTCCGCAGGGCGATGGAGGTCTTCGCCAGCCTCGGATTTCGGCCCCGGGCGCCCGTGCCGCTCCGGCAGTTCGCCGACGCCGAGATTCGTCAGGGCTGGATCAGGGACAAAGGACTCACCGTGTTCTCCCTTTTCAGCGACGACCACCCGCTCACCGAGGTCGACCTCTTTGTTGCCGACCCGCTCGGTTTCGAGGAGGCCTACGCGCGCCGAGCGACGTTGGCGGTGGCCCCAGACGTCGCAGCCACGTTCGTCGCTGTCGACGACCTCATCCGGCTCAAGCGGTCGGCGGGTCGACCCCAGGACCTCGTCGACGCAGAGGCCCTCGAGCAGCTCCGCGATGAGTGGGACGATGGCTGACGGCCGGATCCGGGAGCCGGCGACCGCCGGATGGGACTGGGCGGCGCACGAGCGGGCGCAACGCCGCCGGTACGCGAAGCTGCCGCTTGGCGCCAAGATCGCGTGGCTCGAGGAGGCGCAGCGGATGGTTCTCCTGATGGAGCAGCAACGATCAGGAGTCCACGTCTGCACCACCGAGTACGATTCAGAGGACTGAAATCTCCCGAGAGCTACCGACTCGCAAAAAGGGTGTCAGTTCAGCCTCCTGCAAGAAGCGGATAGCGCGCTTCGTAGCGCCGATCTCCAGATCGGCGATGGTATTGCTGATGCCTGCCAGAACGCCCATCAGGAGAGGGGCGCTACATTTTGTTCCGATCCCGAACGGCCTGCTGGTGGATTATTGCAGGAGGCTCAGTTCGAGATCAGCGAGAGGAAGGCTTCGAA
>JARFRM010000032.1 GCA_029287235.1 Thermoanaerobaculales bacterium
GAGAGCCTCGTCGCTCATGGCCGGGTGAGTGCCGAGAGCCACCAGAAAATCGAGCACCTTCACATGCGGTCCGAGCACCTCATGCAGGAGCCGGTACATCAGTGGGATCGGCGCCGTGCGGGTGCTGTCGGGAATCACGACCAGCACCCGCCTGGCGGCAAAGCGCAAGCCGGCGAGGCCCTGCGCCAGAATCTGCCGGAGCTCCGACTCGACGAGCGGGCGATCTCCGCGCACGACGACCTCAGATGGTCATGGCGGTGAACCCGCCATCGACCCGGACCAGGGTGCCGGTCACAAAACTCGACGCGGCGTCGGACGCCAACCAGACCACCGCTCCGGAGAGTTCGTCGGCTTCGCCGAATCGGCCCATCGGGGTGTGGCCCATGATCGACGCCGTTCGTTCCTCGGTGAGCAGCTTGCGGTTCTGCTCGGCCGGGAAAAACCCCGGCGCGATGGCGTTGACCCGCACCTTGTGCGGCGCCCACTCGCGGGCGAGAAACTGGGTCATGTTGTTGATCCCGGCCTTGGTGATGCCGTAGGTGAAGACCTTACTGAGCGGCGGCCCGGACGACGCCGATGAGACGTTGATGATGGACCCGCCCTCGCCCTGCTCGACCATCCGGCGACCGAAGATCTGGCTGGCAAGGAAATAGCTCGTCAGGTTGACGGCGAGAATCTTGTCCCACTCTTCGCGGGTGATCTCGAACAACGGGGTTCCGGAGTTGATCCCCGGAGCGTTGAGCAGGATGTCGACCCTCCCCCATTTCTCGATGATCTAGTCCAGCGCGCGTTGAAGCCCTTCCTCACTGGTGGCGTCGACGCCGATGCCCATGGCATCGACACCGGCCGCGCCATAGATCGCGTCGGCCTGCGCCGCTGCGGCTTCGGGGATCAGATCGAGGACCGCCACCCGAGCACCGGCCCGACCTAGCGCCGATGCCATGGCGCCTCCGAGGACGCCGCCGGCGCCGATGGTGACCGCGACCTTTCCATCGAGGGAAAACAGATCGTCGAGATAGCTCATCAGACCCTCCCGAACGGTTGTGTGTGGCGCCGGAAGTGCGTCACCAGGTTTTCGAAGTGGACCTCTTCGTTGGCGTCGAGACAGCTCATGATCCGATCCTTGAACAGCGGCTTGCCCTCCGGACCCCGCTCGGTCAACACTCGACCAAAGGTGACGTGGAGCACCTGCCGCGCATCCTCGTCGTCGAGCAGGGCCAGCAAGGCGGCGTCTTCGAGCGAGCCGGCGGCGGGAACCCGTTCGAGTCGTCCCGAGACGTGGTACGTGCGTCGTTCGTGCTCATAGAGCGACCGCGCGAAGTCGAGGATCTCGCGAAAGAGCTCGGGCTCGCGAGAAGCGATCGCCCGAAGGGCCTCGAGATAGCTCGTCCCCGCGGTCTTGACGTGAACGTGGCCGGCGCCGATCTCGCCGATGGTGCGGTAGACCCCGAACTTGTCGCTGCCCGAGTGGATGCTGATCTTGTAGGGACCGAAGGCTTCGGCGATGGCGAGGTGCTTGAGATACTCCTGCCGGAAGACCTCTAGATCGCCCCGGTAGTCGATCCCCTTCTCGAAATCACCGACGAAGCGGGGCGCCAGCCCCACCCAGTTCACACCCAGACGTTTGAGCTCGGACGCCACCAGCCAGTGCTCGAAAGGAGAGGTCACCGACGCCGTTTCGTCAACCGAGACCTCGATTTCGAAGGGCCGCTCTCCCATGACCTCGACGATGTGCCGGTAGATGGTGGCGACGTGCGCCAGCGCGGCGCCGTACTTGACGAGACCTCGGAGAACCTCCTCGGTCGTAGGTTCCAGAACAAGGTCGGACCCGATCTCGAAACGCTGTCCGGCAAACCGGGACAGCACGCCATCGGGACTCTCCTCGAGCACCGCCCACGGCAGGTCTTCGGCCGCCGCTCGGAGTTCGTCGACCGACATTTCATCGGCGGCGTCGACGACATGGTCGCCGGGGTCGATGGTGAACATGGTGAACCCGGCATCCGCCATGAGTTCGACATCGGCCGGGGTCTTGAGGTGGTCGGCATCGGCGCCGTAGCCCGAGCGCCAACCCTCCTGGAAGACCGCCCATGTGGCGGCGTCCATGACCTCGTCAGGGGTGCGCTCGGTGCGTTCGAGTTCGCGGATGGACTGCTGCGCGAGCACAACCTCGAAGCCACTGCCGACCATGGCGCGGAGGTGGGCCGGGCCGGCGATCCCGAGCCGGTCCCCGAGACCGAAGCTGTCAGCGAGACCCACGACACGCGGCCGGGTCCAGTCGAGGAGATTCCTGAGCGCCGCGGCGTTGGCATGCGACAGACGGCATCGCCGGACCTGATCCTCCCCATCAAACGCCCACTTGAGGCAGGTGCCTTCGAAAAGGGCCGAGACCTCGTCGTCCGGGGGCGCGACGATGTAGAGTCGACGACCCGGTGTCCCGCGGCCCATGAAGAACAGGGCTTTGCCTTTGGCCAACAGTGACCGTGGATAGAGGTCCAGGGACCGTTCGCCCAGATCCAGAAGCACACATTCCTCGGCTTCCACCGGCGTATCGATCAGATCCTGAAGGGTCTCACGGAGCTTCATTTCGGTTCCTTCATGGGCATGTTGGTCAACCGTTGCATCATCAACAGAATGACCAACTCTTCCGTCAATTCAACACCACGGTATGCATCAGCATATAGGGCCCACCGTGAGCATCATCGCGATAGATCTCGACCGTGACGTCATCACCATCGACGATGACCCTGAAGAACGAGCTTCTGGTCTGACCACGGCCCTTGATCTGGGCCTCGTACCAGCGGTCACGAGCGGTTGGATCGCCGCCGTACTCGGTGTAGAACTGGGCAAGAGTCTGGGTCACAGGTTGTCCCGTCAGCCCGAGATACTTGAACCAGTAATCGATATGGTATTCGTCGTCGCGGTAGAGCTGTCTGATGGACTTGGCTTCACCGACCCCGCGTTCTTTTCCTTCTTTGATGGCGCTGTCGATGGCCGCATACATCTGATCGGCGTATGAGGCCTCTTCCAGGCCCCGAGCATGTCCGGGATCGAGTTGCCACAGACCGTTGATCTTACCGACGGATGTGTTGTGGGTGTGGCCGCAGACATAGGCGTCCACATCGTACTCCCTCATCAATTTGTAGAAGGCAAACGCAGCCTCCGGGTCTTCATCGAGGGAGTCTCCCTGGTGTCGTAGCCGCCCGTTGTCCATGTCGGGCATGGGGAGCAACGGTTCATGACCAAAGACAAAGATGTGTTCCTTGGTCGTGGCCGCCAGGTCGTCTTCAAGCCATGCCATGAGTTCGGGGACGACGGCGCCCTTCAGACCCCAGTCCCTCACCCCGTCGAAGTACTGGTTGAGCACGACGAAGTGGGTGTTCCCCCAATCAAAGGAGAAGGTCGTCTCTTTGCATCCAACCGGACCGCGGTTGACGATATTCGGCACCGTGGTGCTGTAGGCGCGGAGGTACTCCATGGTCGAGGGCGACTCAGGGTCGTGGTTGCCGAGCACGGGGTACCAGGGGTAATCCTCGCCGATGGTTCGGTCGATCATGTCGCGCACGGCGGAGGGAGGATCGACATCGAGGTCACCGGGGCTGATCATGAAGGAGCCTGCCCCTGCGGTCGCAATGGCCTTGCACGCACCCGAAAAATGCTCCGACTCTTCTCCCGCCGCCGCGAAATTCCGCATGTCGGCCGCGACGATGAAGACCAACGGCCCATCCGATTCCTCGGACCCGATCACGGGGGCAGTTCCTCCGACCAGAACAACCGCAAGCAAGAGCGTGATCAGCCTGATTGATGAACGTGATGCACGTCTCATGACATTCCCTCTTCGACTCCCTGCGGGCGGAACGCCCGCACCACAATGGTCCGCGGTTCTCAATTCATCATTCATCATTGATGAATCAGTCTTCCACCGGAATCTCGTAGTATCCGTCACCGGCGTCGTAGTGTTCTTGTCTCTGCCGAGGAACGTCTTCGACCTTGTCGGGCCACGAGGTGACGCCGTTGACGAGCTCCGACGCCTTGACCTCGAACGGGCCACGCACGACCCGGCCGAAGGTGTCCACCAACCGGTAGCTCATCATCGGATCATCACCCATGGTGAAGTCGACCAACCCGAAGTTGCTCCCCTGAAAGTAGGCGGGCCAGATGCGTCGTTCGGGCCGCCGCTCGAGCCAACTGTCCGGAATGACCTGGGCCAGAGGCGAGCTCACCATGTCATAGAGATCGTAGCCGCCGTTATCCGACCACGGGATGACATTGAGTTCGCCGACGTGAGTATCGCCCGACATCAAAACCACTCCGCTGATCTCCCGGTCGCGGATGAAGTCGAAGAGCCGGTTGCGTTCGTGCAGATACGCGGACCAGGCATCGCCTCCCTCACCCTTGTTCACGCTCCAGCCGCTGCCCGAGACCAGAACCTTGAAGACCGCATTGCTGGCTTCGAGCCTCGTTGTAAGCCACTCGTACTGGCCGGCGCCGAGCATGGTCTTCTCCGGGGTGTCCGGGTCTTCACACGGGTCTCGATACCAGCGGTCGTCGATGACGAAGAACTCCACCTGGCCCCAGGTGTAGGAGTAGAAGATGCCTTTGACCTCAGGCAGACCGTAGGACGGGTTGGGCCAGTATTCGAGAAAAACGTCGTAGGCGCCCTCTTTGATCGGGTTCGTGCGGTCGTGGTTGTTGAGCCCGAAATCGTGATCGTCCCAGACGGCGAGATTGGAGGTGTTCTGGATCAACGGCTGGAGGCCCCAAACCTCGCGCTGACGCCGATACTCCTCTCTGAGGATGTCGGGATCGAGGGTGTCCCCATAGATGTTGTCGCCTATCCAGAAGAAGATGTCCGGTTCGTGGTGGACCACCCACGGCCATATGGGCTGGACGCGATCATCCTGCCACTTCGGGCACGAGCCGAAAGCGATCCGCAGATCGTCCGCTTCTCCCGCGGGCGGCGCGGTCTCGAACCGCAGAGGTTTGAGGTTCTTGAGATAGCGGTCCTTGATGCCGTCCAGCTGTATCTCGTAGAAATACTGGGTCGTCGGCTCGAGGCCGGGGATCGTGATGACCGCGGTGTAGTCGTTCGCCTTTTGGACCAGAACCGGCGCCGTCTGTCTCGCCGAGCTGAAGTCCGGGTTCACGTCGTACACGATCACCAAGGTGAAGGCACCGCTGGTTCGCACCCAGATCTTGGCTTCGGTATCAGTCACTGCTCCGACCA
>JARFRM010000077.1 GCA_029287235.1 Thermoanaerobaculales bacterium
CCGAGCGCGGCATCGTCTACATCGACGAGATCGACAAGGTCGCACGCAAGGCCGAGAACCCCTCCATCACCCGTGACGTCTCGGGCGAGGGCGTTCAGCAGGCCTTGTTGAAGATACTCGAGGGCACCGTCGCCAATGTGCCCCCCCAGGGCGGTCGGAAGCACCCCCATCAGGAGTTCCTCCAGATCGACACCACCAATATTCTGTTCATCTGCGGTGGGGCCTTTGTCGGTCTTGAGGATGTGATTGCCCACCGGCTCAACCAGAAGATGATGGGTTTCGGTGCGGATCTTACGGGCAACGAAGTCCGCGCCGACGAGCTCCTCGATGAGATCCATCCCGAGGATCTCATCAAATACGGCATGATTCCCGAGTTCGTCGGTCGGATCCCGGTCGTGGCGACCCTCCACGAACTCGATCACGATGCCCTGGTGCGGATCCTCACCGAACCGAAGAACTGCCTCGTGCGACAGTATGAGACCGTGCTCGGGTTCGAGGGCGTCGAGTTGAGCTTCACGCCGGATGCCCTGGATGCGGTCGCCGATGAGGCCATTTCCCGCAAGGTGGGGGCCCGAGGTCTGCGAATCATCCTCGAGGAGCTGATGCTCGACATCATGTATCAGATTCCGGCGCTGCCGGACCTTAAGGAGCTGGTGATTTCTCGAGACGTGGTCGAGCGCCGAGTGACACCGCTCCCGGATGTGAGAAAGGTGAGCTGAGTCATATGGGGCGCGACGGCGCGCCTCCCCCCCGCGACCGATTCCTCAAACCCGAGTGATTCCCCAAACGAGAGAAAAAAATGACAGCAGTCCGCGAAACCCAGACACTCGCCATCGTTCCTTTGCGGGACATGGTGGTTTTTCCGCACATGATGGCCCCCTTCGTGGTCGGCCGGAGACCCTCGGTCCTGGCCCTCGAACGGGCCCTCGAGAGACCCGATAAGAGGCTCTTCCTCGCGACCCAGCGCGATCCGAAGGTGGATGAGCCCACGGCCACCGATATCCATGAGCTCGGTGTGGTGGCGCGCGTGGTGCAGCATCTCCAGCTCGCTTCCGGCAACATCAAGGTCATGGTCGAAGGCCTCGAACGGGCCCGGCTCGTCGATGTCGTGCCCGACCCCGATTGCCTGGTGGCCAGGGTCGAGGTCGAGTCCGTCGAGGTCGGTGAGGATCAGACCCTGAGCCGCTATATGGCCCAGCTGACCGAGTTTTTCAAAGAGTACGCCAAGCTCTCTCACCACCTCTCTGCCGAGGGGGTACTCGCCTCTCTCCAGACCGACGATCCGGATCAGTTCGCCGACATTCTCGCAGCCCATCTCAACCAGCCGACGACGGAGAAGCAAAGGTTGCTCGAGCTGCTCAACCCCCTCGATCGGCTTCAGCGACTCAACGATCTCCTTGATGTGGAGATCGAGAAGCTCAACATCGACCGCCGTCTCTCCTCCAGGGTCAAGAAGCAGATGGAGAAGGCGCAGCGGGAGTACTACCTGTCGGAGAAGATCAAAGCCATCAACGAAGAGTTGGGGCGAAACGACACCACCGAAGAGCTCGCCGAGCTCAAGGAGCAGGTGGACGAGTCCGGGATGACCGAAGAAGCCAAAGAGAAGGCCGTGATCGAGATCCGCCGCCTCGAAGGCATGCCGCCGGTTTCGGCCGAGGCCGGGGTGTCACGCAACTACGTCGACTGGTTGCTGGCGGTGCCGTGGTCCAAGGCGTCGCGTGAAATTCGTGACATCTCCCGCGCAGAGAAGGTGCTCGACGAGGACCACTACGGGCTCGAGAAGGCCAAAGAGCGCATCCTCGAGTTTCTCGCGGTGCGACAACTCGTCCGCAAGACCGGGGGTACGATCTTGTGTTTCGTCGGTCCTCCCGGCGTGGGCAAGACCTCGCTGGCACGGTCCATCGCTCGCGCCACCGGCCGGAACTTCGTCCGGCTCTCTCTCGGTGGGGTGCGTGACGAGGCCGAGATCCGAGGTCACCGGCGAACCTACATCGGCGCCTTTCCGGGTCAGATCATCCAGATGATGCGTAAAGCCGGCACCGTGAATCCGGTGCTCCTGCTCGACGAGGTCGACAAGATGGCGGCCGACTTTCGCGGCGATCCCGCCGGTGCCCTGCTCGAGGTCCTCGATCCCGAGCAGAACAACACCTTCCACGATCACTATCTCGATGTCGAGTACGATCTGTCCAAGGTGCTCTTCATATGTACGGCCAACGTGACGCATCCGATCCCGCCGGCCCTGCTCGACCGAATGGAAAAGGTCGAGCTCTCCGGCTACACCCACCACGAGAAGCTCGAGATCGCGCGTCACTTCCTCGTGCCGCGGCAGACCGACAGGCACGGCCTGAAGAAGTTCGATCTGAGCTTCACCGAGGATGGGTTGAAATTCCTCATCGAAGGCTTTACTCGCGAGGCCGGAGTTCGAAACCTCGAACGCGAGATCGCCTCGATCTGTCGCAAGCTCGCGCGCAAGGTGCTCAAGGAGAAAATCAAAGCGAAGGGCGCTTCACTTGAGGTCACGCGGGAGGTCGTCGGCGAACTCCTCGGCAAACCGAGATACCGAACCCAGAAGCGTGAGGAGGATCCCGAGGTCGGGGCGGCTTCCGGGCTCGCCTGGACCCAGGTCGGCGGCGAACTGCTGACCACCGAGGTGACTCTGATGCGCGGCAAGGGCAACCTGACCCTCACCGGCCAACTCGGCGACGTGATGCAGGAATCAGCCAGGGCGGCGCTGTCCTTTGTTCGTTCAAAGGCCGACGAGCTCGGGATCGACCCCGAGGTCTTCGCCACCAAGGACATCCATCTGCACGTCCCCGAAGGGGCGATCCCCAAGGACGGGCCATCGGCGGGGATCACCCTCGCCGTCTCGCTGGTTTCGGCCTTCACCGCGATTCCGGTCCGCGTCGATGTGGCCATGACCGGTGAGATCACCCTCCGAGGTCGAGTCTTGCCGGTCGGGGGCATCAAGGAGAAGATTCTCGCGGCCTACCGCGCCGGGATCCGCGAGGTGATTCTTCCCGACGAGAATGAAAAGGACCTCGAGGAGATTCCCGAGGACGTGCGCGACGAAATGCAGTACCATTTCGTCAGCCACATGGACAAGGTGCTCGCGAAGGCCCTGGTTCGCGGTCTGGATACGGATGTAACGGCGCCTGCCGGCGATGTCGAATCGCGGGTGGAACCACCGCCGATGGCGCATTGACAGAGTGGAAATTCGTGAGGTCAACTTTCGTTCCTCGGCGTTGAAAGCGTCGGATCGACCGCAGGAGTTCTTTCCTCAGATCGCGGTTGCCGGACGTTCCAACGTCGGCAAGTCGAGCCTGCTCAACTGGCTCTTGCGTCAGAATATGGCGCGAGTGGCCAAGGCCCCGGGAAAGACACGAATGCTGAACTTCTTTCTGATCAACCGGTCGTTCTTCCTGGTCGATCTTCCGGGCTATGGCTACGCCAAGGTCGGTCGGGCGCTTCAGGAGGAGTGGGGCCGGGAGCTCGGGAACTACCTCGCGACGGAAGAGAGACTGGCCGGGGTCATCACCCTGGTGGACATCCGACACGGACCCACCGATCTCGATCTCGGACTTCAGGAACTGTTGCTGGCCCATGGTCGGGAACGCCTCGTCGTGCTGACCAAGGCCGATAAGGTCAAGCGCGGCAAACGGGCAAGCATGCAGTTTCGGGTACAGAAAGAGCTCGGCCTGGCGCGTCCCCCCGCGGTGGTCAGCGTCAAGACTGGAGAAGGTCGCAAAGAGCTGCTCGGCCTTATCGACGAACTCGTCGAAGCATGGCGATCGAAATAACGGAGAAACAGACATGGGACGCAAGAAGAAAAACTCAACCGAAGACCCGGTGGTGATCCCCCTCGACCTCGATGACGAAATCGAGGAACGGGAGCAGGCGGCGGCTGCTGCCGCGGCCCAGGAGGGTCGACTCGACCTCACCCAGCTCAAGGAGATGACCATCAACGAGCTCTGTGGTGTGGCCAAGTCGCTCACCGTGGAAAACCCGGCCGGGATGAGACGACAGGACCTTATTTTCCGTATCCTTCAGCGACAGACCGAGCGTGAGGGTCTGATCTTCGGTGAGGGAGTGCTCGAGGTTCTTCCCGAGGGTTTTGGATTCCTGCGCGCTCCCGAGTACAACTATCTTCCGGGTCCGGACGACATCTATGTTTCGCCGTCGCAGATCCGTCGATTCAACCTGCACACCGGCGACACCGTTTCGGGTCAGATCCGTCCGCCCAAGGAGGGTGAACGGTACTTCGCACTCATCAAGGTCGAGGCCATCAACTTCGAGCCGCCCGAAGTGGCCATGGAAAAGGTGCACTTCGACAATCTGACTCCGCTCTATCCGGAGGAGCGGATCACCCTCGAGGTCGAGGAAAACATGACCTCGCGGATCATGGATCTGACGACCCCCCTCGGCAAGGGCCAGCGCGGTCTCCTGGTGGCGCCGCCACGCACCGGAAAAACCATGATGTTGCAGGCCATTGCCAACTCCATCACCACCAACCATCCCGAAGTGACCCTCATCGTGCTGCTCATCGACGAGCGGCCCGAAGAGGTCACGGACATGCAGCGTTCGGTGCACGGCGAGGTCATTTCATCGACCTTCGACGAGCCCGCCACCCGCCACGTCCAGGTCGCGGAGATGGTGATCGAGAAGGCCAAACGGCTGGTCGAACACAAACGGGACGTGGTGATCCTCCTCGATTCCATCACCCGTCTTGCTCGCGCCTACAACACCGTAGTGCCCCCCTCCGGGAAGGTGCTCTCCGGTGGCGTCGACTCCAACGCGCTGCAGAAACCCAAGCGGTTCTTCGGCGCCGCCCGCAACATCGAGGAGGGAGGCAGCCTGACCATCGTCGGCACCGCACTCATCGATACCGGTTCCCGAATGGATGACGTGATTTTCGAGGAGTTCAAAGGGACCGGTAACATGGAGGTCCACCTCGACCGAAAGCTCGTCGAGCGGCGGGTGTTTCCCTCCATCGACATCCACAAGTCCGGCACCCGGAAAGAGGAACTCCTCATCGACGAGTGGGAGCTCCGCCGGATCTGGGTCCTGCGCAAGGTGCTGTCGTCCCTTTCCCCGGTCGAGGCGATGGAGCTCTTGCAGGAGCGCCTCGGCGGATCGCCGACGAATCGGGAGTTTCTCGAAGCGATGTCCCAAGGGTGACGCTTCGCGCCGAGCTATTAGCCGTAAGCCATGAGCTGTTAGCCCATCGCAGGGGTTCCGCGGATCCTCGAGCGGATATTGTGATAGAGCTAAGAGCTAAGAGCCGTGCTTGACACGCGAAGACGACAAGGAGAGACTCGGTCGCATGACGGTTGCATCAATCCTCGACAAGGCGGTGGTGGGCGAGCGAATCGACGCGGGTGAGATCGAGCGGCTCTTCTCCGAGGGCTCTCTCCTCGAGCTCGGCCAGGCGGCGGACGCCGTTCGGCGGCAAAAGACCGAGGAGGGCGTCGCCTCCTACATCATCGACCGCAACATCAACTACACCAACGTCTGTATCTATCGCTGCCGGTTCTGCGCCTTCTATCGCACCAAAGAAGCGAGTGACGCCTATGTCCTCCCGTTTTCCGAGATCGCCGACAAGATTGCGGAAACCGTGGCGTCAGGTGGTACCGGAATCCTCCTTCAAGGCGGTGTCCACCCCGACCTCCGTATGGAGTTCTACGAAGATCTGCTTCGGCAACTCAAGACCAACTTCCCCGAGGTCCATCTGCACGCGTTTTCGGTGCCGGAGATCTGGTTTCTCGCCAAGGTGGAGAAACTCCCGGTGTCCGACGTGATCTCGCGACTCATGGCGGTGGGGCTCGAGTCGATCCCTGGAGGCGGGGCCGAGATCCTCGAGGACACAACCAGGCGGCGGATCTTGTCCCGCGCCAAGGCCAACACCGATCAGTGGCTCGAGGTCCACCGAATCGCCCACGATCTCGGGCTGCGGACCACAGCCACCATGATGTTCGGGGTCGGTGAACCGACCGCGGCTCGGGTTGACCATTTTCTCGGTATCCGCGGCCTGCAGGACCGCACCGGTGGTTTCACCGCGTTCATTCCCTGGACCTTTCAGGACCGGAGCACCGACCTCGAGGGAGAGGTGGAGCCCGCCGGTGGTTTTGACTATCTGAAGACTCTCGCCATCGCCCGGCTCGCCCTGGACAATGTCGATCACGTCCAGGGATCGTGGGTGACCCAGGGGGCCAAGATCGGCCAGCTGTCGCTCTTTTTCGGCGCGGACGATCTGGGATCCATCATGCTCGAGGAAAACGTCGTCGCCTCCGCCGGCGTCGAGTTCAGGATGACGCAGCCCGACATGGAGAGAACCATCCGCGAAGCGGGTCTCACGCCTCGACAACGCCGCACCCTTTACGAACCGCTGTAGTTCCCACAGCGGACAGAGGCCTTAGCTATTAGTCCTTAGCCGTTAGCTCCATCACAACAAAACTGATCCTGTCCCGAAGGCGATTGCGATGGAGCTAATAGCTAACTGCTGATTGCTAAGAGCTTTCCTACCCGATAATCTCGAACTGCTCCTGATGCAGGACGGGGTTCTCACGCAGGATGACCTGGACTCCGTGGACCTCTTCGAGCTCTCGAAGGAGTTCTCGGAACGGCCCCTGCAGATAGTGAGATACCTCAGGGTGGACCACCAGAGAGACCTGCTCACCGAGCTCGGCGGCCAGGGCCGCGAGAAGCTCACGGCGAATCTCGAGACAGATCGTCGCCAACGCCTTGATCCGCCCTGAGCCATGGCAGTAGGGGCATTCGCGACTCAGGGTTCGATCCAGGCTCGGTCGGGTGCGCTTTCGAGTCAGCTGGATCAGTCCGATATCGGACATGGGGAGAAGTTGGGTCCGCGCCGAGTCGGCCTCGAGCTCGGTCTCCAGGGCCTGGTAGACCTCGAGGCGGTGAGCCGATTCCTCCATGTCGATGAAGTCGATGACGACGATTCCCCCAAGGTCGCGAAGCCGGAGCTGACGGACGATCTCTCCTACTGCCTCGAGGTTGAGGGTGAAGACGGTCTCCTCGAGCGATTTCGTACCCACATACTTGCCGGTGTTCACGTCAATCGCCACCAACGCCTCGGTTTGATTGACCACCAGATAGCCACCGGATTTGAGCCACACCTTGGGACGCAACGCCTTCTCGAGCTCGCGGTCGAGACCGAAGGCGCTCATGAGGTCGGTGGACTTGCGGTAGAGCTTGAGGCGGGGCACCAGCGTCGGATCACTCGTTTCGAGAAATTCGAGGACCTCCTCGAAGGCCTCTTCGTCGTCGACCCACGCTTCCTGCACCGCCGAGGTGAAGGTGTCGCGGACCGCCCGCAGAACCGGGCTCAGTTCGTGGTGGACGAGGTAGGGCGCGTGGGTCCGATCGGCGCTGGCCTGGATCTGGTCCCAACGCTGGACGAGATAGCGCCGATCCGACTCCAGTTCGACCCCTCCCTGACCCTCGCCGGCGGTGCGGACGATCCAACCACCACCCCCGAACTCCTCGATGATCGTCTTGAGTCGAGCGCGTTCGTCGTCATCGGTGATCCGCCGCGAGACTCCGAGTTGATCAACCGTCGGCATGTAGACCAGGAAGCGTCCGGGCAGGGTGATGTGCGTGGTCAGGCGGGCGCCCTTGGTGCCGATGGGGTCTTTGACGACCTGGACGAGAATCTCCTGACCCTGACGCAGCAGATCGCCGATGTCGGTGTCCACCACCTCGCTCGGTCCCGGATCTTCATCAACCCGGAAGATGTCGGTGAAGTCATCCAAGATCCCGCCGGCTTCACGGACATAGAGAAATCCATCGCGGGAAAGCCCCACATCGACGAACGCCGCTTGCATCCCTGGGAGGACGCGGGTCACCCGGCCCTTGTAGAGATTTCCCACCACCGATGACGATCGGTGGCGTTCCGCCCGGTAGCTGACCAGCCGTGACTTCTCGCGCAGAGCCACCCGGGTTTCGAAAGGGTTGACCGAGAGAAAGAGAATGGAGGTCATCACTGATTCACCAGACGATGTCGCCAGACCGATTGGACGACACCCAGTGCCGCACAGGTCGACAACAGAGACGAGCCGCCGTAGGAGAAGAGCGGCAGGGTGATTCCAGTCGTCGGCAGCAGACCCAGGACCATACCGAGGTTGATCACCACCTGGAATGCGAGCCAGGAACCGACCAGGATCGCCAACACGAGGCCATGACGATTCTCCGCCACCGCGGCCGCCATTCCGATCCGGTAGAGCATCAGAGCGTAGCCGAGCAGCAGGCCGGTCGCGCCGACAAAACCGGTTGCCTCGGCCCACACGGCAAAGGCGAAGTCGGTGTGCTGAGCCGGGAGATATCGCAGGAGGGATTGTGAACCGTGACCGACTCCCTGACCGGCGACGCCGCCGGAGCCGACGGCGATCTTCGACTGCCGCACCTGATAGCCGTGACCGTAGGGGTCGCGTTCGGGGTCGAGCACGGTCAAGACCCTTTCCTTCTGAAAATCCTTGAGCACGGTGTGCCACGCGCCGAAGCCGATGATCATGGCGAGCAAGATGAGGCCGATCCACGCCCAACGGGGGAGACCGCCAAGCCAGAGGGCGGTGACCGCCACCGGAAGATAGGTCAGGGTGACCCCGAGGTCGGGCTCGAGCGCGACCAACCCCGCGGTGGCGCCCACCAGGGCGACAACTACAGCCGCCTCCTTGGCCGAAAGCCCCCCACCGCTGCGGCGGCCGAGCCAGGCGGCCACCATCAAGATCGTCGCCACCCTTGCGAACTCACTCGGTTGGAGGGTCAGCGGGCCGACCGCGAACCAGCCACGGGTCCCGCTGCGAATCTCGCCGAAGAACAGGACGGCCACGAGGGCCGCCAATCCGCCGATGTATACAAGAGGAGCGAGACGGGCGTAGAGATCGAGGCGAACGCGGGACAGTGCGAGCAACGTCAACATGCCGCCGCACGCCCAGAGCAGCTGCCGGGCCAAGAGTTGGGTTCCGACGACTTCAGTCACGGCATTCTGGGTCACCAATGACGCTCCGAGGATGCCGACCACGGCGAGGATCAACCATGCGTCGATGCGGTGTTCCATGGCGTGATTCTACTCCCCTGGACCCTGAGAGGCCTGTGACTCCCGGGCTTCGTCGAGTGCGGCTGAAAAGATGGCTGCCGCCGTCGGAGCCGCGATGCTGCCGCCACCCCCCCCATGCTCGACGACCAGGGCGATGACGAGCCGTGGGTCATCGATCGGCGCCCAGCCGACAAACCACGCGTGGTGCTGGAGGTGGGGCGCCAGGTCATCCGAGTCGATTCCCTCTGTCAGACGGACGACCTGGGCGGTGCCGGTCTTGCCCGCCACCGGGAGTCTCGCCAACGAGCGGGCGGTTCCATGTTCGCCGTGAACCACCAACTCGAGACCGCGGTTGATCTTGGCAAGATCATTCGTGTTCAACGCAAGATCGACCGGGCTTGGATTGTCGGGGTCCACCACCACATGTGGGGTGACCAGCCGGCCGCCGTTGGCGAGCACGGCGAACGCTCGGGCGAGTTGGATAGCGGTGGTGAGTACGGGGCCCTGGCCGATGGACACCGAGACCGCTTCACCGGGGTACCACGGCGTCCCACGCACCCGCCGGCTCCATTCGGGGTTACCGACGAGACCGGCCGCCTCGGATGGGAGGCCGATACCGGTGCGCCGGCCGAGTCCGAAAATCTCGAGCCACAGAGCCATTCTGTCGATGCCCAACCGTTGACCGAGCTGGTAGTAGTAGACATCGCACGATGCCTCGAGGGATCGAGAGAGATCGACCATGCCGTGACCCCACCGACGCCAGCAGCGGAACCGGTGGCCGTAGAGGACCACGCCCCCGGTGCACTGGACAGTCCAGTCCGGGGAGACGACGCCCTCCGCCAGGGCGGCCAGCGCGAGAAACGGTTTGATGGTCGAACCGGGCGGGTAGGTTCCTTGAAGGCAACGATCCTGGAGAGGGTGTCGTGGATCTTCGGCAAGCCTCTTCCAATCCTCGGGTGAGAGCTTGCCGGAGAAGAGCCCCGGGTCGAAGGACGGCGCCGAGTACAGGACTCGAACAGCACCGTTCCTGGGGTCGATGGCCGCCACGGCTCCGCTACGTTCACCAAGAGCTTCGGCGGCGATCTGTTGGAGCTCGGCGTCGAGAGTGACGGCGAGATCCTTGCCCGAGCTCGAGGAACTCTCGCGTACCACGCCGAGTTGGCGACCGACGGCGGACACCACCACCCAACGTTCGCCGGGCCGGCCGGAGAGGAAATCTTCGGCCAGAGCCTCGATGCCGATGGCGCCCACCCGGGAGTTCGGGTCAAGCTGGGGGTCGAGGTCGATATCCTCCTGTGAAACCAGTCGCAGATGACCGACGGCGTGAGCGGTGGCCGGGCCGAGGGGGTACTCGCGGCGGAAACCGGCGACCACCGAAAGCTCCGGGTGGTCACTCTGGTGGGCTCTGATCCGCGTGACCTGCTCCCAGTCGAGGTTCTCCCCGACCACCATCGGCGCGAGTCGATCGATACCCCGCTGATTGACCCGGCGGTGCAGGTCCGAGGCTTCGCTGACGCCGAGCGAGGCGACAAAGAGCACGGTCTCGCCGAGATTGCGGGCTTCATCGGGGAAGAGGAGGAGGTTCCAGGTCGGCAGGTTGTCCGCCAGGACGTGGCCTCTGCGGTCGTAGATCCTCCCCCGGACCGCCGCCAACGGAAGCCGGCGAAGGCGGTTGTTCTCGGCCATTCGCCGCCAGTGCGACCCCTCCAAGAGCTGCAGCTGAGCGATCCTGAGGTGGAGGGCGCCGAAGACGAGGAAGACGGCGAGCAACAGCACCATGGAGCGCTGCCGAATAGGTCTGAGGTCCTCACGGATTTCCATTACCAGGCCCGGCTACCGGAGCTTCCGGGCTCGGCGCGCTTGCCATCGACTCGGCAGATCGAGGGCGATGACCCAACCGACAACCCCGCACCACAGTGATGTCAGCCCCACGCTGAAGAGAAGATAGCGCATGGTCAGATCGGTCGACAGACCGAGCGGGATGAGTGCGATGTGACGCGCGAGGATCATCAGGGTGGATCCGAGGGCGCCGAAGGCCCACCATGCTCGTGGTGATCGGTCGGCGACCAACGGGGCGACCGCGCTGACGGCCACCGCGGCAGCGCTCCACGCGATGGCGCCCGGACCCACGACCGGCTCGAAGAGCAGATCCCACACCAGGCCCAGAGCGAGGGCGAAGTGAGGCCAGCGCCGCTCTTCCATGAGCAGCGGCGGACCGACCACGAAGACCATTGGAAGCAGAATCGTCGAGAGCCACCCTGGAGAGGCGGGCCATCCCAAGACCACCTGGGCGATGAAAATCAAGACCAGGAGAAACGCCGTTCTCATCGCACCGGATCCCGAGATTGAAGTCCATCCATCCAACCCTCGAGCAAGAGCACGACCCGTGCGGTGGCAAGGGTGGCCGCCGGCTGGGCGCGAACCTCAAGGAAAGCGTTGGCGCTCTCTCGGACGGCGGTGACCCGGCCCACGGGAAGCCCCGGCGGATAGATCCCATCAGCGCCGCTGGTGACCAGCTCATCGCCCCGCAGCAACTGCGCCTGGCGTGGAATGAACTGGATTTCGAGCTCCCCCGTATCACTGCCGATGGCGAGCCCCTGAACCTGCCCGTTCTGGGTCTGGATCGCGACCGCCGCGACCGGATGGGTGATGAGCTCGATCCAACATCGTCGTCCCTCCGAGCGGATGACGCGGCCGATGACTCCGCGGCTCGCCACGACGGGTGTGTCGGCCGAGATGCGGAGATCCGTCCCCACGAGCGCGATCATGCGCCCTCGTGCGAGATCCCGGAAAGTGGTCCGGGCCGGCACCGCGGTGGAGGTGAGATTCGGCACCATCGAGACGAGGGAACCGAGCTCGAGCTGGGCCGCCATATCCTCGGCCATGATCCGACTGAAGGCCTCTGCGGTCTCGAGGTCGAGCTGGAGCTTTCGATTGGTGACGACCAGTCGGGCGGAGTCGGAAACTCCGGTGACGAGGTCGCCGATGAACGAACCGACGGCTTCGCCGGCCCACAGCATGGGCGAGACCGCAGCTCGCGCCCAAGACCAGAGCAGCGGCTCACCGCCGGGAGCGTGCACCTGTACTGCTGCGAAAAGCTCGAGCAGAATCCACAGGAGCACGGTGCGCAGAACGAGGATGCGCCGATCCGTCACGCTCGCAGGGTCAACCTTTCACCGCCCGTCGGCGGTCTGTTCGCTCTCAATAGCCAGCCCCGACGTCTCGCCCCGGGGCGGACAAAACCGGTGAGAATTCCTCGCTCAAGCAATCGCGATCTTGCGCAGCAGATCGATGTTGGTGAGCATGAGACCGGTCCCTCGGACCACCGCCGATGACGGTTCCTCGCAGTGGGCAACGGGAAGACCGGTTTCCTCACGCAGGCGCTTGTCGAGGTTCTTCAGCAGCGAGCCACCACCGGCGAGGATGATCCCTTTGTCCATGATGTCCGCAGAAAGCTCGGGCGGTGTCCGCTCCAGAGCGTTGCGTACGGCATCGACGATGGTGGCGACGATCTCGGTGAGAGCCTCGCGAATTTCCTCATCGGTGATCGTGAGGTTCTTGGGCACTCCCTCGACGAGATCGCGGCCCTTGACCTCCATGCTGAGCGGTTCGTCGAGGGGGTACGCGGAACCGACCTCCATTTTGATGAACTCGGCGGTGCGTTCACCGAGCAACAGGTTGTACTTCTTCTTGAGGTACTGAATGATCGCCTCATCCATCTCATTGCCGGCAACCCGGACCGAGCGCGAGTACACCACCCCCGCCAACGAAATCACCGCGACATCCGAAGTGCCGCCGCCGATGTCGACGATCATGTTCCCCGATGGTTCGGTGATGGGCAGACCGGCGCCGATGGCGGCGGCCATGGCCTGCTCGATGAGGTAGACCTCACTGGCGCCCGCCTTGAGGGCGGTGTCCTTGACGGCGCGTTTCTCGACCTGGGTGATCTCCGAGGGCACCGAGATGACGATTCTGGGTCGCACGAGGAAGGATCGACCGTGTGCTTTCTTGATGAAGTGCTCGAGCATCTTCTCGGTGACCTCGAAGTCGGCGATGACGCCGTCCTTCATGGGTCGGATGGCCTGGATGTTGGACGGGGTTTTGCCCAACATGTCTTTGGCCTTGGCCCCCACCGCCTCGACCCTGTTGGTGATTCGGTTGACGGCGACGATGGATGGCTCGACGACGGCAATACCTCGACCCCGGACATAGACCAAGGTGTTGGCGGTCCCCAGGTCGATGGCCAGATCAGACGAAAACAGCCCGAGCAGGCTGGACAACGGCATCAATAAACCTCCACGAAGACCCGCTCCCGGCGGTTGGTCTCGTTGCCTGCCGGGTCGGTCGCCACGACTTCGATGTTGTTCCACCCCTCCCGGGGGATCTCGATGGTCTTGCGAAAATGGCCGTCGGCATCGGTGACGACATTTTCACCGTTGACGGTCACCGCAGCGCCGGATTCGGTTCGCCCCTGGATGATGAACATCGACCCGAGTTGCTGGGTTGGTAAGAGCGTCAGCGAGGGGGCGGTGCGGTCGGCGAGGACGGCGCGTTGAAGGGACGAGAAGACTCTCATGCGCCGGATTTGGCTCCATTCACTTTCGACGCCGTTCTCACTGATGACGGATGCTCGCCAGAAATAGGTTCCGGGAGCGACGATCTGGAGACGGGCGCTGTCGCCGCGGATCTCCGCGCTCTCGACCTCCATTGCGTCCGGGACGAATCGTCGGGATCTGCCGACCTGCAGATGAACCACCTGATCATCGAGGCGGCCCCGCCACTCGAGAGTGATGACCTTTTCCTGCCTGATATCGATGCTCGTGTTGTTTTGCGGCGCCAGAAGCTGCGGGGGATCCGGAATCTCTCGCATGGACGAAAGGCTGCCGCCGCCGCTCGTCTCCACCTGTTGCCGGCTCGCGAGCAAGATCTCTTCCCCTCCGGCAGCCCGCACTCGCGCTCCTCCGTCGAAGGCCGCGACCCGGGTCGTACCGCCTTCACCCTCGTCCACGTCCACTGCGACCCGGCTGTCGCTGGCGATTTCGGTCTCGGTGGTGTCGGTGGTCACCCTCGATGACGATCCGGAGGTCATGACGTGAATCTGGCCGACCCGCATCTTGACTGTGCCGCTTGACGAGTCGGATTCGGTCTTGTGCTGGATCTCGAGCAGCGAGTTGGGCGAGATTCGATAGAGACTGCCGTCGGTGAAGAGGATCTCCGCTGAACCGTCACGTCCGCTGCGGACGAAATCACCGTTGAAAACAGGCATGCGCTGCTGAGCGTTGTCCCATTCCGGGGTGCCTGCTCGCTGCAGCTGGACACGCCCTTCGAGGCTGAAGAACTCGCCAACCCCGGTGAGTTGATGGGTGCCGGCGCCGGCCAGGGCCAGGAAACGAAGGCGGGCACTCTCGGCATCGGATTCCGCCTCCGACCACCGCTCTGTGAGGTACATCTCGCGTGCGGTATCGAGCTGGGCCGAAGCCTGTCCCAACTCGCGTCGCAGGTTCTGCGGCAGAACTTGAGACTCGGCTTTGGACTCGGCGATTTCAGCGGCCTCGATTGCCTTACGAGCCCGTCCCTCGGGGGGGAGATTGAGACGCTGGTACGCGAGGAAGACCAGACCGGCGGCAACAACGCCGGTGACCACAATGGCGATGATTCGCCGGATGCTCGTGATCTTGATCAGATACCAGTCAACCTGGATCGAGCTTCGCACGCGGTTGATCCTCCATCTCGCACCGTAACATGCTCGTTCATAAGCAGCAAGAAGGCCCGGTCGCTTGCACCACCCCGCCGGCTCGGGTAGACTTCGCTGTCCTGATTCGGTCCTTGGGAGGACGTTCATGGCTCTGAAATGGCTTCGCGACAATCTCCGCCACCTCAAGTTCATTCTCTGGGGGGTGGTGGCCGTTTTTGTCCTTTTGGTTTTTGTCGATTGGGGTGCGGGTGGTTCCGGCCCGGGCAGCACCGCCGATGCCGCCGTCCGGGTGGGCGACAACGTGGTCACAAGGCAGGAGTTTCTCGCCCAGATGCGCCGCTTCGAGCAACAGTACTCGCAGCAGTTCGGTGATCGCTGGGAAGAGATCAAAGCCCAGGTCAATCTCTTCGACGAGACCCTGGCCTACTTCACCAACCGGACGCTTCTCCTCGAGGAGGCCGAGCGTGCGGGGGTCCACGTCTCGGACCAGGAACTCCGTGACGACATCATGGCCACCGCCATCTTCCAGGGTGAAGACGGCGAGTTCGTCGGCCAGGAAGCCTATCAGCGGATCCTTCGCGGGTACTTCCAGATGACCCCGCAGGAGTTCGAACAGTCCCGCTCGGAGGATCTGTCCCTCGAAAAGCTCACCGCCATGATGCGTCGTGGGGTGTATGTCGCCGATGCCGAGGTCGAGCGCAGCATCCGGCGTGAGCGGGAGCTCGCGGATTTCGATGCGATCATGCTTCCGTATGAGCGGTTCCTCAGTGAGGTTTCCATCACCGAGGACGAGGCCCTCGCCCACTATGAGGCCTCGGCGGATGACTACCTCCGCGATGAGCAGCGGGTCATCCGATATCTTGTCGTCGAGACCTCCAGACTTCGCCGGCAGCTTCCTGTGGACGACGCGGAGCTCCAGGCGTACTACGACGACCATTTGGACGAGTTCCTCGAGGAGGAGCAGGCCCAGGCGGCTCATGTCCTCATCCGGGTTTCACTCGATGCCGAAGTCGAGACCCAGGCAGAGGCCGAATTGCGTGCCAATGGCGTCGCCCAGATCGCCCGTGCCGGGGGCGACTTCGCTGCTCTCGCCGAGAAGCACTCCGACGACCCGGGATCGAAAGACAAGGGTGGCGACCTCGGTTGGTTCGGCCGTGGGCGCATGGTTCCCGAGTTCGACGAGGCGGTTTTCGGCGCCAAGCCCGGCGAGATCGTCGGTCCGGTGCGGAGCCAGTACGGCTTCCACATCATCAAGGTCGATGGATTCCGGCCGGAACGTCAGCGCCCCTTCGAGGACGTTGTCGAACAGGTCCGGTTCCGCGTTTTGGAGGGTCGAGCCTCGATTGAGGCCGAGAAGCGTGCCCGCGAGCTCGCCCGCCGACTCGAGGAGAATCCTCCGATGGACGACGATGGTTGGCAGCTCATCGCCGATGAAGATGAGGCCACGGTGCTCAACGAGAGCCCACCCACCACCGGCAGCCAGGCCATTCCGGGCACCGGCGAAGGCCCCGAGTTCACCCTCGAGGTCTTTGCGGTGGACGAAGGCTCCGTCGGCGGCCCTCGGGCCATCCCACGCGGTTGGATGGTGTGGCAGCTCAAGGAGGTTCGGCCGGCTGGTGTGGCCCCGTTCGAAGATGTACGCCAGCAGGTCGAACAGAGCCTGCGCCGCGGCCTCGCCCTCGATATCGCCACCGTACGGGCCACAGAACTGGCTCAAGCCTGGAGCGAGGGCCAGGATGTAGAGACCCTGACCGAGACCTTCAACGGCACCTTCGCCGAGGCGCGGGACCACCGTTGGGGTTCGCCCGTCGGTACCATCGGTTCGGCGGCCGCCCTCGACGAGGCGGTCTTCACGGGTGCCGAAGGCGGCATCATCGGCCCGATTCCGATGGGCGATCGTGGGGCGGTGGTTGCGCGTGTCGAGACCCTGCGGCTCATCGGTCCGGGAGAGCTGGCGAGTGAGCGCGATCCCGTCCGTGCCCGACTGTTGGCCGAGCGTGCCCAACAGTTGCTCATCTCGATCCTCAACGAACGCCGGCGCGACACGATGATCACGGCAGACGAGGCCTTCCGACAGGCCTTCAACCGTCAGAGTTAGCCCGGATCCGGCCGAGATGATCGGACGACTCGAAGGCCGCGTCATCGAGGTCGATCCCGGCCGGATCATCGTCGACGTCGGCGGCGTCGGTTATCTGGTGTCCACGACCCTTCGGGCGGTGGCCGAGCTCGCCGGGATCGAACGCGCGACCTTGCTCATCCACACCCGGGTCAAGGACGACGGCATCGAGCTCTTCGGTTTTCCCAGCAAGGGCGAGCTCGAGGCCTTCGATCGCCTCATCGCTGTGGCAGGTGTCGGACCGCGGATCGCGCTGGCGGTACTGTCGTCGTTGGCTCCCGACGAGCTCGCCTCGGTGGTCGCGACCGGTGACCTCGCACGGCTGACCATGACCCCGGGGGTGGGCAAGAAGACCGCCCAGCGGATCCTGCTCGAACTCAAGGGCAAGCTCAGCGTCACCCGTCCGGAGGGCGGAGACCTCCGAGGCGATGCCGCCTCGGCGCTCGTCAACCTCGGGTACAGGCAGAACCAGGCCATGAAGGCCGTCGAGGACGTCTTAGCCGACAACCCCGCCGATGACGTCGGTGAGGTCCTGCGATTGGCGCTTCAGCGCCTGACGCGCTAGCGTCCCGCTCCCGTACCCGTGCCCGTGCCCGATGATGATGGTGTTCCGGAGACCCACCGCCGCCGACCTTGTCGGCGGCTGATCGTCTTCGGTGCTCGGATCCTCCGAATGTCGGACATTCGCCGAATCCTGCGCGCCGAAGCCGAGCCGTGCCTACGGCACGCCCGTGGGTCTTGCAGTGTGCAATCCGGCGCGATTGTCGTGGACGAACCCACCCCCTCACCCCCCACCCGCCCGCCCTCAGAAATCCACGAGGAGCCTCGCTTGGCTCGGCAACCCGAGGATATCTTGGGGGTAGGGAGAAGACTCATCCCAGGTTTCGGGAACGGTCAAGTGTGAACTCGTCGTCGTGGCCTCGGGGGCCGAGAGGTATGTGGCCAGGCTCCCTGTTCCACGGTTCTCCGGTTTGGTGAAGAGGGGCTTTTCTTAGATCGGGTTGTGATTCGGCATCGGTGACTTCGTGGGTTCCGACACGGTCACCGAGATACTTCCCGCAAGCGACGCGCCGATTCCGTCAACAATCTCGATGTCGATGGTGACCGACTTCACATTCCGATCATCACCCCTGATGACGTCGATCTCGCAGGACGGTGGGTTGTCTTCGCCGAAGGCCTCCCGGTGAAAGCTCGCGCAGTCGGTCAGCGTCCCGCCACAGGTGTGACCGGTTCCCAAAATACAGGCATTCGGCCCGATCGCTCCGAGGCTGTAGTCGATGGGTGCTGGCCTCCGGGTCCGAGCTCGCACGAGCCGTCGACGCACACCGGGTCGCCCGATCCCGCACACGGGTCGCCGGCTGCGCTGCCACCGACACATGACCAGGTTGCCGGATCATAGGCCGGGCCGTAGTCACAGGCGACGTCCGCTGATAGCGGCATGGCCGCCGTTACGACGGCACAGATCACAAGAGCGCGGTGCACCATCCAGAGCTTCGTGACGGCCATTGCAACCTCCTTGGGCACTTACGTGAGCACGTCGAGTGCATTGATCCTGAAGGCGGTCTTGCTCGAAGATTTGTCCTATTCTGACATGATATCCGGGAATCGAGAACCTGCAATCTCCTCGCCGACAAGGAAAATGTGGTGGTTGGGTGCCTCGCCACACCGAGGTTTCGCAACACTCTTGAGGTGGTTCAGATCCGAGGTCTTCGCGATCTCCTCTCGGTTCTTTGAATTCGTGCTTATGACGTTTCCACCCTCGAACCCCCAAAACCCTTCGGTCCCGTATACTCTCAGTCCATGACATCCGAAGTCCTGACCCCCGACGCCGGACCGGGCGAGAAGCGTTTCGAGGAGACCCTCAGGCCGCGCCGGCTGGAGGAGTTCATCGGCCAGGCGAGACTCGTGACCAACCTCGGGGTCTTTATGAGTGCGGCCCGGGATCGCTGCGAGTGTCTCGATCACGTGTTGATCTTCGGCCCGCCGGGTTTGGGCAAGACGACCCTGGCCCACATCGTCGCCAACGAGATGGATGCGGAGGTCCACGTGACCTCCGGTCCGGTGCTCGAACGACCGGGGGATCTCGCGGCCATGCTCACCAATCTCCAGCCCGGCGATGTCCTCTTTGTCGATGAGATCCACCGACTCCCCGCGGCCGTCGAAGAAATTCTCTATCCGGCCATGGAGGATTTCGAGCTCGACATCGTCATCGGTCAGGGACCGGCAGCGCGGAGTGTTCGTCTGACCCTCCCCCACTTCACCCTCGTCGGCGCCACCACCCGCACGGGCCTGCTGACGGCCCCGCTGCGGGACCGCTTCGGTATCGTGCATCGGCTCGAGTTCTACCCGCCCGACGAGCTCGCCTCCATTGTCGAGAGATCGGCTCGAATCCTCGGCATCGAGGTCGAGAACGACGCCCGGGACGAGCTCGCGAAGAGGGCTCGTGGAACACCGAGAATCGCCAACCGCCTGCTGCGCCGGGTCCGGGACTTCGCTCACCACCTGGGCGCCGCCGGGGTGACTCTGAAGGCGGCCACCTTCGGACTCGAGCAGATGGAGGTGGACGCCTTCGGTCTCGACCACCTTGACCGCAAGCTGCTCACCACCATCATCGAGGTCTACAACGGCGGTCCGGTGGGGCTCAAGGCGCTGGCGGCCTCCCTCGGCGAGGACCGCGGCACACTCGAGGACATCAACGAGCCCTACCTTCTGCAGATCGGTCTGCTCCAACGGACCCCTCGGGGTCGGATGGTGACGCCGCGGGCGTGTCGCCATCTCGGACTCGCGACGCCGGCGACCGGCGGCGCCCTCTTCGAGGAGGCGGATTGAGATCAGTTCCCATCATCGTCAATCCGACCGCAGGAGGGGGTCGGTTGCTGCGTTCCTTTGCGGATCTGGACGCAGCCGCGCACCGATGCGGTGTCGAGCTCGACTGGTGTCACACCGAGTTTCGAGGGCACGGAACCGGGTTCGCTCGCGAAGCGGCCGAGGAGGGTCACCCGCTGGTCTTTGCCTATGGTGGTGACGGCACCTACAACGAGGTGGCGCGTGGCCTGCTCGGGAGCGACACCGCGCTCGGTGTGCTTCCCGGAGGAACGACCTCGGTCCTCGCCTACGAGTTCGGGATTCCCCGACCGGCCCCGGCCGCCATCGAGGCCCTCATCGTCGGTCGCGACCGGGCGATGCGGGTGGGACGAACCGACCGGGATGAGATCTTTCTCCTCATGCTGTCCTCCGGACCCGATGTCGTCGTGCTCGAGCATCTCGAAGCCGGCATCAAGAAGATCGGTCGTTCGGGGGTCGCACTCCAGGCTCTTCGCGAGCTCCTCCGCTTCAGATCCATGCCTACGCTCGAGATCGCAGCTGCGGGAAAGACCATCACCGCGGGTTGGGCCATCGTCGGAACGAGTCGCTGTTATGCCGGGCCATATCACGCCACTCCCGGGGCCAGCCCTTTCGCCCCGTCCTTCGAGGTTGTGGCTCAGCGGACGGTGGGGCGACGCTTTGCCGTGCCCTTCGCCCTCGGGATGCCCTTCGGGCGCCATGTCCGAAGGCGCGATGTGTGGCGTGCGATGGTGGATGAGGTGGAGATTCTGCAGGCTGGCGGAGGTCGTGTCCGGTACCAGCTCGACGGCGATCTCGCCGGCGAACTGCCGGTCAAGGCGTGGATCGATCCGGAGTCGCTCCTCGTTCGCCTCCCGGGCGCGGCCCTCGATCCAGTCTTGACCCGGAGCACGGCGCCCGCTGCTGTGGGGTGAGCCGCCAAGGCGCACGGTGATGATCAACGCCATGACGCTCACGAGGACGTGGGCTCTGTCGCTGAAACTGTCCCTGCGGCTGCCGCTGCTACCCCAATCCCTCGAAGAGATCGGTGGAGATGTAGCGCTCTGAGGTCGACGGGGCGATGAAGACGATGATCTCGTCGGCGAACTCGGGCCGAGCCGCGAGCTCGAGCGCCGCGGCGCAGGCTGCGCCGGTGGAAATCCCGGCGAGAACTCCCTCCTCTCGGGCGAGCCGGCGGGCGGTGGCGAAGGCCTGTTCGTTGGAGACCTGGATCACCTCATCGATGAGCGGGGTCTCGACGTTGGCGGGGATAAAGCCTGCGCCGATGCCCTGGATGCGGTGCGCCCCCGGCTCCCCGCCGGAGAGCACCGGCGAGTCCGTCGGTTCAACGGCGACGATGCGGGTGGCGGGACGGAGGTGCTTCCAGACCCTGCCGACACCGGTGAGCGTTCCACCGGTCCCGACCCCGGCGACAAAGGCCGCCATCCGGCCGTCGGTGTCCTGCCACAGCTCCCGGGCCGTGGTGGCGCTGTGGATCTCGGGGTTGGCCGGGTTGGAGAACTGCCCCGGCATGACCGAGTCTGAGATCTCTTCGAGCAGCTCTTCGGCTCGGGCGCCGGCCCCTTTCATCCCCTCGGCTGCGGGGGTCAGAACAAGTTCTGCGCCGAGCAGGGCGAGCACCTTTCGCCGTTCGACCGACATCGACTCGGGCATGGTGAGCACACAACGATAGCCGCGGGCGGCGGCGACCATTGCCAGGGCGATGCCGGTGTTGCCCGAGGTCGGTTCGATGATGGTCGAGCGCCCGCGGACCAGGAGACCGTCGCGTTCGAGAGCGTCGATCATGGCGACCCCGATTCGGTCCTTCACCGAATGCGCGGGGTTGAAGAACTCGAGTTTGGCGACCACTCGGCCCGGGAGATCGGCGCCGATGCGGTCGAGCTCCACGAGAGGGGTATTGCCGATCAGCGCGGTGACGTTGCTGGCGATTTTCATGGGTTTGTCCTCAGATCGAATAGTCGTGCGCGGCGCGCGCTTGCCGTTCCCACCGGGCGAGATCGGCGACGCTGATGGTGGTGGTGCTGGCCTCCACCGCGGTGTCAATGGTGTGTGCGAGCCGATCCAGGGCCGGCGGGAGGGACGTGTCTGTACGACGGTCGAAAATGACGGCGGAGACCGAGATGGTCTCGGGGGGATGGGCCAGGCTGACGCCCCCCCCGGGACCGCGTCGAGAGTGCACCCATCCGGCGCGGGCGAGCTCCGCCAGGAGACGGGAAAGATAGGCCGACGGGATGTTACGCCGGGAGGCGATCTGGGCGGTGGATCGCCCCTCCGGAAAGCTCCGGGCCAACTCCATGAGGGCCTCGAGCCGATAGCGCTCGGTCTGATTCATGATAAACATAATCAATAATATCATTAATTGTATTCCGGGATGACTGAGATCATTTTTGGTGCAGGGTGCGGGTCGTGATTCGGGGTACAATGTCTGCCCGGAGGGGCGAATGGGCTTTCTGGAATCACTGGAACAACGGACGAGGGCCGTCGGTGGCACCATTGCCCTTGCCGAAGGCGATGATCCGAGGATCATCGAGGCGGCCGCGGAGCTCGCCGCGCGCGACCTCTGCAAGACGATCATCCTCTGCCCGGAGGCCGGTCGTTGTGACGATCACGCGAAGCTCGAGAGTGCCGGCGTCGAGGTCCTCGACCCACTGACGGATTCTCGGCGCACCGAGCTTGCCGGACTGCTGCACCAACGTCGGGCGCACAAGGGCCTGACCATGGATGAGGCGCTCGAGGCGGTCGACGATCCACTGTATTTCGCCTCCCTGCTGGTCGCGGCCGGCCACGCCGACGGCTCCATCGGCGGTGCGGTCCGGACCACCGCCGACACGGTGCGGGCGGCGCTGCACTGCATCGGTGCGGCTCCGGGCCTGAGGACCGTGTCGTCGGCCTTTGTCATGGTCCACCCGGATCCGAGCTGGGGCGATGACGGGATCATGGTCTTTGCCGACTGTGCGGTTATGCCCGATCCCGACCCCGTTCAGCTGGCGGAGATCGCGGTGTCGGCGGCGGAGACCTTCCGATCCATCGTCGGCGGAGAGCCCCGTGTCGGACTGCTGTCGTTTTCCACCAAAGGATCGGCGGACCACCCCCTGGTCGCCAAGGTGCGTGAGGCGCGTGACGAGCTCGAACGGCGCGGATCGGTCTTCGCCTTCGACGGAGAGCTTCAGCTCGACGCCGCGCTGATTCCGCGAATCGGCGCCAAGAAGGCGCCCGACTCGGCCGTTGCCGGCCGGGCCAACGTGCTCGTTTTTCCGGATCTCAACTCGGGCAACATCACCTACAAAGCGGTGGAGCGACTCGGCGGCGCCCGGGCCCTCGGCCCGCTCATGCAGGGTCTGGCCAAACCCGCCAACGACCTCAGCCGCGGGTGCTCGGCGGCCGACATCGTTCAGACCACTTTTCTGACCCTGCTCCAGGCCCGGGGCTGATCCATGCGAGCCCTGGTCCTCGGCTCCGGCGCCCGCGAGCACGCCATCGTCCACGCGCTCCGAGACTCACCATCGGTCGACGGTCTCTACGTCGCCCCGGGCAACCCCGGAATGGAGACCGAAGCCGAGATCCTGGACCTCGACCTCGCCGATCTCGAGGGAGTCGCCGACGCGGCGGAAGAGCTCGGCATCGACCTCACGGTGGTCGGACCCGAGGTGCCCCTGGCTGAGGGGATCGGCGATGTCTTTGCCCGTCGCGAGCTGCGCCTCTTCGGACCCGTCGCCGCCGCCGCCGAACTCGAGGCCAGCAAGGTCTTCGCCAAGGAGTTCTGTCTTCGTCACTCCATACCGACTGCCGCCGCCGAGATCGTTCGGACCGCGGATGATGCCGCCCGAGCCGCGCGCCGGTTCGGTTTTCCGGTGGTGCTCAAGGCGGACGGACTCGCCGCCGGCAAAGGCGTGCTGATCGTCGGTTCCCAAAACGAGCTCGCGGAGGCGTTGGATGATCTCTTCGTGAACCGTCGGTTCGGCGCCGCCGCCGATCGGGTGCTTGTTGAAGAGTGCCTCGAAGGGCCTGAGGTCTCCTTTATGGTGATCTGTGACGGCACCCGGATCGAGGCCTTCGCCACATCACACGACTACAAACGAGTCGGCGACGGTGACTCGGGCCCCAACACCGGCGGCATGGGCTCGCACTCGCCAGCCTTCGCCCTGTCCAACACCCTCCGTGAGCAGATTCTCGATACCGTGATCATGCCCACCGTGACCGGGATGGCCGCTGAGGGTCGCGAGTACCGCGGCATTCTCTACGCCGGCCTGATGTTGACCGCCGACGGTCCCAAGGTGCTCGAGTTCAACTGCCGTCTCGGCGACCCTGAAACCCAGTCCGTCCTCCGACGCCTCGATGGTGATCTTGCCGCGGTTCTTCGCGATGCCGCTGACGGCCGGCTCCAACCGGGCGCCCTGGGGTGGAAGACACAGGTCGCCGTCTGCGTCGTCCTTGCTGCCGAGAACTATCCCGGCAGCCCTCGCGTCGGTGATGAGATCACCGGC
This sequence comes from Thermoanaerobaculales bacterium, assembly GCA_029287235.1. Lineage (GTDB taxonomy): Bacteria > Acidobacteriota > Thermoanaerobaculia > Thermoanaerobaculales > Sulfomarinibacteraceae > JAHECW01. The sequence continues at coordinate 24,192 of JARFRM010000077.1, forward strand.
CTGCCCGAGGCCGAGGCTATGCCCGGTGTGGTTGTATTCCACGCCGGTACCAGACGCGACGCCGAGCGGCTGCTCACCGCGGGAGGCCGGGTGCTGTCGGTGACGGCCATCGGCGAAACCCTCGCCGGCGCCGTTGATCTCGCCTATCGCGCGGCCCGCCGTATTCGTTTCGACGGAGCGCACCTCCGATCGGACATCGGCGTCGATACGCTGAACTTGCAGAAGATTGGAAAATCCGTTGGCTGATCTCGATGTCTTGATGTTGATGGGCTCGGCGAGTGACTGGAAGCACCTCGAAGGCGCCGTACGGGTGATGAACGATCTCGGTCTCTCGTCGCGGGTCAAGGTCTCCTCCGCTCACCGGACTCCCGAGCGCACCATCGCGCTCGTTCGACAGGCCGAGGCCGATGGCTGCCAGGTCTTCATCTGTGCCGCCGGAATGGCGGCCCACCTCGCCGGCGTGGTGGCGGCTCACACCACCCGGCCGGTGCTCGGTGTCCCTCTTCCCGGTGGAGTCCTGGACGGGGTTGATGCCGTCTTGTCGACGTTGCAGATGCCGGGTGGAATACCGGTGGCGACCTTTGCCGTCGGTTCTGCGGGCGCCAAGAACGCTGCCATCTTTGCCGGGCAGATTGTCGCTTCCCATCGACCCGAGGTCGCCGAGGCTCTCGCCGCGGCCCGGCGGGCGGGTGCCGATGGAGTCGAGGCCGCCGATGCCAAGATCCAGGTCGAGCTCGATCAGAACAGGACGACTCCGTGAGTACTTCATTCGCTGAAATCCCGGTGACGTCGCGGGTCGAGGATCTGATTCCGGTGATCATCGACACCGATCTGCCGGCCATGCCCTGCCGCACCGGCGCCCTTGAGGTTCGGCACGACACGTACTATCTCGTCGAGACCCCGGACGGCCAGTTTCTCGGCCGGGTCAGCCTGTTCGCGCTGCCGATCTTTCGCAAAAGGTCAGGGCCGACCGGACGGATCATCCGACTGGCGTCGGCCGAAGATCAGAAACGGAGCGCGGACACCCGCCACATTGAACGCGAGATCGAGGGCTATCTTCGTCGTCGCACCCGCGAGCTCGGTCTCGACATGCGGACGATCAAAGCAAGATTGCCGTTGACCGGCCGTAAGGCGATGGTCTACTTCACCGCCGAGAGCAGACTCGATTTCCGTCCTCTGCTGCGCGAACTCGGACGCCGATATCGGCGCCGGATCGAGATGCGCCCCCTGGGGGTGCGCGACGGCGCACGGGTGTGTGGCGGTCTCGGTCCGTGCGGCCGCTGTCTTTGCTGTGCGACCTTTATGGACCGGTTTCACTCGGTCACCGTGCGGATGGCCAAACGGCAGCGCCTCAGCCTCAACCCGACGAAGATATCGGGTTTGTGCGGTCGGCTGATGTGCTGTTTGGCGCACGAGGTCGATCAGTATCCCGAGGTCGGGAAACGCCCCCGGCGTCAGCGCCCGGCTCCACCGCGGAAGTGACACGCGACAGGGTGCGGAGGTTTTGTTACCCTTGGTTCACAAAACCCCCTCTTCATGCACCCGGGCTCTTCCCTCCGCCCTGCATGGGGTGATAGGAGCGACAACATGTCGGACCGCAAACTCATCCGTCCGTCGATGACCGAAATGATGGACAGATTCCCGACGCGAGGCACCACCGGACGGCGCAAGCAGGTTCCGGCCGAGCAGACCAATGCCGAGAGTTTCTATTATCTCAAACAGATGCAAAATCGCACCACCATGGTGGTGTTGCTCACCGATGGGACCGAACTCACCGGTTGGATCGAGTGGTACGACAAGGGCTGCATCAAGCTGAATCGCGACAAAGCACCGAACCTCCTGATCTTCAAACACTCCATCAAGTTCATGTTCAAAGAGGAGGAGCTCCACCAGCGCCGCCGTCGCCGCCCGCCGCATAAGAGCGTGTGAGTACCAGAGACCGGCGCCCGACACCCGTTATTTCGAACCCTCCAGCACCTTCTCGATCCGGCTGATGACCAGGTCGAGGGCGACGGTGTTGAATCCACCTTCCGGGATGATGAGGTCGGCGTATCGCTTGGAAGGTTCGACAAACTCGAGGTGCATGGGGCGGACGGTCTCGCTCCATTGATCGATCACCGATTGGACAGACCGTCCACGCTCGGCGAGGTCGCGACCCAAGCGGCGGATGAAACGAATGTCCGGGTCGGTGTCGACGAAGAGTTTGACATCGATGAGTTCCCGCACGGCGGCCACCGCCAGGATCAGGATGCCCTCGAGCAGCACGACCGGCCGCGGTTCGGCGACCTCGACCTCGTTTGTTCGGATGTGGTTGGCGAAGTCGTAGATCGGCAGGGGCGCCGACCGGCCCGAAATGAGAAGACCGAGGTGCTTGACCAGGAGCTCCTCTTCGATGGCGTTGGGGTGATCGAAGTTGTGACGGGTCCGCCGGTCCGGATCGAGATTCGAGAGATCCCGGTAGTAGCGGTCCTGGTGGACGGAGACGATCCGGCCCGGCCCGACCCGACGGACGATCTCATCGGCCACGGTGGTTTTTCCAGAGCCGCTGCCGCCGGCGACGCCGATCACGAGGTCCGGTGTTCTCATGCGGCCCTCGGCCGGTCAGAGGTACTTGACGGTTTCACTCGCGGTCGCCGCGTCGGGACCATCGGGGGCGACCTCCAGGTACTTCTCGAACTGGGCCTTGGCTCCCTCGAGATCGCCGGTGCGGAGCAGCAGCATGCCGTACTCGAAGAGGCACTTGGCAAAGTCGGGATCGACCGCGAGGCACTCCTCGAGCAGAGGACGCGCGCTGTCGTCGTCCATCTTGTTCAGAAATCCTGCCGCCCGGTTGAAGAGCGTGGCCGGATCATCCGGATTGAGTTCCTGATACTGTGCGAGATAGGCTTGCTGTGCTTCGGTGTCGCCGAGGTTGCCGGCCGCGTTGGAGGCCACCGCGAGGCACTTGGGGGACTCGTCGTCCTCCTCGAGACAGCGCCGTGCACTGGCCAGGGCGCGCTCGTTGTCGCCGGAGTCGAAATCGATAGAGGCCATCAACTCGAGCGCTTCGATGAGATCGGGCATCGCTCTCAACGCGTCTTCGAGCCGGGCCCGGGCCTCTGCGGTCCGGCCCTCATCGAGCAAAGTCCTTGCCTCGCCGAACTCCTTGTACCCCGGCTGCTCCAAGAGCTGCTGTTGTTGCGTGGCCGCTTGTTCCTTGGGAGTCGAGAGTTCGAAGGTGAAGTCGTTGTCGGTGGTTCCGACGGCGACCTTGATCTGCTCCTCGTGGCCGAGGAAGCCCGGTGCCGTCACCGTGAAGAGATAGGTCTTGGTGGCATCGAGGATGAGGACTTTGAACTTGCCGTCTTCATCGGTCTCGATGATCTTGTTGAACTTGGGTAGATCTTCCGACGTGATGGTGATCGTGGCGCCGACGACGGGCGCACCGTCGGTTCCGACAACCGTGCCTCCGACACGGGCCTGGGGCCCGGCGGAGGCGGTTCCGATCACCAGGCCGATGGCAGCCACGATGGCGACGAATGTCGTGATGTGATGGCGCATGTCTCCTCCAAACCGCCTGCTGGTCTCAGGATACTCCCATTCCGAAGCCGTCTCAACGGGGCCGAAGACCGAGCATGGCTCGGGACACGTGGTGGGCGACGGTGGGGTTCTCCCGGAGACGACGCATGGAGTAGGGATACCAATCCCGTCCGAAGGGCACGTAAACCCGAAGTCGATGCCCTCGATCGAGGATGATTCGGCGAAGCTCGGGATCGACCCCTAGGAGCATCTGAAACTCATACTCCGCCGGTTCGAGACCGAGGCGATCCACCGCCGCCATGCCGGCCCAGACCAGGTGAGCGTCGTGGGTGGCGATGCCGACGTAGGCGCCACCCTGCAGGAGCTTGTCCAGGGCGTAGATGAAGTTGGCGCGCACGGTTTCATACTGCTGCCATGCGATGGTTCGTGGTTCGCGATAGATGCCCTTGCACAGACGAATGTTGGGGCTCAGGGGCAACAGGTCGCCGATGTCGGCGATGGTCCGGTTGAGATAGGCCTGGAGAACCACACCCACGTGTCCGACCTCAGAAAACAGGCGGCGGTAGATTCGGAGGGTCCCGTCGGTGCAGGTGTGGTCCTCCATGTCGATGCGGACGAAGTTGTCCAGCTCGGCCGCCCTGCTCAGGATGGATCTGATGTGACCGCAACACATCTCCTCGTCGATTTTAAGACCCAGCATGGTCGGTTTGATGGAGACGTTGGCGTCAAGCTTCTCGCGATCAATCGTATCTAGAAGTCCGAGATACTGTAAGACCGCCGCCTCGGCCTTCGCGGGGTCATGAATCTCCTCACCGAGCACGTCGACCGTAGCCATGGCCCCTTCAGCGTTGAGTTCACGGATGGCGTTGACGGCGTCGGCGACTTCTTCGCCGGCGACATAGCGCTGGGCCACTCTTCCGACGATGGGTTTGGGAACAAAGGGCATGCCATACCGAATGAGCTGGTCGAAGAGATTCATCACATTCTCCTTGGATCGGGCGCGTGGGCGATGGCGATGCAGTAGACGGCTTCGGCGCCGGCTGAGAGCAGCGAGTTGGTGGCGCGGCGCAGGGTGGTTCCGGTGGTGCTGACATCATCGACGAGCAACACGCGCTCCCCTTGAACCGATGGTTTCGCCGAGAAGCTTCCCGGAGGAAGTTGCATTCTCTGGATACGCGTGTGTCCGGCCTGACGGTGGAGACCGTGGCGGCGAAGGGCGGGCTTCAGGGGCCGGTGGATGGTCGCCGCAAGATCGGCGCCGACCAACGCCGCCGCGCTCGAGCCTCGACGCAGGCGACGGAGGCCGTGTGACGGAACGGGGGCCACCATCGTGATCCCATCAAACCAGGGCGCGAGGCCGATCCGAGCGGCCATGCGTTGGCCCAGCGGGCGTGCGATCTCGTCGTGGCCTCGGTGCTTGAGCGCCAGCACGGCCTGCCGCAGAATGCCGTCATAGGAGCCCCACAATATCGTGCCCTCCTGCGGCGGCGGTGATGCGACGCAGCCGAGACAGGGCTCCGTCGCGCTGTCGGCCGGCACACCGCAGCGCGGACAGCACGGCTCGGACATGGGCAGGAGCCGACTGCGGCAACTTCCACAGAGGCCCCGGTCCTCACCGGAGAGCACGGCGTCACATGCCACGCACAGAGCGGGCAGAAGAATCCCCTTGAGGGCAGCACTCACACCGACACGCACGGGACTCATCCTAGCCCGCAATGAGTGTCAGGACAAGGCTGTTCGCCGGGATTCTCCTACCTGTTGCGAGAGGCTCTCGGCGGAAGTGATGAAGAGTGATTTCAGCGGGGTATACTCGGGCAATGCATGTTCACCACTGCGAGCTCGTCATCGAGACAAGGGGTCACGGGCACACAGTCGATCTCAGCCCGAAGATCGAAACGTGGCTGGCCGAGCTGGGTGGTCGGGACGGCCTGCTCAACATCTTCGTTCCTGGATCAACGGCAGCGGTGACCACCATCGAGTATGAGGACGGCGCGCTCCAGGATCTCCACGAGGCCCTTGAAACCATTGCGCCCTCGGACCGTGAGTATCACCACGATCGACGGTGGGGCGACGGTAACGGCTTCTCCCATCTCCGCGCCGCCCTTCTCGGGCCGTCCGTCACCATGCCGGTGGCGGCCGGTTCGACGGTTCGAGGAACCTGGCAGCAGGTCGTGGTGGTGGACTGTGACAATCGGCCCCGCCGCCGACGGGTGGTGCTGTCTTTTGTCGGTGATCTGGAGAAAGACTGATGCCGCATCTCGTCCTTTGTGGAACCGTCGATTTCCGCCGCGCCACGAAAGAGCTCGATCTCGGGGTGGTTCGGTGGGGTCGAGCGGTCATCAAGAGCAGCAACCTGTGGCGGCGGTCGGATGGCGATGCTCTCCTCGTGGACGGGGTGGTGGTGGAGTTGGGTCGTCCACTTCACCCGGTCGCGCTGGTGGCCGTTCGTGATGGTGACACCGTCGTCAGGCTTTGGCCGGTGGTCGAGGTGGAGAGGACCCAGGCGGTTCAGCGGTGGCTCGGTGTGATCGCGAGCGGGCTGCAGCGGCTTGGCTGCGGCGCGGTCCGCACCACCAACATCGGTGCCGAGGTCCTCGGCGGCCTCGATCTCGAGCTCGATCTCGACTGACCACCGGGTCTGAGCCGGCCGGACGAGCCACGACCGAAAGGCGGGAAGCCATTAGCTGTAAGCATTTAGCCATTAGCTCCATCGCAAGTTTGACTCGTGTGCGGGTTTGTATGATGACGCTGACAGCAAACAGCAAACAGCAAACAGCAAACAGCAAACAGCAAACAGCAAACGGCTAACAGCTAACGGCTAACAGCTAACGGCTAACGGCTAACAGCTAACAGCTAACGGCCAACGGCTAACGGCTAGCAGCTAACGGCTAGCAGCTAACAGCTAGCAGCTAACAGCTAACGGCTATGCAGCTAACAGCTAACGGCTATGCAGCGCCTTACGGAACCAGTTCCTCTTCGACCTCGAGAGCGCGTTCTTTCTGCGCGGCCTCGAGGTTCTGGAGCCGGTCTCGAACCCCTTCGGTGGCCAGACCGCTCGGTGCGGAAGTGGCGTCCCCGACAGCTGTGGTGGTGAGGGCGTGGCGAGCTTCGCCAAGTTTGCGGCGGGCCTTGTCCAAACCCGTTGATGTCGGTCGTACGGCGTAGCCGCGGAGCTCACCGGACGCCGCTCTCAGAGCGACCGAGGCGTGCAACTCCGGGCTCGGTGATGCCGCCCCGGCGGCCCATCCGGCCGCGGTCTCAGAGATCACCTTGAGATCTTCGATGTGGTTGGGAATGGCGGTGGGATCTGCGGCGAGTCCCTCGAGCACGATGATGAGCTCGAATGCCCGGTCCCGATCGAAACGGAGCCCTTCGACACCCTCCTCGCGGAGTTCGGTGGCGATGATCGCGAGCGCCTCGCGCTTGGCGGTCACGTCACGACTCTGAAGAAAGACCACCACGGCCATGGAAAACACAACCACCAGGATCAAGATACCGGAGATCTTCATGGTCCGAGTATATGTCGGTCGTCTTGTGACGGGAGATGCGAGGGCGTGGTGTCCTCTTTCGAGGACGTGTTCGCCGACCGGCGATCCAGCATCAGCACCGCAGTCTGGCACGGGAATTGCGGTCACCGCAAGCGGAGGTCGTCATGATTCGCGTTGATCGCCCGATCGTCACCCTTGCCTTTCTGGCTCTTTTCTCAACCGCGCTGCCTGCGTCGGCCCAGCTCTCGTTGCAGTGGATGGTTCCCGCGGCCGCCAACACTGCGGGCCTCAACGGGACTGACTGGCACACCGACCTGTCGCTGCACAACCCTCACTCCTTCGATCTGCCGGTGGTGCTCCAGTTCCTTCCCAGCGACACCGACAACCGGACCGCCGACACCCTCTTCGTCACTCTCGCACCGTGGGAGACCTTCAATCTGTGGGATGTGCTCGGACCCGACTACTTCGCCATCAACGGCGCCGGGGCCGTCCTTGCCTTCGCCGACTGGGACCTCGCCTGCGACCCCATGGAAGACTGTGATTTCCTGGTCACCTCGCGCACCTACACCCGCGACCCCGATGGTGGGATCGGTGAATACGGCCAGACCATCCCGGGTTCGAGCACCTGGCAAGGCATCGACTGGGACACCCTCGGCTATGCGGCGGGGATCCTCAACGACGGCACCGGCTTCCGAGCCAACATCGGGATCGCCTCATGGAGCTCGGACTGGACCTCGGTGGCGGTTGATGTTCAGGATGCCGATGGTGTCATCGTCGAGAGTCTCACATACGAAGTGCCGCCCTTCGGTCATCTTCAGGAACGACTGGCGGCCTCGATCGAGGGGGGCAGCCTTGTCTTCTGGATCGAGGACGGGCCCGACGATACGCTGGTCTACGGCTATGTCTCGGTGGTCGACCAGGTCACGGGTGACGCCAGCTTTCAGTTGGCCCAGCCCTCCACGGTTGGTTTTTTCGCCGCCAAGGCGGGTCTTCGCGCGGGCAATCGGCGCACAGGTCCGGCGGTGGACACCATCCGCGGACCCCGCGTGGTCGTCGACAGCGCGACCGAACGTCTCCCCAGGTGAGCGCGGCATCGAAGCCATGATATCGGCGGCGCGCAGGCTACAATGGCTTCTGGGTCGATCTCGACGATGAGACAATACGGTTTCGGCTTGTTCTTCGGCCATGCCGGATGTGTTTCGGTACCCGTGATCGACCGGGGGGCTGATGGTCCAGTTTGACAACCAGTATCGGCAGATAAAGGTCAAAATCGTCTATTACGGGCCGGCGCTCGGCGGCAAGACCACGTGTCTGCAACACATTCACCGGGTCACCGATCCCCAGCGTCGAACCCGACTCTACTCACTGAACACGGCCTCGGACCGGACGCTGTTTTTCGATCTCCTGTCCCTGAATCTCGGACGCATCCGCGGTTACCGGCTCACCATCCAGCTCTACACGGTTCCGGGACAGGTCCAGTACAACGCCACCCGACGGACGGTCCTGGCGGGCGCCGACGGGGTGGTCTTCGTTGCCGACAGCCAGCGGAATCAGCACCAGGCCAACCTCCAGTCGTTCGAGAACCTCAAGGAGAATCTCGACGCCAACGGGATCGATCCCGACACCCATCCCCTGGTGCTGCAGTACAACAAACGGGACCTCTCGGATCTCTCGCCCGTGGCCGAGCTCGAGACCGATCTCAACGGAGCAGGGATTCCATCCTTTTCCACGGTTGCCATCACCGGAGACGGGGTGATGGAAGCGTTTGCCACCATCACCGAGAACACCCTTGTTTCACTTGCCGATCGGCTCGGCATCGACACCACAGGCCACGCGATCGAGAGGCTCAAACAGCAAGCTCAGGCGGCCCTGGAACAGTTCGTGAGAGCCGCGCCGTCAGAGGCGCCTGCCGACGACGTCGAGATCACCGTTCCCGAACACCAGCCTGACGAAACCGGTCCGCTGCCCCAGGAGACCCTGGTCAGCGAGGCCGTCCGCGCCAATCTGGCCATGACCGATCTCAGCTCGAGGCTCGAGATCGCCAGCCGACAGCTCATGCGAAAAGAGCTCGTGACCCGAGCCATCATCGATTTCGGTCGCACGATCGCTCACCAACACGACCCGGCCGATGTCTTGCGGTTGTTGATCAAGACCGCGGTGTCGCAACTCGGGGTCCAGGCCGCCACCGTGTTGATCGTCCCGGCCGCCGGCCAGCTCCGTGAGGCGGTTGTCCACGGGGTCGAACGCGACCCATTGCTGGCCTCGTCGGTGGAGTCGAACACGGTGGCCGGTGCGGTGGCCGAGGCCGGCGAGCCGATCCTCATCGCCAGCGATCTCGAGGGGGGAACCGCCGACTCGGTTCAGATCGCGGTGGAGAAGGCCGGCTTCGCATCGGCCATCGCGGTGCCCATGGTGGCGCGAGACCGACTCATGGGTGTGCTCACGGTCTATGGCGGGCCCGATCGCCGGCCCCTCGACGAAGTCGAGTTCGAGCTCGCGAGCATCCTCGGCGCCACGGCTGCCATGGGCTATGCCAACGCCCTCGCGTTCCGCCAGCTCGAGCAATCGAACACCGGCCTCGAGACCACCGTTGATCAACGGACGGATGAGCTCAGGACCACCCTCGACGAGGTCCAGCGCCTCAATCAGGAACTCACCCGTCTCGACACGATCAAGAATGGGCTCATCGCCCGGGTTGCGGCCCAGCTCGATGAGCCGGTGGCGGCCTTGACCACCGCCGCCGGCGCCCTCGACAGTCTCCGTGACGCTCCGGCCGAGAAAACGGTACGATTCGTCGACATCATCCGAACCCGGGCCGAGACGCTGTCGGAGATCATGGAGAGCGTTTCTCAGGCGTCGCTCCTCGTGACCGAGTCCCAGGGTGCCGAGGGTCGGCCGACGCCACTGGCGGAGCTTCTCCGCCGCTCGGTCGCACCCCTGCGTGATCTCGCCAGGCAGCTCGAGGTCGAGATCAAGGTGCTGAGTCCGGGCAGCCTGGAAACGGTTCGCTGCGATGCCGACGCCATGACGACCGCTCTTCGAGCGGTGATCAAGAACGCCGTTGAACACAATCAAAAAGGCGGTGAAGTTCGGCTTGAGGTTCGTCGGGTGCAGCGCGGATCCCTCCCCTGGATCGAGTTCAAGATCGCGGACACCGGTGATGGCATCCCCGAAGCGGATCTCGATCGGATCTTCGAACCCTTCTGGCAGGGATCGCCGGGCGCGAGGGGTGAGTCCCGGGGGATCGGTCTTGGGCTGATGATCGCCAAGCTGGTCGTGGATCGCCATGACGGACGAATCACCGTCGCCGGCCGTTCGCCGGGGGGCACCGAGGTCGTGATCATCCTGCCCCAGTGAAGGGCGCATCCATCAATGCTCGTGAGGGGCTGGGGACTCTGTCGGGCCTTGCACGGCTCGGCGGGCGGCATGCGCTGCGCGCTGGAGCTGGTGTGGGGTCGCGAACTCGAGGACGGCCTCTTCGTTGGGCACTGTCATGGGCCACACCGCCGCCGATGGGATGAGGTTCCGACTCACGTGGAGACAGGACCCGAGCTTGGTGGGGACCTTGCCATCGAGGACCAGACGGAAGTCCTCCGGAAAGTCGGCGAGCTGGCCCAATCCCGCACCGATCCGACGCGGAAGCTCGGTGAGCAAGGTGCGGCGGATACCGATGTGGGGGACCGGAAGTGCGGCGAGGACCCAGAGCACCAGGTCGGTGGGAACGGTGATCAGGTGGGCGGCGAGCTGGGCGGCGCCGGGGTCGAGCCCGAGGACCTCGGCCGCGGCCGCGGCGCCACGAGCCCAGACGATGGTGACCCGGCGAGTCAATCGGTCGAGAGTTGCGGCGCGTGCGCGCTGCCACCTCTTGGCCTCGGTAAGTTCGGGCCAGAGGTTGAGTGACGCGGCGAAGTCGTTGACGGCGTCGAGACCCGGCGGCGGCGGGAGGTCCGGTGATCGGATGGATGTCGAGAGCACCATCAAATTCCAGGTTGCCTGCGGCAGGCCGAAGAGCCGCACCTTGTCGGGGGTTGCCAGGGCCGCTTTCATGACCTCTCCCTGGTCCGCGGGCTGGGGGACCAGACCGGTACTCGAGGCCAACCACTGGGCAAGGCTCGCCATGACGTTGCGAACGATGTCATGCAGGGCGTTGAGTTGGTCGCCGTCAACCGGGTCGTCGCTGGGAATCCCCAGCTCGACGAGTTGCCAGAAGAACTCCTCCACCGCGTCCTCGTCCAGTGGCAGTGTCTGAGCCGGTGAGGTCGTGCGTGGGCCCCGGGACTCGTCCACGCGGCGGGCGGAGTCGAGGAGCAATCGGCTGGGCGTGAGGCTGAGGTAGAGTCCGGATGGTTCTCGAATGGGATGCCCGGGATCAAGCTCGAAACAGAGCTCGGTGGATTCGAGGATTCGCCCCATCATGAGCTCGGCGAGAACGGTCAGACTGGCCCCGAGTGCGGTTTCGGTGATGGCGCGCTCGGCCAGGAGAAGATCGGTGAAGAGCTCGTGCCGCAGCATGGCGGCGGCGAGCAGCCGGCGAGCGGTCTCGGCCGGCATCAGTCCGTCGTGGGCGAGCCAGGTGGCGAGGCGTTCCTCGGGAACGGTGGACGAGACAAAGACGATTCGCCCGTGAAGGAAGTCGAGTCGCCGCTCACCCACGCTGGCGGACAGGGTCAACCGCCCGGTTTGGCCGCCGAGTTCGAGCCAGTGAAGCAAATCGCCGAGATGGAGGCGATCCAGATTGCCACGAATCATCCGCGGATTATACCCGGAAGCCCACCTCATCATCAGCGTTCCGCTGCGGGCAGCAACGCCGACGTCTCGGTGTGTAAGATGAGGCAATGCGAATCCTCGTTCTCAGCGCGCGTCCCGACACGGCCAGCAACACCCGCCTCGCCGAGGCGGCCGCTGCTGCCGGCATCTCCCTCGAACTCGTTGACGCCACCAAACTGGCGGTCGGTCATCACGGCGAGGTCTACCGTGGCGTCGACCCACACTTCGAGCAGGCCCCGGACGGTGTACTGGCCAGGGTCGGCAACTGGCGGCCGGACAGTATGCTCGCCCTGCTCGAGGTTCTGACATCCCGAGGCGTGGCGACACCGAACCCGGCGTTGGCGATCCGGATCGGTCGGGACCACTGGCGAACGGCCCAGGTCTTGGCCGAAGCGGGACTTCCGGTGCCCCTCACCCTCGCCGGCGCCGACCCCGAGGTGTTGGCGGCCGCGGCGAAGATCCATCTGCGATTCCCGGTTGTGGTCAAACAGAGGCGATCCCGGATGGGGATCGGGGTCATCCGCTGTCTGTCGCTAGATCACCTCGAGGGCGTCCTCGACTCGTTGTGGCGAATCGGTGATGAGCTGGTGGTTCAGCAGTACCACGAGACCAGTGGCTGCAGCCTCCGGCTTTTTGTGGTCGGATCGAAGGTCGTGGCGGCGGCGCGGTTCTCGGCCGCCGACGGAGAGTGGCGTTCCAACGCAGCCCGTGGGGGCCGGGTCGAAGGAATCAGCCCCGCAACCGAAGTCATCGGACTTGCGTTGGCGGCCACCCGGTCCGTCGGCCTTGGAATCTGTGGTGTCGATCTCCTCCCGACGAGGGATGGGATTCTGGTCGGCGAACTCAACCCGACGCCGGGATTCGTCAATCTCGAGCGCGCCACCGGTGTCGACGTGGCCCGCACCATCGTCGATCACATGGTGACTCCGGGTGGCTGATCGTCGGAGACTACTCGCCTGCGGGGTCGGCCGCCGGGGCCGGACGACCGGCGAGCTCACGATCGATCATCAGCAGGCCGTGCGGGCTCGACTCGACCATCTTCACCTGATGGAAGAGACTGTCGGCCGTCGCCTCCTCCTCGACCTGCTCGCTGACATACCAGTGGAGCATGACGGTGGTGGCGTGATCGTTCTCGGCCGTGGCCAGATCCACCAGGCGATTGATTCGTTCGGAGATGGCGCGTTCGTGATTGAGGACCGACTCCACCGCCGCCGAGGGCGACGCCCACTCACGGGTCGGGCCGTCGAGGGGAAGCAACTCCACCCTGCCGCCCCGCTCAGCGAGGAAGTCGAAGAGCTTCATTGCGTGGATGGACTCTTCCTGGGCCTGGATCCGCATCCAGTGGGCGAAACCATCGAGGTGGTTGGCCGTGAAGTAGGCTGAAACCGACAGGTAGAGATAGTAGGAAAAGAACTCGGCGTGAATCTGTTCGTTGAGCGCCTTTTCGACCTTGGGGTTCATTTGTGTTCTCCAATCGAGAGTGTGATCGTGGATTGTGCGGGCCACCGGGCGCCGCGCCCGCAAAGAATAACCCACGGAAGAGTGCCTGTCATCCCGATCGAGTCCCCGGGATCAATGAAAATCGTGGAACTATGAATCGTCTTCGCCGAGGGGTGTCGGTTTCAACCATGGCGCGAGCAAGGGTTCCATCCACGGCCGGATGTTGTTGAAACTTCCGGCGCGCGCCCACTGAAGACCGGCGGCCCTGTCGTCGGGCAGGGGACGGCCGGCGAACCAGAATGCGGTGCATACCAGGAGGCCAACCGTGATCAAGTGGGCGAGAACACGCCACCGGACGGGGGCGACGGGATGCGTCAGCGGCGGCGGGTAGCCGATCCAGGCCACAGCGAGGACCACCAACATCGGCACGGCCGCGACGATGCACGTTTCCACCTCGACTCCGCCGCGGATGATGGTGGTGGTCGCGACCCAGGCCAGCGGCGCAGGCACCATGTGGAACGCGGTCACCGCCAGCCGACGGGAACGGCTCATGTGATGTCGCGTGATCCGGGCGAGGGCGATGAGCCGCAGCACGATGGGCACCGCCGCCGCGGCCCCGAGGCCGGCGGAGATCCAGCGGAGCTCCGGGGGAAGATCGTGGAACCGGAGCCATCGTGCGAGATGGCTGAGCTCGGGATCAAGGGCGGGCTGCCAGGCGACGCCGATCACGATGGCCATCCAGGCACACTGGACCACAAAGAGTTGTGATGCGAGGGCCTTCAGGCGGAGCGAGAGGGGGATTGCCAGGGCGGCCAGCAACAGGGGTGCGATCCACGACCCGAGCCAATAGCCGGTGGCGGCCGGCAGTGACGCGAAGTTGAGAACCGGCTGGTTGACCAGCGCCCATGCCTGACGATTCCACGGCACGCTGACTCCGATCCAACCGGCTCCGGCCAAGAGTGCGCCGACACCCTGGCCTGCCGCTGCGGTGAAGAGCGACAGAGGAAGCGCAACGACAGCCGCCAGCCAGCTCGCCAGCAGGCCCGTCGGCGCCATGGGATCGGGCCATCGGTTCACCGGCGGCATGCTACCATGCCGCCGGAAATGAAAGTCCAAACCGCTCTGCTCAAAGGTGTTCTCGGTTGCGCGACGGCTGTTCTGACGGCCGCGCTCTTCGCCGGGACAGCGCATGCGCAGGCCCTGCTCGTCGAGCCGCTGCCCGGAGGCACCGTGCTCGTCGTAGTGAATCAGCCCCTAGCTGACGCCACGACCCTTGTATGGCCGCAGAACACCGATAATGGCGAGGAGGCCGTGAGGCGGCTGATCACCGGCCGGCTCGGTCTCGTGGCCGACATCGAGGCCGCCCTTGGGGCAGGCGGTGATGACGAGGAACCTCGCCCGGCACCACCCGTCATCGTCGCGGTCGGTGGGGCTTCGGGGGAAGAGCTGTGGTCGTTGCTCGATCGCCTTCTCGGTGATCATTCCACAAGCCCGTCGATTCCGGGCGCGGCCACGACCCTCGAGGAGGGTGGCCTCGACCGTCGGCTCGGCCCGCAGGGGAGCGAGGCCATGCTTCGGCTCGAGGTCTTACTCCCTCCCCCGGGAGATTCCCGGCGAAGCTCGGTGGAGGTGTTGTGGGAGCTGCTGCCAACGCTCCTGGCGGATCTCGTGCCTAACCTTCAGAGCCGAGTGGAAGGTGCGCTCGGGGTCCTCGAGGGGGGGGTGGATGCCGATTTCGCGGAGAACGCAGTCAGCGGGCTTCGGCTCGAGCTGGCTCGACTGGCGTCAGACCCAGCCCTCCAAGCCGATGATGTGGCCACGGCCCGTCGGCGTCTCGAGGTGCGTCGTTACGCGGTCCTCGAGGAGCACCCCAACGCCGCAGTGCGGGTTCTGGAGCACTGGCTCGCCGGTGGCGAGGCGGCGGTGCGGGAGTTCATCTTCGGGATTCAGGGGGTGACCCTCAAGAGCGTCCGTGAGGCCGCCGCCGGATGGTTGCCCACACACCCGGGAAGGGCCCAACTGATCCTGCCTCCCCGGGTTTTCAACCCTCGTTTTGCCGTGGGACCGCAAACCCATCGAATGGGCAACGATCTGACCGCAGCGATTCTCGAACGTCGCGGTGCGCCCCTGGCGGTGGTCTGCCTGCGCCCGGTGATGGTCCCGGATCTCGACGGCGAGGTGACGGCCACCGTTCTCGCTCGGTTGGCCCGGGAGCTGCGTTCGGCGCCGAGCCGACCGGGTTATGTACGAGTCCGGAGCGCCCCGCCCTTGATCGAAGTGGCCGGACCGGCCGATGGATTCGGCGAACTCATGGAGCAACTGACCGACTCCTATCTCGCGGTGGCTACGGACCGATCACCCGCGGCCGCCGCCGGCAAAGGCGCCCGACGTCGCGCGCTGGATCTCATGGCGGGGCTCCTCGGCGTCACCGAAGCGGATGACCCATCGCCCGCGACCCTGCTCCGGCCCGGGAATCTCGCTCTCGGAGTGGTGGCCAATGATGCCGAAGCGGCGGCCGAGGCCTTGTTCAAGTTCTGGTCGGTGGAGTCGGCCGACGATGGGATGACCGATGTCCAGAACGTTGCCGCCGTTCCGCGAACCCGGGTGGCGGCGCCGGGTAACGAATCGGTCCTAGTGGTGGCGCTTGAAACCGCCTTTGGCGGGAACGAGGCCGTGTCCATGGTGGTGCGCGAGGTGCTCGCCGCTCGGGCCCGTGATCTCTGGCCCGAAGACCGGGTCGAGGTGCTGCACCCGTATGTTCCCGGCCGGTCCTTGTTGCTCCTCGAGCTGGGGTCGCCCGGGACCGTGGACCAGGTCGAGAAGCTGGTCGACGGGGGCTGGACGTCGTTGACCTCCGCCGTTGACGAAGAGGAGTTGGCCCCCATCAAGCGTCGGGTGGCGGCGTCGGCGAGTGCGGAGATGAGCGGAGTCGCCGGTCATGCCCGACGCTGTGCAGCCACCGCCGCAGGCGCCGCGAGGTGGCACCAACCGGCCGAGTTCGAACTCGAGATCCTCACCGTGGGTCCCGAGATCGTCAACGCGGTCTTGCAGGGTTTCTCAGATCTCGCGACCCTCCAGACCACCGCCGCCGGGACGCTGCCCATCAGCGACCTCAAGAGGTAAGTTCTCGATGTAGGTAGGAGTGCGCGCCCGCAAGGCGGGCTGGAGGGTGCATGAAGCTGAGTCTCGAAGAACAACTGGCGTACCTGACCAAGGGATGCGTCGATGTGGTGCCGGCCGCCGAGCTGAAATCCAAGCTCGAGAAGTGCGCGAGTACGGGAAGGAAGCTGACCATCAAGGTCGGGTTCGACCCTTCGGCGCCCGATCTCCACCTCGGCCACACGGTGGTGATCCGCAAGATGCACCACTTCCAGCAGCTCGGACACAAGGTGGTTTTTCTCATCGGCGACTTCACCGGCCTCATCGGTGATCCGACCGGCAAGAAGAGCACCCGCCCGCAGCTGACCGAGCAAGAGATCAAGGCCAACGCCGCCACTTACGAGCGCCAGATATTCAAGCTCTTGGATCCCGAAAAGACGGTCATCGACTTCAACTCACGTTGGCTCGGCGCACTCAGCTCCTCTGATTGGATCCGTCTCGCGGCCAAGGTCACCGTCGCCCAGATGCTCGAACGCGACGACTTCAAAAAGAGGTACGAGGCCCAACAACCGATCTCGCTGCACGAGTTCCTCTATCCGCTGGCTCAGGGCTACGACTCGGTGGCCCTCGAGGTCGATGTGGAGCTCGGTGGCACCGACCAGCTCTTCAACCTCTTGGTCGGACGCCACCTCATGCGCGAGGACGGACAGGAACCGCAAGTGGTCATGACCTTGCCGCTGCTCGAGGGTCTCGACGGGGTCGAGAAGATGTCCAAGTCCCTCGGCAACTATGTCGCGGTCGAGGATGCACCGTTCGAGATGTTCGGCAAGCTCATGTCGATCTCGGACGAGCTCATGTGGAAGTACTGGCTGCTTCTCTCGGATCGCTCGGAAGCCGAGATAGAGGCGGATCGGGCACGGGTCGCTGCCGGCGAACTCCACCCGATGGACGCCAAGAAGCAGCTCGCGAGGACCATCGTCGAGGAGTTCCATTCAACCGACGAAGCTGCCCAGGCCCAGCACGAGTTCGAGCGGGTTTTCTCTGCCCGCAACCTGCCTCAGGACATCCCCGAGATCGAGCTCGGGGTGGATTCAGTGAGTGTCCTGTTGGCCAAGGCGCTGGTTCTCGCGGGACTGGCCCCGTCGAATTCGGAGGCCCGCCGACTCATCACCCAAGGCGGGGTCAAAGTGGAAGGCGAGGCGGTGCGCGACATCAAGGCGACCCTCGATGCGAACTCCTCGGCTCCAATCCTTGTTCAGGTCGGCAAACGGAAGTTTGCGAGGTTGACCCTCCGGTGTCCGTGATTTCATTTCCGCACAACAGCAAAAAATCCCCGCACATTGGCGGGGATTTTTGCTGGTTGATCCGCGGAATCAGAAGAAGGACGTCTCTTGCTCCACCTTCTGTCCCTCTTCGCTCAGACCCTGGATCTGAATCGAGATGAAAGCGGCGCGGAACCGGTGGTCCTGGCAGATCCGACGGAGACGCTCGTCGAGGTCGGAGTCCCAGAACTCGATGATCTTGCCGGTCGCGGTGCACACCATGTGATGATGACCGCCACCCGGTTCCATCTTCTCGTAGTAATAGTGCTCACGACCGAGTCGGCTCTTGCGAACCAGGCCGCACTGCACCAGGAGATCGAGGGTGCGGTAGACCGTCGCCCTCGACACCTTGCGCTGCTTGACCTTCATCCGCGCCAGCAGATCGTCGGCGTCGAGATGCTCGTTGGTGTTGAAGATCTCATCCAGAAGAGCGAGCCGCTCCTGGGTGACCTTGAGATTGTTCTCTCTCAGGTACTGGATGAAGAGCTTTTGGGCACGTTGCGACAGCTTTGAGGTCATAAATCTAATCCAGACTCATTTTCATTGTCTCAACCCACGGTAGTGTAGATGCGACGTCGTGTCAAGAGGTTGCGGTTGAGTCGAATTTTCGGGCCCCACGGGTTGGTGGGGGAGGTGCTGAACGCGCTCGCGATTCAAATTTCAACTGACGATTGAACAAGCATACAAGCTTTAGTTTCAAGGCGTTGCGAGCCATCCTCGCCGATGGTAGGGTGAGTCGGACCAAAAGATCGGCGAGGAGGACGCATGGATTATCCGATTTGGAATGTTGCCATGGGTGGTGGCGTGCTCATGGCGTGGGTCGCGATCACCCACGTCATCGTCTCCCATTTCGCCATCGGCGGCGGACTGATCATCGTCATCACCGAAACCCTGGCGGTGAAGCGCTCGGACCCCGAGCTGCGAGAGCTCGCCCGGCGCTCTTCGTTGGTGCTGATCCTGGTGTCAACAGTCTTTGGTGCCATTTCGGGAGTCGGTATCTGGGTTGTCGCGGGCCTGATCTCCCCGGGCGCCATCTCGGCTCTGATCCACAACTATGTCTGGGGTTGGGCCATCGAGTGGGTCTTCTTCATTCTCGAGATCGTCGCCGCCCTGGTCTACTACACCACCTGGGACAAGATCTCCAAGGGCGCCCATCTCCTGGTCGGTTGGCTCTACTTCATCGGCGCCTATTTCTCGCTGGTGGTCATCAACGGAATCATCACTTTCATGCTCACCCCAGGAGGATGGCTCGAAAGCCATGCCTTCTGGGATGGTTTCTTCAACCCGACCTACTGGCCCTCACTGGTGCTGCGCACAGGGATCGTCGTGCTGATGGCGGTGGCCTTCATGCTTTGGCCGGCCTTCAAGGCGAGTCCTGATCGCCGTCCCGATCTCGTTCGCTATCTCGGCTGGTGGTTCCTCGGCGGCGTGTTCGTGAGCTATGCGGGCTACCGCTGGTGGGAAGCAGTCCTGCCCGATACGGTCACCGCGCTCTTCCTCGGTGAGGCCCCGACCCTGGCCGGTCTCGCCGCGACCCGTTCGTTCACCCTCTGGTCGCTGACGTTGGGCTTGGCGGTCACGGTCGTTGCGCTGCTGCTCGCGCCCAAGCTGGCCCGCGGCCTGACCGCGATCCTGCTCATGGTCGGTGCTTTCGGTTTCTTTGGCGGCTATGAGCGATTGCGCGAGGGCACCCGCAAGCCGTTTCTGATCCACAGCCACCTCTTTTCCAACGGTCTTCTGGTCAGCCAGATCGACGAGATCAACGCTCGGGGGATCGCCGCCCACTCGGGCTGGGTGGCGGCCGGAGATCCTGCGCCCGAAGCGTTCGGAGGCCGTATTTTTGTCGCCCAATGTGCGAGCTGTCACACCATCGACGGATATCAGAGCATCCGTGAGGCGCTTCCGACGGTGGCCGATATGGAGCTCGTTGCCGCCGACCAACCTAGCGGGATGGGCGCCGTCCACTATCGCGAACAGTGTTCGAGATGCCACGGCGACATCGAGTATCAAGAGATGGCGGAAATGATGCCGACCCTCGAGGAGATCCGCGAGGATCCCGAGTTCATCCGTGAGCTCAACCTCGGGATGATCACCATGACGCTCGTCGAGCTTCGCGACATGGGTGAGGAATTTGCCGATTTCGAACCCGGGAAACAGTTCGATATGCGCACCCTCGACCGATCGTACATGCCGCCCTTTGTCGGCACCGAGGAGGAGGTAGAGGCTCTGGCTCTCTACCTGGCGTCCCTCGATCGAGGCGAAACCGATGTTGTGGCGACCGGAGGTGAGAAATGAACACCGATCTGATTCCGGCCCTCGATGCCGCCGGCATGCCCGGGCCGCCGTGGCTGTTTCACTTCCTCCTGGTCTTCACTTTCTTCCTCCATCTGATCTTCATGAATCTGACCTTGGGCGGGACGCTCATGGCCTTTGTCGCCAACCTCCGCGGCGGCGGTCGAACGGCCGACCCGAATGCCGTCCTCGCCAAACGCCTGATGGGGGTCAACACCTACGCCATCTCCCTCGCCATCACCACCGGCGTCGCGCCCCTGCTCTTTGTCCAGGTTCTGTACCAGCAGTACTTCTACAGTGGGACCATTCTCCTTGGTTGGATCTGGTTCAACATGCTGGTTTTGCTCATGATCGGCTACTACGCGGCGTATCTGCACAAGAAGTTCCGTGGTCCGTGGCTCGGGGTCTCGGCTCTGACTTTCTTCGGCATCGCCATGACCCACGTGGCGGTCCATCTGATCCACGTCCAGCCCGAGAAGTGGGCCCGGTTCGACGCCAACGCGTTGGCTGTCCTCGGTGACCCGACCTACTGGCCGAGACTTCTCCACTTCGTCCTCGCCGCCATCACATTCGCCGCCCTGGTCGCGGCCTGGTGGGCGGTCCGCCGGGCGCGTGCGGGCGTCGATGTCGAAGTCAACACGGCCATCGCCGCGACCGCTTGGCGATGGGGCCTGTGGTCAACGGTTCTGATCATGGTCGATGGTTTCATTCTGCTCGGGGTGCTGCCGAAACCGGTTCTCCTCGGGGTGATGCGGGGCGGCCTCGCGACTCTCGGACCGCTGACAATCTCGATTCTGTTTGGAGTCGGTTTGCTGATGATGCTTGCCCGAGCCAAGAATCCGGTGGAGAATCCCGGGCTGGTGTCCGGGACCTTGGCGGCATTGACCCTCACCATCGCCGTCATGACCGTCACCCGTCACCAGGTGCGGGTGCTCTACCTCGACCCCTTCACCTCGCAGTTCCATCCGACCATCGTTCCGCAGTGGGGGAATTTCATTCTCTTCGCGCTCCTGCTGGTTGCAGGGTTGGCGACGGTCTTCTGGATGATCCGACGGGTCCTGACCAGCCCCGCCGAGGGAGACGAAGCAGCGTAGCGCGCAAAGCTTTTAGCTATTAGCCTTTAGCTCCATCGCAGGGTTGACTCCCTCGAAGTGATCTGTAATGAACTAACAGCTAACAGCTAACAGCTAACAGCTAACAGCTAACAGCTAACAGCTCTCGGCCCGGCCGCGTGCCGCGGCCCACTGTTCCGGGGTGAGGGTTCGCATCTCGAGGGCGTGGATGTCGGTGGTCATGAGTTCGCCGAGGGCCTGGTAGACGAGTCGCTGGGCCGCCACCCGCGACAGCCCCTCGAAGCGGGCCGAAACCACGACCACCCGATAGTGGCCGCCTCCGCCCTGGGCGCCGAGATGGCCCGCATGGAGAACGCTGTCATCGACAATCTGGATGTGCTCGGCCCCGAGGGCTTCCTCGAGGGTGGCGCGGATGATTTCCGCCCGGTCTTCTCGTCGTGGCATCAGCCCTCCAAGTCGCGGCGAAATGGTTCAACTGAAGGAACCGCGGGAAGGGAGGGTCTCTTCCCGCGGCACGGTCGTCTGCGGGAGTGGATCGCGACTTACTTGGGATCGACGCTCTTGGAGCTCGGATCCGAGCCGGTTTCGTTTTCGTCGCCGTTCCCGGTCTTGACCGAGTCTTTGAAGTTCCGAATTCCCTCACCAAGTCCCTTGCCGAGGCGGGGAAGCTTGTTGACGCCGAAAATCAAGATGACGATCGCAAGGATGATCAACAACTCGGGCAAACCGAGTGATCCGAACATTTCGACCTCCGTTCGGGGCGCGAGGCGCGTGTGTCTCACCGGAAATCCCCGGGGAGGTTCGCGAGTTTTCGCCCACTCGCTTAGTCTAGCAGAAAAGCGGTGATGTCCGGGGGGGCCCCAATCCTGCCGAGGGGCGCGGCAAGATCCCTCGCGAGCTCGGTCAACCAGCGACGGTAGTCGGTGCGGCCTTCGAGGGTGAAACGAGCAAAGGTGCCGAGGACTTTCAAGCCTCGTTGGATCCGGACAGCCGCGGCCCGCTCCCGCCAGCCGGGCTCGGCGTTCGTTCGGTCGGCCCACGAGGCCAGCACCGACCGGCGCTCGGATGGTGAGATCAGGCGTGTGGCGGCGCGTTCGGCGACCAGTGAAACAACATCGTAGGTATCCGGTCCCAACAGAATGTCCTGGATATCAATGACTCCCACCCGGTCGTCTGGCTGAATCAGGAGATTGTTGAGATGGTAGTCCCGGTGGCACACCCGAACGGGGTGGTTTCCCACCACCGTTGCAAGGTCGTCGAGCCAGCGAGCCAGCCCAGTCGACGGGGTCTTCGATCGAAAGTGGCGGACGAACCAGAGCTCGAAACCGGCCAGCTCCCAGCGCAGACGCGATCGATCCAGCGGGGGGTTCCAAGGCGGGAGGTCTTCGGGTCCGCACCGCGCCAGGACCTCGAGTGGTTCAAGCATGCGCTCGAAGATCGATCGTCTCTCGCCGGCGGGAGTGATCTCGAGGGTGAACTCGGCGTCGGCAGACCCGAGATCTCCGAGCAATGCCCATCCGGTCTCGAGATCGCCAAGGAGAAGATCCGGCACCTTCAATCCGAGTCCGCGGCACCACGAAAGGACCTCAAGATCGTGTTGCAGCTGAGAGCGTACCGCCAATGGGTACTCCACCAATATCGCGGTCCGATCGTCGCCATTCCACAGCCGGCTGTAACGGCGCGGCGAGGCGTCTCCGGTGAGAAGCTCGGCCCGGCGCCACCCGGCCAGTCGCGGTGGTAGAGAAATCGGCATCGAGGTCTGATCTCCGTCTTGACGCTACACCACACAGTGCCGGGGAGCAACGGTCGCTTTGGTCGCCTGGTCGACCCGGTTGGTGTAGCATGATCGCTTGCTGGAGGATTGGTGGACGACGCGCGAACCAGGAAACTGCACAGACTCCTTGAACGACTCGGGCAGGCGATTCATCGTTCGGTCGTCGACTCGGATGAGGTCAACAGTTGTCTCGCCGAGCTCCATGCGGGAGGATGGGAGGCGGTGATGTTCCTCGAGGCCTCCCTCGGCTGCCGAAACGACGGTGGCCTCGATCTCGATGAGGGAGCGCTGCGCATCCACGTGAGCCGCGCCCAGCGGGAGGTCGAGTACCTCATCGACTCGGGCGATGCTCGATGGCTCGCCGCCATCGGCATCTCCCCCACCAGACACCGAAGCCATCCACAGCGCGCACTTCCGCCTTTGAATCAGCCGTATCCACCGAGATGTGAAGACGGTTGAGAATCGGGACTCACCGGTGACGAACGATCCTCCTGATCCGCGGCCCAATCTTGTCGGCGTTCCGCCATCGAGAATCGCGAACCTGATCGAACCGTACGTGGATCGACCGTTCCGCGCGCGCCAGGTCGGGCAGTGGATCATCGATCGCAACGCCACCGGCTTCGCGGAGATGACAAATCTCACGAAGGAACTGCGGGACGAGCTTGGGAGGCGCTTCCGGATCGCCGACCCCGAGATCCTCGAGGAGAGCGCCAGCGGCGATGGATCCGTCAAGTGGCTCCTGAGGCTCACCGACGGCCTCACCATCGAGGGCGTCTCCATGCCTGTGGATGGCAAGCTGACCATGTGCCTGTCCTCCCAGACGGGCTGCGCCGTGGGCTGCACCTTCTGTGTCACCGGTGCGCTTGGGGCCGGCCGCAATCTCACGCCGGACGAAATCGTCGGTCAGTATCGAGTCATGCTGCGGCAGTTGAAAGCTCCCGTCGAGAGGGTCAATATCGTCTTCATGGGAATGGGTGAACCGCTGCTCAACACCACCCATCTCGGCGCCGCTTTAGAAACCCTCTACGAGCGGGTGAGCCCCAAGCGGATCACGGTCTCGACCTCCGGTGTGCTGCCCGGGATTACCTGGTTGGCGGGGCTTCCCCGACGGCCCAAGCTCGCGGTCTCGCTCAACGCGCCCGATCAGGAGCGGAGACAGAGGCTGATGCCGATCGCACGGCGGTACCGGTTGCCGGAGCTCATGGCCGGGCTCCGCGGCTTCCCGCTCGAGCGCGGACGGCGGATCACCTTCGAGTATGTCCTGATCAGCGACCTCAACGATCAGGTGGCCGATGCCCAGGCCGTTGCCCAGCTCATCCGCGGCATCCCGGCGAAGGTCAACGTCATTCCCCTCAACGAGGATCCGCAGTATTTCCCCGAGCATCGCCGACCGGACGACGAGACCGTCAACCGGTTCGCCGCCACCCTGCGGGACGCCGGTCTCACCGTCACCGTGCGCTGGTCCAAGGGCCTCGACGTCGATGCCGCCTGCGGCCAACTCAAAGGCCGCCATCAAGGAAGAGGGTCCCGGAAATCCGAAGGGGTTGTGGACAGCTCTTAGCGGTTAGCCATTAGCTCTTAGCCCATCGCAGGCTTTCTCCTGGCGCTGTAGAGCCGTGCGATGGAGCTAATGGCTGAAAGCTAATAGCTAAGAGCTTTGCGATGGTTGAGATACGCCATGGCCCACTGGCGGCCGGCGGATTCGCCGTCTCTTCTGAAAGAGGCGAGCTCGGGTGTCTCGGCGGTGCAGCCGCCGATGGTCTCGATATTCTCGGCGGGCAGACCGAGGGCCTCGAGGCGAGCGTTGAGAAAGCCGCGGAGATCGACGTGATTGTCCGCCAGCCAGCGGGACTCGTCGAGGTCGAAACGGCGAAGAGCCTCGGGCACCTCGGGGCCGACCTCGTAACAACTGCCGCAGACCGCGGGGCCAAGGGCAGCGCCGATCCTCTTCCGTGAGATCTCGTAGTGTCGGGTCATGCGGTCGATCGCGGCTCCGACGATATCGACGGCGCAGCCCCTCCACCCCGAGTGGACCGCCGCCACGACCCCGTCTGCCGCGAGCAGCACCGGAACACAGTCGGCGGTCCACACCAGGAGACCGACCCCGGGGCTCGAGGTGATCAATCCGTCACCCGGCCCGACATCGACCACCTCTTGACCACCGGCGGAGAGCTCGTGAATCGTCCCGCCATGGATCTGTTCGCAGTGCCTGAGTCGAAGAACCCGATTGTCGAGGATGGCGGTGAGTCGATCCGGCTCCTTGGCCGCGCCCGTGGCCGGACCGAGCGCGAAGGTCATGGTGACCTCTTCGCCTTTGCGCACCAGGGCCCGATCCCGACCCACGGTTTCTTCGCGCCAGGCGTTGGTCTGGTGAGTATCTGTCAAGGTGTCCGCCCTCACCCCAATGGTACAATGCGGCCCCCGGAGGCAGCGTGTTCCAACCGATTCATCAGGGCCGTCGAACACCCTTCGATGCCGGGCTCGATGTCCCATCAGCAAGCTGCCCAGGGCGGTTTCCCGGGTTTCGTCTCAATCCACCGGGCACCCCAACCAAAATGGTTGGAAAACATGAAGTCAGCCTCAACGAACATCTCTTTGTGAAATCCTTCGTGTCTTCGTGCCTTGGTGGTTGTGACGGGCCCCGGTTCCCGTGGGAGACCCTCGCGTGATCCGGATCCGCGGCGCCACCAAGGACTACGATCGGCGTCAGATCCTGCGCGGTCTCGACCTCTCCGTCGATGCGGGGGAGATGGTGTTTCTGACCGGTCCGTCAGGGGCCGGCAAGACCACGCTCCTGCGTCTTCTCTATGCCGCCGAGCGACCGACCTCCGGTGAGATCTGGGTGGCCGGGAGCCGGGTCGACACCCTCGCGCGGTCCGAGCTGCCACAGCTTCGAAGAAAGATCGGAGTCATTTTTCAGGACTTCAAGCTCCTCAGGCGCAAGACGGTTCTTGAGAACGTCACCTTTGTACTTCGCTTTCACGGGATTGCCCAGCGCGAGGCCCATCGACGCGCTTACAGGGTGCTCAAACGTCTCGGTCTTCATCATCGGCAATCGGCCCTCCCCGAGGCCCTCTCGGGGGGCGAGCAGCAGCGGGTGGCCATCGCCCGCGCCCTGGTCTACCAGCCCCGGCTGATTCTGGCGGACGAGCCCACCGGCAACCTCGACGCCGATCTCGCTTCGGAGCTCCTCAGCCTGCTCTGCGACATCAACTACCAGGGTGCGACCGTTGTCCTCGCCACCCACGACCACGCCCTGCTCGAGTCGCTGCCGGCCAGAACCCTGGTGCTGCGTCGCGGGGTGATCGACTACGACGGGATGTGGCCACCATGATCCGGCACGCGCTGGCCGAAGGCTGGCTCCTGTTGCGGAGTCGTGGTCTGATCAGCCCGGTCCTCGCCCTGGCCCTCGCCATTCCCATCAGCCTCGCCGGCGTGACCATCAGCGTCCGCCAGTGGTTGGCGCCGGTGATCGAGCTCGGCGACCGGGAGAGCGTGGTCAGTATTCTGCTCCACCCGAGGCTGGATGGTGCCGAACGTCGGACCTGGATGAGTGAACAGGCGGCGACACATCCTCAGTGGCAGCTGGCGACGGTGGAGCCCGATGAGCTTGCCGAGCGTCTGGCGACCTGGTTTCCCTACCTCGAGGAGATCCTCGATCGCGAGGGACCCGAGATGCTGCCGACCATGGTCGAGATCAGAACCCGGGACCCTCAGGGAGTTCTCGTGCTCAAGGAGGACCTTTCGGTCCTTGCCGTCGGGCCGACCTCATCGGTCAACCAGGTTGTGGGTCGGGTTGCGCGGCAGTTCGCCCTGATGCTGATCTCGGTGGTGGTTGCGCTGATCGCCGGGGCGGTCCTGTTGGCGGCCGTCTGGGTTCACCTCGAACTCCACCGGCATGCAGAGGAGATCGCGATCATGCGGCTCATGGGTGCCACCGAGGCCACGGTCAGGGGACCGTTCCTGGTGGCGGTGGCGGCGCCGGCACTGCTGGCCGCGGCGGCATCGGTGGTGTGTACGGTTCTGGCGGTGGGCTTTATGGCGCGGCTGGCCGCACCGCTCGGGTTGACGACGGCCGGGGTGTCACCCCTGATTCTCTTCGTCCAGGTTGTCGGTGCCGTGGGCTTGCCCATGGCGGCGGCCTTCATCACCCTGGAGCGGTACGCATCGGCTGACGACTAGTCGGCAGCAATCCATCCCCGAGACCCACGACGAAAAACGCGGCCCGAGGGCCGCGCGGTAGGTTGCTGGAAAGCTCTTGGACTCAATTGCATGTCTCTGCGTACTGACGCTGGAGCACCGTCAGCTGTTCCCGCATCTGCCGGGCGCTCTCCATATCTCCGAGCTTCTCGAACTCTTCGGCCTGCATGGCGAGGGCGTCGATCTTGTTTTTGAAATCCCTGCAGGCCGTTTCATGCTCGATGTTGCCGGCCTTGGCCTCTTCCTTCTGGTCCATGGCGGCGGCCTGGCGGGTATTGCCCGCCTCGACGTAGGCCCGCTTGGCCTTCATGAAGTCGCGGTTCTTCTCGTGCACGTAGCCCATCTGGTTGTAGATTTTCTTGCGAAGATCGGCGTTGCCGCTGCCCAGATCGAGGGCCTGTTGCAGTGAGGACAATGCACTGCTGAACTGACCGAGCGAGGTGTAGCTCTGGCCGATGTAGTAGTAGACGAGGGCGTTGCGTGACTGCTGGGCCTTTGCCTTTTCGAACCAGGTCAGGGCTTTCGAGTACTGCTTGGCGCCGAGCCATGATTCACCCGCGAGGAGATTGTGCTCAAACGTCGGATTCTTACTCGCAAGTGCCTCCGAGATTCTCGCAGCGTCGGTGTAGTAGGTGGATTTTTCGCTGGAGGATCCACTTCGTCTCGCGGCGGCGGTGGCGGCGCGAACCGCATATCGACCACTCGCATCATTGTTGGGGTTGAGCTCGTAGGCGCGCTTGAAGGCGGTGTAGGCTGCCTTGTCGTCGCCGAGATCGTCCTGCGCCACCCCGAGAGCCTGATAGAGGTCAGCATTCGATGAGTCGGCACGGACCTGGGAACTCAGGACACTCACCGCCTCGCCGGCGCGGTTGGTCTCATTTGCCGCGTTGGCGAACAAGAGGGCGTATGTCGACCGGTAGTTGTTCGGGAGGCTGTTGAAGCTCACCCCCTTGAGGACCGAATAGGCTTCGTTGTATTGCTTGGCCTGGTTCAGGGTCTGGCCGAGGGTGATTGTGTACATCGGATTCGGGGTTTCGTTGGCCGAGTCCAACTCCACCGCCTTTTGAAAGCTGCCCAGGGCGGCCGAGAGGTTGTTTTGGGCGCGTCTGCAGAGCCCGAGCATATAGTGGGTCGCGGGCTCGTTTGGTTGTTCCTTCAAGACCGCCTCGAACTCCGTGGCCGCGGTGTTGTAGTCCTTGGCCTTGAATGCGTTCATTCCCGCAGCGTAGTCTGCGTGGACTGGGTGATAGGACACTCCGATCGCGATGATGAGCGCGATGCCGATCGTCCACCGGCTTGCTGTTGATTTCATGAGTTGGTGCCTCCCTGGTTATTCGTCACCCCGCCGGGACGCCGCTGACGTCCCCGAGTAGCGGTCGCACTTGCTCGTCGAACATGGCGGCAATGTCTGAGCCCTTGAGCAGGGTAATCGCATTGCTGTGCTGCTCGACCATGGATCGGATCGCGTCAAAACCGGCTCCCTGCTCGATGAGAACCCGGGTGCCGGCGTACTGTTTTTCGATCGTGTGTTCACCGCTTTCGCCGACCACATCGAGAGCGACTGACCTGATCCGGTTGGCGAGCCCGATTAAGGTCACCGGACTCGGGCCCTGGTGATTGGTCTCGGTCCTCGACTCGTCGGTGGCGGAGCGCAGAGCGACCAGCCCCGAGGTGATCATTCCGAAGAGAAGCTTGGAGACGTCGAACGCGGACCAGTGCAGCTGTTCGGCAATCTCCTCAATGGTGTGTTCATTGTCGATACGGGTGACGAGGATCCACTCGTGGGGACTCAGGGTGACCTGGTCCGACTGATCCCCCGAGGAAAAAAAAGGGATCAGATCAAGCGAGGGGATCTTTCGTGACAGGACTCGCCACTCGTCGAGGCGGCGTGCCGCCTCCATCATGAGATTTGCATTGGAGAGATGTATCGTGACCGCTTCGGTTTCTTCACCGGGGTTGAAGGTGAAGTCGCCCTCAGCCCAGATCGCCATCTCATAGACCGCGTTGTCGCCGCGCAGGGCGCCGACGACCGCATCGACGATCTGGCCATCCCGAAGGAAGATCTTTCCCAGCTCGTCGTGGCGAGCAACCGAAAACACACCGGTCTTCCCCGAGACGCTGACCATCTGAATCACGTCAGGTAGAGAGAGCTCGGAGAGAGACCCTTGCAATGCCATGGACTATCCGTCGGCGACCTTACTGCAGGTTGAACCGTACAGTCAGAATGTACAGTACCTCCACCGGCTTCCCATTGAGGGTCGACGGCTTGAACTTCCATTTCCGAACCGCGTCCTCGGCCGCTTCCGTGAGGCCGAGAGGCAACGGTCGCAGTACCTTGACCGCCTGGACGTTGCCGGTCTTCCCGATGGTGCACTCGAGGACCACGACTCCCTGGATCCGAGCGCGACGGGCCGCTTCCGGGTAGACCGGGTTGGGTCCGCTGAGCTTCTCGGGCTCGGTGATGTTCCCGCCCACGACGAAACGCACCGGCCCTTCCGGCTCCGGCGGTGGTGGCGCGTCCGGAATGCCGAGGACCAGATTGTCATCGGGAACGAAATCGATGTCTTCGTCAGGCTCGTCATCGCGGATCGGTTCCGGCTCGTCGGGCGTGGGATCCGGAATCGGAACCTTCTTGCTCTTTGGTTTCGGAATCTGCTGGAGCTCCTGCTTGGGAGGCTGTTTGAATTTGACCTGTTTGACCACGTAGATCTTGGTCTTTTTCTCGGTCGCATCCTTGAGACCGCCGGCAAAAGTCGGCCAGTGAAACGCGAAGATGAAGATGTGCAAGACGACGGCCACGCCGACCGCGATGCGGGTGAGCTTCTTGTCCTGCTGCTCTTCCTGCGCGATGATCTCGATGACCGTCGGTTTCATCTTGGGCTCAGGCGCCTTGGATGCTGGTGCTTTGGGCGTCTCGGTCATACTGCCTCCTCACCCCATTCCCAGGAGGTTCCAGATGTTCTCGATTTCCCGCTGGGTCGGGATCGAGATGGTCTTGATCTCGGTCAGCGGCTCGCCTTTCACATCCTTGTACATGGGGTTGCCTAGGTCGTCGGTCCACTCCTCGTTGGCTCGGCGGAGAAGGTCGAAGATCGAGATCATGTCGCCGTAGGTGGCGTCGGGATCGGTTCGCAGGATCACCGGTTTGTCGGGGTTCTGCTGCAGTTTCTCGAGCACATACGGCAGCAGTCCGTCGACCGGAATACTCTTCTTGTCGACCTCGATGGCTCCACCCGGCATCACGTGGACCTCGATGGCGTCTTCCTGCTTGATCTCCGGGGTGTCGGTCTCCTCAGGCAGCGCGAAGTCGAGACCACGGGTCGCCGAGAATGCCGAGGTGATCATGAAATAGATGATCAGCAGGAACGAGATGTCGGCCATGGACCCGGTGAAGATCTCGGACGCGATTTCTTTCTTTTTTATTTTCATCGTCGTCCCCCGGTTACAGTTCCGCCGCCGTCAGCTGCTCAGACAGGAGGAAGATGTATTTCACCTTCGACTGCTTGAGCGCATCGAGAACCTCGTCAACCCGACCATAGGGCGCATCCTTGTCGGCTTTGAGGATGAACTCCCTGTTCGGGTTTTTCGCCACCTCGGTCGAGGCGAAGGTGATCACCTCTTCGATGGTGCTCACGGGAAGCGCCATCTCCTCGCCGGTGGAGACCCGAATCGTCGAACCCCTGTCAGGCGGCGCGATCGAGATCACAGCTGCCTTCTCGGGAATCTTCTTTCGAATCCAGGTTTCGGGTAGGTTCATCTGCGTCTTGTCGACCTCGACCTTGTACGTGAGGACGAAGAACACGATCAAGAGGAAGACGATGTCCGCCATGGAGGCGGTGAAGATCGCCGCCCCGGTTCCTCGGTCTCTGCCGCGAATCAGTGCCATCGCGGACTCCCTTCCTCAGGCCTTGTTCTCACCGCTCCCGTCCATCTCGGTGAAGGTTTCCAGGAGCATGTTGGTCGCGGTCTCGATATCGCGTACGAAGCGCGTGATCTTCGTCGTGTACCAGTTGTAGGCGAGCTGCGCCGGAATCGCGATGATCAGACCGGTGGCGGTGGTGATCAGCGCTTCGGAGATACCGACGGCAACCGCTGCCGGGTTGGTCAGACCCTGCTCCGCGAGAGTGGCGAAGGATTTGATCATCCCGGCGACCGTCCCGAGGAAGCCGAGCATGGGCGCCACGTTAGCCGTGGTCGCGAGAACGCCCATTCGCTTTTCCAATCGGTCGAGCTCGTACAGAGCCGCGTTCTCGATGGTCTTCTCGATGTCTTCACGGCTGTGGCCATAGCGCAGCAATCCGGCTTTCATCACCGAAGCCACGGGTCCGCGATTACTCTCACAGACTTTGATGGCTTCCTTGACGTTCCGGTTGACCAGCAGCGCCTTGCGGATCTTGGTCAAAAATTCATTGACATTGATCCGCGCCTTGGTCAGCACGATGAATCGCTCGATGATGACGGTTAACGCCAGCAACGAGAAGAAGAGTAGCGGCCACATGAAGATCCCACCCTGGCGGAATAGATCTGCTACCTGTCCCACGTTATTGCCTCCTCCTAGTTAGAGTTCGACGATCCGGATGAGTTCCAATCCGACCGACGGTCTATTGTGAACGAGCGAATTGACCGACACAAGTGGCAATGCCACATGCGACCGTCCATCATTCGAATCCTGCATTCTTAAATGATGAAGGCAGTGCATCCTAGCATGAGGATTTCGTGACCGTCAACGAAGAGAGGTACGGTTTTACAGTGCTTACAATTGACGTCCGCGAAACGCCGCGGTCGCTCGACTGTGGATGTGGGTCAGGGCGACGCCGGCGGCATCCGCCGCATCGCTCGGCGGAGCCTCGGCCAAGCCCAACAGCCGAACGACCATAAAGGCCACCTGATGTTTCTCGGCGTTGCCGTGACCGACCATGGCGGATTTGACCTGGGCGGGGGTGTAGGGGTGAACGGGAATCTCGGCTCGACCGAGGGCGGCGAGGACGACACCGCGACTTTCGGCGAGGATGAGGCCGGATTTCGGATTCCGCCCGGTGAAACCGGATTCCACAGCTGCGCAGTCGGGAGCGAGCTCGGTGATGATGCCGGTGAAGAGCCGATCGAGATCGGCCAGTCGCGACGCG
The DNA here is from genome assembly GCA_029287235.1 of Thermoanaerobaculales bacterium. GTDB lineage: Bacteria > Acidobacteriota > Thermoanaerobaculia > Thermoanaerobaculales > Sulfomarinibacteraceae > JAHECW01. Next base: position 56,292 of record JARFRM010000077.1, read on the forward strand.
TGCTCCGTCCCCTTGGGTCGGACGATCCCGAACGCCTCGAGATGGGTCCGGTTGCCGCTCGCGATGATCAGCGCCCATCCGGTGGCTCGGCTCCCGGGGTCGACTCCTAGGATGCGCACATCAGCTTCTCCCGGTCGGGTCGGAGCGTCATCGGTCTGCGACGGAGGGGATCAGGCGCCGTCCAGCAAAGAATCGTCGATGTCGAAGTTGGCCCAGACATTCTGCACGTCATCCTGGTCTTCGAAGGCCTCCATGAGCCGGATCATCTGCGCGGCCTTCTTACCCTCGAGCTTCTGGGTGGTGGAGGGCTCCATGTCGATCTCTGCTCCCTCCACGACGACACCGCCGGCCTCGAGACTCTCCTTGACCATGTGGAGCTCCTCCGGCGCCGTATAGACCCGGTAGTAATCACTGTCAGTCGTGTCGAGATCCTCGGCCCCGGCCTCGAGGGCCTGCTCCAACAGGGTGTCTTCGTCGAGCTCGTCGGTCCGTGCCACCAGAAGCAACCCCTTGCGGGTGAAGAGCCACGACACGCAGCCGTTCTCGCCCAGGTTGCCGCCGTTCTTGGTGAAAATATGACGGACCTCCGGCGTGGTCCGGTTGCGGTTGTCGGTGAGGGTCTGCAGAAGTACCGCCGCTCCGCCCGGGCCGTAGCCCTCGTACTGGACCTCCTCGTACACGACTCCGGGGATCTCGCCGGTGCCGCGTTGAATGGCCCGTTTGATGTTGTCGGCCGGCATATTCGAAGCCTTGGCGCTGGCGACCGCTGCTCTGAGCCGGGGGTTGCTCTCGACATCGCCACCAGACTCACGGGCTGAGACCGTGATCTCCCGAATGAGCTTGGTAAAGAGCTTTCCCCGCTTGGCGTCGGCGCGGCCCTTCTTGTGTTTGATGGTGCTCCACTTGTTGTGGCCGGACATCGTGCCTCCCCATTTGCGCCCTCGGTTCGGAACGTCAAGCTCGGGCATTATAACCGTCTCGCACTCCGAGAAGGAGTGCGACCGCGGTTGACTTTGGGAACCGGTCGCAGATAATGAGAATGGGCCCTTCAAACCGGGGAGCATCCAGGGACGATATCAATGAGCGCCAATATCTTACTCATCGAGTACGAGCAGAGTTCCGTCGATGACTTTCGGAACGCACTCGCCGGGCGAGGTCACCGCCTCGAAGTTGCCGGTGATCTGAACGCCGCAGTACAGGTTTGCGCCCATTTCGAACCCAAGATCGTCGCCATCACTTCAGCGTTGCCGCAGGTCACCGTCGGTGATGCGATCACCCAGCTTCGAGCTCGTGCGGGTCTTCGGGTCACGCCCTTTTTGATCCTCATGCCGGGATACCTGGGGGAGGATTCGGTCGCCGACGCCGAGGCTCACGGCGCCCAGGACATTCTCGCGCCGCCGTTCACCGAAGACGAGATGCAGCAGAAGATCGACGCTCTCCTGAGGGCCTCGGCCGAAATCCTGACCACCCAGGCGGTGCCGCAAGAGACCCTCGACGCCCTGCGCCGTGGGAACACCGACGACGACGGGGAGTCCTTCAGCTCCGATGATCTCTTCGCCGACATCCTCTCGGATGTCGAGCGCGCGGGGGTTTCAGAAAGCGCAACCCCGGCCCAGGGGCCACCGGCCGAGAAACCGACCGCAGCCAACGACACGAGCGTCGACGATGCCCTGGCGGATGTCCTCGGTGATCCGGTGGCGGCTCGCGAGAGCTCGCGCGCCAAGACCAACGCCGAAGTCGACGCCATGCTGTCGGAGACCCTGGCGGGGCTCGAGGTCTCATCCTCCACACCGACCACCAAGAAGGCCCCGGAGGCTGAGAAGATCGAGACACCGGAGGCCGGGACCCCATCGGTCGCTTCGTCGTCTCAGAAGGGCGCCCCCGCGGTTGAGCAGCCGAAGCCGGAGACCGTCGAGAAAGACTCCTCCGCAGAACCGGCGGAAGAGGACGGTGCGCCTCCGGTGCCTGCAGGTACGACCTTCGGACAGTACGTCCTCGAGGAACACATTGCCACCGGAGGGATGGCTCAAGTCTACAAAGCCCGGATGTTGGGCCTCGAAGGGTTCCAGAAGACCGTCGCCATCAAACGGATTCTGCCCCACCTGACGAACAATGAAGAGTTCGTCAAGATGTTTGTCGACGAGGCGAAGCTGGCGGCCCAGCTCAACCACCCCAACATCATTCACATCTACGATCTCGGGAAGATCGACCGGTCCCACTACATCGCCATGGAGTACATCGAGGGGAGAGACCTGCGGTCGATCCTCGATGGGTGCCGTAACCGGGGTGTCGGGATCCCGGTGCCCCTCGCGCTGCACATTGCCCATTTGCTGGCGGGCGCACTCGACTACGCGCACAAGAAGCGTGACTTCGACAATCGCGACCTCGGGTTGGTTCATCGGGACGTATCGCCCCAGAATGTCCTGATCTCCTCGGTCGGCGAGATCAAGCTCTGCGATTTCGGGATCGCCAAGGCCGCCTCCAAGGCGTCGCACACCCGTGCCGGGGCGCTCAAGGGCAAGCTCCAATACATGTCACCCGAACAGGCCTGGGGCAAGGACATCGACCACCGATCGGATGTCTTCTCCCTCGGCCTCGTGCTTTACGAAATGTTGACCGCCCACAAGGTCTTCACCGGTGACTCGGAGCTGTCGATTCTCGAGCAGGTCCGCAACCCCGAAGTCGCTCCACCGTCGACGTTGCTGCCGGTGATTCCGGCGGAGATCGACCGGATCGTTTTGAAGGCCTTGAACCCGGAGCGGACCGGTCGCTACCAGACGGCGCTCGATCTCCAGCGCGAATTCGAGGCGATCCTCAAGAGCCACGGCTGGGAGCCGGACACCGCCTCGCTGGTCGGCTTCATCGGCGAGCTCGAATCGGGCTCCGAGATCACGGACTTCCCGGCCGGAGAGGTTGCGGCGCCGGTTGACGATGGTCCGCCGGCCGAACCACCGAAAGAGCCGCCGGAGACATCACCGGAACCACCGCCGGATGATGCGATGGACCTACCGCTGCTGGCCGAGCCGATATCGGAATTGGCGGCAGCCGAGACCGAATCGACGGGCGGAGCCGGAAAGTGGTTGTGGATCGCGATCGCGATGGTGCTGGTCGCGCTCATCGCCGGGTGGTGGTTCTTCATGGGTCCGGGTGCGGGCGGGGGTGACGCCTCCGCTCCACCGACACCCTTACCGGCCGCTGTTGAGGCGACTCCGACACCGGATGCGGGCATCGAGGACGGCTTGATGGATGAAGCCGAGCTTTTGGAACGCGCCCGCGAGGTGGCGGCCGCCGAGATGACGAAGCAGGAGCAGGAGCTCAGAGACCGGCTCGAAAAGGAGTTCCCGACACCCACACCGCTGCCGCCCACCGAGACACCGACCGAGACACCGACCGAGACACCGGTTCCGAGCCCGACACCGACCCCGCCGCCACCGACGCCCACGAGGGTGCCTACGGCGACCCCGATTCCCATGACCCCGACGCCGGTCGTCTCAGAAGGTGACATCGTCGAAGCGGGACCGGGCGTGGTGGCGCCGGTTCTGATCCACCGGGTCGATCCGGAGTACCCGCCCATCGCGCAACGCGCCGGAGTCTCAGGTGATGTTGTCGCTCAGCTTCTCGTCGGCATCGATGGTCGGGTGGAAGATGTTCGGAATATCACGGCCTCGAGCAAGGGCGTAGGATTCGAGCGCTCGACCGAGGCGGCGATCCGCCAGTGGCGATACCGACCCGCGAGCAAGAACGGGGTCAAGGTTCGAGTGTGGGTCCAAATCAAGGTCAATCTCACGTTGAATTGAATGTGGAGGAAAGATGGCTTCAAACCTGACCGACGACCAACGAGAGTTCTACGAGGAAGCGCGCCAACGTACCAAGGCGGAGGTCGACGAATTTCAGAATCAGATCGACGCCGAGCTCGCAAAGGTGAGAGAGCGGATCCAGGGACTGAAACAAGGGGTCGAGGCGGCCCGCCAGATGTATGATGCTGCCTGTCTCATGCTCGGCGAGCCGAACGAGCTGGCAGACGCAGAGACCGAGGACTAGGGTCTTCGATCTCATAGTTGGCGTGACCCCGGCAGGTCCGGGGTTTCGCTGACTGGGGAACTCGACTCATCTCTCGGGTGAAACGCGACGGTCGGGCGGAAACCGTTCCCCCCGTCGATTGGGAGAAATAGGGTGGCAAAGCCGATGGCCCAGACCGAGGGCGTGCCCAAGGGGCTGTGGATCAAGTGCAACGCGTGTCGGGAGATTCTCTATCACCGAGAGGTCTCGGGCAACCTGGACGTGTGTCCGCGTTGCGGTTATCACTTTCGAATCAGTGCCACCCAACGACTCGAACTCCTCTTCGACAACAAGCGCTACAAGAAGTTCTTCGGCCAGGTTCGCTCCGCCGATCCGTTGGACTTTGCCGACTCCAAACCGTATCGAGACCGGCTCGAGGTCTACAACCGCAAGTTTGCCGGGTCGGACTCCATCGTGGTCGCCCAGGGAGAGATCGAGAAACAGTGCGCCATGGTGGCCGCCATGGAGTTCGGTTTCATGGGCGGATCCATGGGATCGGCGGTGGGTGAGAAAATCGCCCGCGCCATCGAGCGTTGCCTGGACAAGAAGCTGCCGTTGATCGTTGTTTCGGCCTCGGGTGGTGCGCGGATGCAGGAAGGCATTCTGTCGCTGATGCAGATGGCGAAGATTTCAGCCGGATTGGCGCGGATGCGAGACCGGCATCTCGCCTACATCTCGATCCTTACCGATCCGACCACCGGTGGCGTCACCGCCAGCTATGCCATGCTCGGCGACGTCAACATCGCCGAACCCGGTGCGCTGATCGGTTTCGCCGGCCCGCGGGTGATCGAGCAGACGATTCGGCAGAAGCTCCCCGAGGGTTTTCAGCGATCGGAGTTCCTTCTCGAGCACGGCATGCTCGATCTCGTGGTGACGCGCCGCGAGCTCAAGGCGACCGTCGCGCGATGCCTCAAGTACTTCCGCTGAGTCTTCAAGGTCGTCGGCCCGGGCGGATCCGCCCCGAGCTCGGCCCCCTTCGAGATGTCCTGGCCGATCTCGGTGATCCCCAGTTGGTCTGTCCGTCGATCCTCATTGTCGGGACCAACGGCAAGGGCTCCACCGCCGCCATGCTTGAAGCGGTGCTCGAGGCAAACGGTGTGGCCACGGGGCTCACGACCTCACCTCACCTGGTCTCGGTGGAGGAGAGGATCCGGATCTGTGGCGAGGCCATCGATCGCGCTCGCCTCGAGGGCTATCTCGAGCGTTTGAAACCGTTTGAGGACCTGACTTTCTTCGAGACGGTGACCACTGCGGCCTTCCTCGCCTTCGCCGAGAGTCGTGTCGAGGTGGCCATACTCGAGGCCGGTATGGGTGGGAGCTGGGATGCAACCAGGGTGGCCGAGAGCGAGATAGCCGGCATCACCAATGTCGGTTCGGACCACGCCGCCTGGCTCGGGGCAGAAGAGGTCGACCGAGCTCGTGACAAGGGGGAACCCTTGCGGGCCGCAGCGATTGCGGTGACCGGACCCGGACTCGCGCCGGAGCTCATACCGGCCCTCGGAGCGCCGAGCGCAGTGCCGGCTTCAGGGATTGTCGACCTGAAACCTCGAGAGCACGGTGATATCCGAGTTTCCTGGGGTGAGTCCGTCTTCGAGGTTTCTGTGCCGCTTCCGGGTGCTCACCAGATCGACAATCTTCATTTAGCTCTCGCTCTGGCTCGGGGAGCGGAGATCGCGGAGTTGGTCCCACGGCTCGAGCCCGATCGCATTTTGCAGGGGCTCGACGCGGTCCGCTGGCCGGGCCGTCTCTCCGAGATCTGCGTCGGCGGCCGGAGAATTCTCGTCGACGGCGCTCATAATCTCGAGGGCGCCGAAGCTCTGGTCGCCCATCTCGCACGCCGAGGAAGAAGGCGAAATCTCCTCTTCTCGTGTCTCGAGGACAAGCCGCTCGAAGCCATGGCTCGCGCCCTCGAGCCCGTCGTCGATGCGGTTGTGGTGTGCCAGCTGGACGATGACAGAGCAATGCCGCTGGATCGCCTCGCCGCCGCCTTTCCCAATTCCACCCGGGCACCGGGGCCCATGGCGGCCCTCCAGGCTCTCACAGATCCGGTGGTTGCGGCGGGGAGCCTCCGGTTGGTGGGCGCCCTGCTGGAGGCCGCCGAAGGAGGTGTCGGATCATGAACAGCACCTGCATTCGTCGCCGGGCGGAGCTCGAAGAAAGGGAAGCGCGAAGCCTCGCCCTCTTCGGCGTACGGTCAAACGAAGCAGTCCGCCGCCGGTCCACCGGTGAGCCCGAGGGGAGCTTCCGCCTCGCCTTCCAGCGCGATCGCGACCGGATCCTTCATGCGCGGTCGTTCCGTCGGCTCAAACACAAGACCCAGGTCTTCGTACCCCACGTGGCGGACCATCCCCGGACCCGACTGACGCACACCCTCGAGGTGTCGCAGCTCGGGCGCACCATTGCGAGGGCGCTCGGGCTCAATGAAGACCTGGCCGAGGCGATCGCCCTGGGACACGATCTCGGTCATACCGCATTCGGTCACACCGGAGAAACCGTCCTCGACGAGATCCTGCACGGCCGTAACCCCGAGGTCGATCTGCCGCCCGCGGTGGTCGCCGCCGCCGGTGCGTTCAAACACAACTATCAATCCCTCCGGGTCGTGGATCTCCTCGAGTGGCGTTATGACCATCCGGGCCTTGATCTGACCGATCAGGTTCGAGAGGGCATCCTCAAGCACACCCGTTGGCGGGTGGGATTCGACTTTCCGTTGCCCCACCCCGAGGGGCTGGAGCTCGATCGCCCCTGTCATCTCGAAGGTCAGGCGGTGGCGGTGGCTGATGAGATCGCTCAGCAGACCCACGACCTCGAGGACGGCCTGCGCGCAGGTTCGGTGGCTTTCGAGGCCGTTGAAGAGCTCGAGATTTCGCAGCGGATCATCGCCAAGCTCGGCGATCAGTATCGATCGGAAAACCGTCGCTGGCTTCGTCAGAGCACGCTGATTCGAGAACTCATCGGCTTCTTTGTCACCGACGTCGTCGATGCCTCGGCCCGCCGCATCGAGGCTTTCCTCGATCGCCACCGGATCGGCGACCATCAGGCTTTTGTGGAACGCGCTCGCGAGGTCTCTCAAACCACGATCTGGTTCTCCCGCGACACCCAGAAGCTCTTTGACGAGCTCAAGGCCTTCATCTATCAGTTCATCATCAACCACATTGACGTCAACCGGCAGGACTGGCGTGCCCGCAAGGTCATCACCGCCCTCTACAGGGCCTTCTGGACCAATCCCCTGACCCTGCCCAGTTATGTCCTCCTGCGAGCCCGCGCCGAGCTCGGTTTTCCCTACTTGCGCGATGTTCCGTTGGGATCGGTTGCGGATGAGGTGACCGGTCGATACCATGCGTCGTCGGGCTTTGCCCGGCTGATCACCGACCACATCGCCGGGATGAGCGATCGGTTCGCTCTCGAGGAGTTCAACTCCCTCGAAGCGCCATCGCTCGGTCAGAGATTCGGAGGAAAGTGACCATGATCGCCATCGCGTCGGATCACGCCGGCATCGCCCTGAAAACCGATATTTGCCGATTCCTGCAGAGTTTCGGCTTTGAGGTCGAGGACCTCGGGCCCGAAGACACACTCTCGGTGGACTACCCCGACTATGCCCACCTCCTGGCCCGGGCGGTGTCCGACGGGAGGATCGAGAGGGGCATTCTGGTCTGCGGCACCGGGATCGGAATGTCCATGGCGGCCAATCGCCACCCGGGGGTGCGGGCCGCGCTGTGCCACGATGCCTACACCGCAGAGATGGCGAGGCGCCACAACGATGCCAATGTTCTCTGCATCGGGGCGAGGGCCATCGGTGGGGGCGTTGCCGAGCAGATCGTGCGGATCTTTGCCGAGACCCCCTTCGAGGGTGACCGCCACCAACGCCGGGTCAACAAGATCGAGTGGGAGGAATCATGAGCCAGAACCTCAAACAGCAGTTCTTCGACGTCCACAACCGGCTCGTTGAGGATGTGGATCCCGAGATCGCCGCCGCCCTCGAGGCCGAGCGTCGACGGCAGAACGAGGGCCTCGAACTCATCGCATCGGAGAACTTCGTGTCCCCGGCGGTGATGGCAGCCATGGGTTCGGTGATGACTAACAAGTATGCCGAGGGTTATCCGAAGAAGCGCTACTACGGTGGCTGTCTGAACGTCGACGTCGGCGAGGAGCTCGCCCGCCAACGGGCCTGTGAACTTTTCGGCGCCGACCACGCCAACGTCCAACCCCACTCGGGCGCCCAGGCCAACATGTCGGTCTATCTCGCGGTTCTGCAGCCGGGAGACACCATGCTGGGCATGGATCTCACCCACGGCGGTCATCTCACCCACGGCCACCCGCTCAACCAATCGGGCAAGCAGTACCAGGTTGTTGCCTATGGGGTGCGCAAGGACACCGAGACCATCGACTACGATCGTGTCCGAGAGCTCGCCGTGGAGCACAGGCCTAAGCTCATCGTCTGCGGCGCCTCGGCCTATCCGCGGACCATCGATTTCGCCCGGCTGCGAGCCATCGCGGACGAGGCCGGATCGCTGCTCATGGCCGATATCGCCCACATCGCGGGCCCGGTCGCCGCCGATCTCCACCCGTCGCCGGTGCCCCACTGTCACTTTGTCACCTCCACCACCCACAAGACCCTGCGCGGTCCCCGCGGCGGGCTCATCCTGTGCGGCGAGGAGTGGGCCGAGGCCATCGACAAGGCGGTCTTTCCCGGGATTCAAGGCGGGCCGCTCATGCACACCATCGCCGCCAAGGCCGTGGCCTTCGCCGAGGCCCTCGAGCCGGGGTGGAAGGACTACCAGAGCCGGGTGATCGCCAACGCATCCGCCATGTGCGACGCCATTGCCGAGCGGGGCTGGCGGATCGTTTCGGGCGGCACCGACAACCACCTCTTCCTCATCGATCTCGGCACCGACTTCATCTCGGGAAAGAAGGCTGAGCGCTGGCTGGGTCTCGCCGACATCACGGTCAACAAGAACACCGTGCCCTTCGACACGAGAAAGCCCTATATTGCCTCGGGGCTGAGGATCGGCACCCCGGCGGTGACCACCCGCGGCATGGGTGTCGAGGAGATGAAGATCATCGCCGAGCTCATCCACCGGGTGCTGTCGGCCGACGAGGACAAAGAGGACGCGGCGAAATACGCAGCGTTTAATGCCGAGATGGAGGCTGTCAAGGCCGGTGTCCACTCGCTGACCGCCAAGTTCCCGCTGTACTAGGGAGGCGAACCGACCCACCTTCGCGGCCGGCTTGCGCCGGTCGCGTTCGGCTTTGGTCATCGCCGCCATCGAGCGCGGCGCTCGCTGTCGACGATGACCAAAGCCGACCCGTGCCTGCGGCACGGCGGTGGGTCTCCGTCACCGGGTCGTCGATGTTCACTCAAACTCCCGCCCCCCACCCCCCACCCGCCCGCCCTCAGAAATCCACATGGAGGCTCGCTTCGCTCGACTCCCTGAGGATTTCTGAAGGGTGGATTTTTTGATCCATCGCAGAGTGGCCGGGAGAGTTCTGAAGGATTCGTTGGGTCATCAGAAAGTGGAGGCGGGGGTCGATAAGGGATTGCTGGCAACGGAGGGTAGGAGCTTCTGATGAGTCAATCGGATGCTGGAATCTCTCCGGGTGAACCACCGAAGAACCACTCGCGGCTGTGAGCTCGTGAGAACGCGGGACACGGGCGTGCGGCGGCGCGTGCCTGGCTCTCTGTTCCGGCAACGAAATGCCTGGCTCTGCACGGAGAGGGCGACGACAGCATCATGCTCGGGAACGTGCTCCGGAAGCGCGGAACCGAACCCGGTGCTCTCGTCGCCGTTGCCCGAGAGTGCCGTGATCGCGGTTGGCCGAGAGAGCCCCCCCAAACATTGTTTAGCCCTGACGCCCGAGAAAGCCGCAAGGCGTTCGTTCCAAACAATGGTTTGGAGCGGCACGTCCGTTCGAGGCCCTATTCGCAGACCCTCCACAGAACGCGGAACGGGTGCCCGGCATCCCCTCACGGACGGGTGTTTAATTGCGATGTGTGCGATGCAACTGGGACGGAGCCCGGCGACGGCCCACCACAATTCGTCCGACGAATTGTATTGTCAGCGCTCCGCCAACCACACCTCGAACTCATCGGCGTGCATGACGTTGAGCACCTGCTCCCGCGGCACCCCGGCCTTCATGGCGATGGCGGAGGCATAGGCGTCGAACTCGAGATGCCCCGGGGCGTGAGCATCGGAGGCGAGGAGGAACTCACAGCCGGCGTCGGAAGCGAGGCGGGTAAGCTCCCAGTCGAGGTCCTGGCGGCGGGGGAAGCCGTTGATCTCCACGGCGACACCGCGTTCCGCGCAGGCGCCGAAGACGACCTCCCAGCGTGCCCTCAGCCCGGGCCGATAGTGGAAATGACGCGCCCTCGGGTGGGCGAGGACGTGGACGCCCGGGGTCGAGATCGCCCGGAGAAGGCGCTCGGTCTGGTCGCGATCGGGGTCGAAGAGCCGGTGGATGGCGGCGACGATGCACTCGAGATCGAGGCGTTCACCACGCGGCACATCGAGGGTTCCATCCTCGAGGACCTCGACCTCGAGACCCTGGAAGAGCCGATGGTCGTCGCCGGCACTCAGGTTCCAACGATCGATCCGTTTTCTCTGGAGCCGCAATCCCACCGCGTCGAGACCCGAGGCCACCTCGAGACCGCGGGAGTGATCGGTGACCATGGACCAGGCATAGCCACGACGCTGACACGCACGCGCCATGGACTCCAACGCGGTCTTGCCGTCGGAGTCGGTGTTGTGCCAGTGGGCTGCGCCGCGCATCCGGTCGGGGTGGAGCTCGGACTCGCCGGCCGCAAGCGTCGCCGCCATCTCGGCGCGACACAGATAGTGTTCGCGGGTCGTGCGGCGACGCGGGCGGGCGCCGGTCGCGAGTCGCTGGACCGCGGCTGAGAGCGCGTCCTCCCCAGGGCATGAGGCGAGTTGGTCGATGAGGGGTCGGAGCCAATCGGGAGCCTTGGCCAAGGCGGCGCGGCGGCCGTCGCCGGTGGCGTCGAAAACCGCGTAGCCGGCCTTGAGCAGGGCCAGCCTGCGGTCGCCTGGTTCTTCCTGCTCCGACAGGGCGAACAGAGCTTCCGCCAACGCCCCGTTGGGCGGACGTGCGGATCGTGGAGAGAATTCGGTCTTCATCTTCAGCGGCGGAAAACAACCCCCGACGAGCATACCTTCCGCGATGAGGGCTATTTCCGGTTGAGCGAGAGGATGTCGTTCTCGAGCTTGGACCGGTAGTGGTCGATGGATCGTTGGTCGCCCATCACCATGTCGAGCTGCCGCGTGTGCATGAGCAGATAGCCGACGATCTTCACGAGGTCCAATACGTTCTCGCGCGGCAGGGCCGACGCCCGGGCCGTGACCGTGTCTTCGATCACCGTCAGGTGGAAGCCCTTGTCGGACAGGATGTCGGCGATGAATTGGGCACGAGCGGACCGGCGGTCCATGTCGGCCGCACCGCCCTTCAAGGAGAACACCAGATAGTTCTCGCTGTCACGCTCGCTGGCGAGCGTTTCGACGGTCGAGAAATGAAAACCGAAACGGGATTGGAGGTTCATGAAGTTTTCGGAGATCATGAAGTAGTTCCGCTGCGCGTAGGGTTTCTTGAAGGGGGTTGAAAGGGCCGGATTACGGGTGGCCTCGAAGAGAACCGAAGCGAGCCCCGAACCGCTCACGGCCGGGGGGCCGTCCCACGGGACGGCGACCATCCCATTCCAGAGGGCGTGCATGGGTTCGCACGAAATCTCGTCGAGGTGAATGTACTTGCCGGTGACCTCACCGGTGAAGCCATCATCGAGGTTGAGCACCCACCACTGCATGGGAACGTTGTGGTGGAGCTGTTTGGCGGCGTATTTCGGAAAGGAATGGTCGCTGCCGAAGGCGAACATCTCGGCCACCGCCTTCTCGTGACAGAACCGGGTGATGTCGTGCAGGGTCTGAACATTGGCCGGGCGAAACTCGGGCGCATTGGGATCGAGGAGGGTCAAGGGTGCGATGTGACTCAATGCGTTCCCGAGCATCTCGTGGATCGGGCTGCCTTCCATGAGATGAGGCCGCCGCCGGCCCTTCTCGAGCCCGGGCACCAGACCGCGGTGAACCGCGAGTCCGTCGGCATCCACGGTGACCTCCTCGCCGCGGCGCAGAACCTCGAGCTCACCGATCCCGAAGATCGCCGGCACACCGAACTCACGGGCGACCGTGGCGAGGTGTCCGGCGATGCCGCCGTGCTCGGAGACCACGGCGGCGGTCCGGTCGAGGAGGGCGGCCCAGCGGGGATCGGGATAGTCGACCACCAGGACGGCGCCGTTGGGCATCTTCAAAGCCTCGCGGTCGCTTCTCACCCACGACACCGGACCGCCGGCCGCACCCGGGCTGACACAGACGCCGCCGCTGACGATGGGGACGCCCTCGATGGTCGGCACTGCGTCGGGCACGAGCGCGTGATGCATGGGGCGCGCCTGCAGGATCACGAGACGGCCATCGGCGAGCCGAGCCCATTCCACATCCTGGGGGGCGCCGAAATGATCCTCGAGCCGGATGGCGGCATCGGCGACGGAGAGGATCTCCTCGTCCGTCAGCGTCGGTTTGTCGGCGATCTCGGATGGGATATCGCTTCGGGTGATGCCCTCCCCCGGTCGCAGGACGAGGGCGGTGGTCTGATAGGCGATCCTCCTTTGGACCACGGTTCGCGGCGTGCGTTCGACGATGAAGAAGTCGGCGTCGAATCGTCCGTCCACCACGGTTTTCGGCAGCCCGATGGCGGCGCTGATGTGGATCCTTCGATCGGTCGCGTCTTTTGGATCCGAGGTGTAGGCGACACCACCGGTCGAGGCGTCGATCATCGCCATGCAACCGACCGCCATCTCGGTGTCCTCGCTGCGAAGTCCATGTTGGAATCGATAGACCATCGCCTGCGGTGTATACTTGCTCGCCGCGATCTCGAGATAGGTCTCAAGCAGGTTGTCGGGGTGGACGTTGAGCTGCGAGTCATAGAGACCGGCGAACGAGGTGTCGGCCGAGTCCTCGCCAAAGGCGCTCGATCTCACCGCGAGTCCGACCCCGGAGCCGAGCCCCTCGAGCAGATCGGCCAGAGCGTCCTTGACCGCGTCGGCGAGATCGAGCGGGACCTCGGCGGTGGCGATGAGTTGTTGAAGCTGGGAGCTGAGGGCAAAGAGGCGGTCCGGTCGGTCGATCTCCGCGTTCTGGATGAGGCGGTTGATCTCAGGTCTGAGATCGTTGTGGTCGATCAGCCGCCGGTAGGCGGCCGCGGTGATGACGAAACCGGCCGGCACTTCGAGACCGAGGGTCCCGGCGATCTCACCGAGATTGGCCATCTTGGCGCCGACGACCGTACTGTCCGTACGGCGGATTTGGGTCATCGGCACGACATCGGGGGCGCCGATTACCGTCGGAGGTGGGTTGACGATCGCGTCCAGATCGGCGCGAATCTCGTCAAAGCGGGTGAAGAGCTCCGAGTAGGTGTCCGGGGCGAGGACCTCGAGATGACTGATCATCCGGTAGACCCGGATCGCCACCGAGGTGACATTCGAAACGACGAATTCCATCCCGAAGGGTCGGGTTCCGGCGTATGCCTTCTCCATTGTGGCCATGGTCTCCAACGCCCGTCCGTTGGCGGCGAGGAGAACCCGGAAGCTGTGATAGCGCTGTCTGAAGAGATTGCTGAGACGATCGGCCTCCTCGGGCGTGATCTCCACGGATTCTCGACCCGCCAGACGGGACATCCAGGCACGAAGGCGTCGTCCGAGGCCCGCCATGGTGGCTTTCAGCGGGACCGATCAACGCTGGGGGCCACCCTGATCACGATTCCTGCTCGCCCGATGCCGACACCGCCGCGTTCTTGAGTGTCCGGATCTTTTCTTCCTGGAGAGACTTTCTGCGGAATGCGTCTTCGATCTTGTACACCAGCTCGTCGAGACGAACCGGCTTGAGCAGGTAGTCGAACGCCCCCAGCGCCATCCCGCCCACCGATGCCTCGAAGGTGGCGTGGCCGGAGAGCAGGATGACCTCGATCAGAGGATATCGCCGTTTGATGGTCTTGATGGCGGTCAGTCCGTCGGTGCCGGGCATCCGGACATCCAGGACCACAACATCGACCTCGTTGTGCTCGAGTATGTCCAGGGCTTCGTCCGCGCTGCCGGCGGTCAGAACCTGGAGTTTTCTCAGCGTCAGACGCCGATCGAGTGTTTCCACAAAGCTCGTCTCGTCATCGACGAGGAGCACCCTGATTGTCATCGTTCCTCCTCAACCCCGCTGCCTCGGCAGTACCAATCTAAAGGTACAGCCCTCACCCGGCCGGTTGTCGACCTCGATTCGGCCGCCGAGCTTCTCTACAATACCGCGGGACACCGCCAAACCGAGCCCGGTTCCCCGACCTTCCTCCTTGGTCGTGAAGAACGGCTCGAAAACCCTCTCGACGTGTTCCTCCGGGATACCGGGCCCGTCGTCCACCACCTCGATCTGCGCCTCCGAGCGGTCGCCGCCCACGACGATCCCGACCCGACCGTCGTTGCCGATGGCCTGTACCGCGTTGGTGACCAGGTTCAGAAGGACCTGGCGCAGTTGATAGGAGTCGGACACGATGGAGCAATCCGTCCCGGGCTTGGTCTCGACCTCGATCTCGATGCCGGCGTTTGCGGCGGTCTTCGATGTGAGATCGCCGACCTCGGCTGCGAGCGCCCCGAGATCGACCTCACGAACGATGGCATCCGGGGCACGGGCGAACCTGAGAAAGTTGTGACTGATTCGAACGGCGCGGTCGATGGCGGACTCGATCTTGTCCAGCGCGCGTTCGCACGAGGCCTCGAGCTCCGACTTTGTCGTGCTCTCGCGCCCCGCCACCGACCTCAGCCAGCCCGCCGACTCGGAGATCACCGCCAGCGGGTTGTTGATCTCGTGGGCGATACTCGCCGCGAGCTCACCCAGCGAAGAGAGCCGGTCCGCGACGATCATGTGTTGCTGCAGCTTGTCGGTGAAGACCTCGTGTTCGTCCGCCTGCTCGCCGCACCGACGCCGGAAGGCATCCTCGATTTTTTCGACCAGCTGCGGCAGTTGAACCGGTTTGGTGAGATAGTCGAAAAAGCCGAAACGCATGCCCTCGAGGGCGGTTTCGAGGTCGGCGTGACCGGTGAGCATCACAACTTCGATCCGAGGGTGGCGCTCTTTGATGCGACGGAGCACCTCGATGCCGTCCATCCCCGGCATCCGGACATCGAGGACCACGACATCCACCGGGTTGTCATCGAGGATGTCGAGCGCGTCGGGACCGTTGGTGGCGGTGAGTGTCGGCAGACCCCGAAGCTCGAGCCGCTGGCCGAGGGTGGAGACGAAATCCACCTCGTCGTCCACGAGGAGGACGCGCGGTCGTGCGGGTGGGTCCGTCATTGTTTGCTCAATCGGGGCCGGTTTCGATCAGTCGCCGCTTCCGGGGTGACGGGAGCTGTATGCGGCCTCGATACGCTCGAGGATGGTGTCGAGGCGGATCGGTTTGATGAGGTAGTCGAAGGCGCCGAGCTCACGACCGAGGCGGTTGTATTCCTGCGATCCATGGCCGGTGACCACAATCACCTCGAGTTCAGGGAACGAGGTCTTGATTTGGCGCAGAGTCTCGAGCCCGTCCATCCCGGGCATCTTGATGTCAAGCATGACGATGTCGGTGCTGTCTGGGTTCGCCTCGAGGTGCTCCAGTGCGGCGGTTCCGCTGGTCACGCCGTGGGTCTCGAAACCACGGAGCTTGATCCGCATGACGATGGACTCGAGGAAGTCCACCTCGTCGTCGACGACAAGAAGTCGAATGGGCATCGCCGCTCGCTCCTTTCGCGCTCCCACCGAGTTCATTCTTGGATTCTCGGCAGTCTGACCCGGAATACGGTGCCCTTACCCTCCTCGCTGTCGAAGGTCAACGAACCGCCCAGGCCCTTGGTGATGGTATAGCAGATCGACAGACCGAGGCCACTGCCCTCGCCCGGTCCTTTTGTGGTGAAGAACGGGTCGAAGATTCGCTCTTTGAGCTCCTCCGGGATACCGCTGCCGTCGTCCTCGACCTGGACCATCACCGACTTCGAGTCGGCCCAGGTTTTGACGACAACACGACCTCCAGGAGAGGAGGCGTCGAGGGCGTTGTTGACGAGGTTGAGGATCACCTGCTGCAGCTGCGACTGATCGCTCTTGATGATCGGCAGGTCGCGGTCGAGTTCTTGGACGAGCTCGATCTGGCGGAACGCCGCCTCGCTCTCGATAAAGGACAGCGCCTCCCGCGTCACCTCGTTGACGTTGACATTGTCGTGCTGCGGCTCCATCCGGCGGGCGAACCCGAGCAGCCGGTGGGTGATCTCCCGCGTCCGGTCGACATGCCGTTGGATCTTGCGTACGTTCTCGTTGAAGAGCTCGCCGTGCTGTGATGCCTCGACGAAATCCTGGTCGATGAGGTCCTCCATGAGTCCAGCGAGCTCGCCGATGACCGCCAGGGGGTTGTTGATCTCGTGTGCGACGCCGGCGGCCATGCGACCGAGGGACACCAGCCTCGCCGAATGGGCGAGCTGCGCCTCGGTCCTGACCCGCTTCTCGTCCTCCGCGGCGAGCCGGGCGACCAACTGACGGGTGTGAAAGATGACGGCGCCGCCCACCAGCAGCGAGGTGGCGATCAGCGCGATCAGCTCGAGCCGCAAGGTCTGCCTCAGCGGCACCGCGGGTTCTGCCGGGTCGTGATCGATGACGAGCAACCAGTCCTTGGACCCGACCCAGGCAAAGGCGGACATCATCCGTCCCGACATCTGAGATTCGCGAAAGACCACGTTGACGCCGGGCGGGGCGATGTTGGGATTGAACGGCGCCTGCTCGAGTATGCTGCCGCCAAACCGCGGTGGGGTCTGGAACAGACCGGAACGGCTGACGACGTAGGCGTCGCCCGTCAGACCGACCTGACCGCTGCGAACGAGATGGATGAAGACCTCGGAATCGATGGTCGCGCGAAGAATCCACGGCTCGGGTCGATCTTCGCGACGGATGGCGATCACGAAATGAGGAACACCTCGGAAGCCGAGGAAGACGTCGCTGATATAGACACCTCGCTGCATGGTTTCTTGGAACCACGGCTCCCCGCCGTAGTTGCGGTCCTCGAGAGGGTAGGGACCCTCGTACGCGAGGTGCTCGCCGTTGGCGTCGATGATGCCGAGATCGACGAAGCTGTGTTGGCTCTCGTTGAGGATGTGGAGCACGTTGGCGAGCTCGCCAGGGGCTGTGAGGTCGTCAGGGGTCGCGGTATGCGCCAGGACCTCGAGGGTCGAGACTCGCTCGTCGAGGAAAAGCTGGATGGCGGCGGATCGGTTCAGAGCGAGGGCGTGAAGCTGAGTTCGTTGGCTTTGCTCCACCGCCGAGGCGAAGTAGAGATAAATGGCTGCGCCGAGGAGCCACAGGGGGATCAGTGTCACCGCGAGACCCGAGAGGGTCATCCGCCATTGCAGTTGTCGATATCGGTCGTCCACGGTTACCTCAGACGTCGCCGCTGTGTCGCATCAGCGCACGCGCTTCTGCGCGGCGGACCCGTTTCTCATGTTCCGCCCTGTGGTCTCGCGCGTCTTCGAGCTTCTCCAGCAGCTCATCGAATTTGGCCGGTTTCTGAACGTAGTCGAACGCGCCCGTCTTGAGCCCCTCGACGGCGGTGTCGACGGTTCCGTGACCGGTGAGCAGGATGACCTCGACAAGGGGGTGGTCGATCTTGATCGCCTTGAGCACCGTGATGCCGTCCTTGCCCGGCATCCGGATGTCGAGCAGCACGACGTCGCACTCGGCCTCGTCGAGGGCCGCCAGCCCGGAGTCGCCGTCAAACGCAGTCCGAACTCGGTGACCGGCGTCCTCGAGGCGAAGGGAGAGCATCTCGACGAAGTCTTTCTCGTCGTCAACCACGAGAATGTCGATGGGCAGTTTCATCTTAAGCATGTCATCGCTCCTAGAGTAACCCCAGGATACTCCACCAGATGCCGGCCGTGGTCAACATGAGGAGGAGCAGCACTGGTGTGGCCACCAGACCGACCCGAGTGAGATCGACGGAACGGAACTGGCGATACGAGTAGGCGATGGCGTTGGGCGGGCAGCCGATGACCAGGAGCATGGCAAAGGAGGTGGCGCACGCCAGACCCAGGGCCAGCACCCTTGGATCGACCCCCTCGAGCTCGGCCAGCGGAATCACGATGGGCAGGATCAGGGCCGCCGCCGCGACGTTGGCCATGGCGTTGGTCACCAGCGCGCCGAAAACGCAGACCCCGGCGAGCAGCACCAGCCAGCCCTTGCCCTCGACGAGAGGGAAGAACTGGTGTGCGAAGAAGGACGCCGCCCCGGACGACGCCATGGCAAGTCCGAGGCCGATGCCACCGCCGAAGATAAAGAGCGCGGTACCCCACTCGAGGTGGCGGTGGATGTCGTCCCATGTGAGCACACCGATGACGACCATGGAGGCGACCCCGATCATTCCGGTGACCGAGTAGTCGACCCCGTGCAGGCCCTTGGTCAACCATGCGAGAAAGACCAGCGTCACGATGGCGATGGTCTGTTTCTGCAGGGCTGAGAGAGGTCCGGGTTCGCCTTCATACTTGGGCAGCTTGAACTTGGGATCGGGGCGGAAGACGAAATAGACCACGAGCACCGCGGCCGGCACCGTGACGACGGCGATGGGAAAGGCGAACTTGATCCAATCGATGAAGCTGATCTCGACCCCGGTGAGCTCCTTGAGAAATGCGGCGGCAACCATGTTTCGGCCGCCGCCGACCAGCGTGCCCATGCCGCCGCACGAGCAGGCGAAGGCGAGGGAGAGCACCATGAAGCGGGCGGTGTTGGTATTGGGCTCGATGCCTGCGGCGCGCATGAGCGGGAGCATGGTGGCGATGCCGATGGCGGTGGCGGCGGCGTCGTGCATGATCCCGGACGCGAGACCGAGCCCGATGGAGAGCATGAAGGTGAACTTGATGACGCTGGTCCCCGCCCGTTTGGCGATGGCGTGGCTCAAGCGCTCCGTGAGCTCGGCCTTTTCCAGTGCGATGGCGAGGATCAGGCAGCACATGATGAAGACAACCACCGGGTGCATGTAGGTCGCCCAGGCCACGGTAAGGTCGACGATTCTGAACCCGACCAGGCAGACTCCGATGAGAATCGCGGTGATCTCCAACGGAATCGGCTCGACTACAAAGAGGAAGATCAGCGCTGCCAGCACGGCCAGGAAACGGAACGCCGTGGGCGAAAGACCGTCGACGTACCGCACCTCGACAGGTGCGCCGATGGCGGTGGCGAGCCCGGTGAGACGGATCCCGGGCTCGACGACCTCATCACCTGAGCGGAGTCGGTAGACTCCATCCTCGTCGGCTCCGAGAATCTCGTAGGCCGGTCCAGCCGCCTGGGCGAGGCGTTGTTCGGGGTCGCCCCGCACCTCGAAGACGGCGCCTTCCGGACGGGGCAAGGCGTAGATCAAGACGCCGATGAGAACGGCAGCGGCAAGCTGAACGTATCTGTTCCGCAACAACATAGCCGAGGGCCTCCTTCAGATCCGGAACGTCAGAGGTGAGGTGTGACCTCGCGACCAATATCTCTCAGTGTGCTGCCAGCTCGAACCCCAATCCCTCGAAGATGTACATGATGGCGTAGCCGTACCACACGGTGTAGACCACGTAGAAGACCAGCGAGAAGAGCACGATGGCCCACTTCTCGGAGATCTTCTGAGGTTCGATCCCATAGTAATTGTAGGCGCACTCCACGGTCTTGGCCTGGACCGTGTGAGCCAAATCGGCCGAGTCGAAGATCTTCTGCCGTTTGAGATCCTTCTCGATGGCCGTGAGAGCGGCCCACCAGCCGTACATGACCTTTCTCGCTCCTACCCCGTACTTCGCCTCGAGCGCCTCGTCCCGGTTGTGATAGGCGTCGTCGGCGTCGGCGAGGCAGATGGAGAAGATCTCGGCCAGATCGCCGTTGACCATGAGGGTGTCGTTCTCCACGGCGGTGGTGATGCCGGCGCCCGCAAAGACCGGCTCGACAGCAGCCGCTGCTGCCGCATCGGCCATCTTGAGGTTGAGGGTGACCTCTTTGCTGCCGTGGTCCTCCACCAGGTGTTGGACCTTCGGGATGTAGTAGGCCGAGCCCTTGGAGATGGAGTTGTAGAGGTTGTCGAGATAGTTGAGGCCGTTCTGGCCGCCGAAGACCGGCATGAAGAAGATCACCAGGACGATGATGAAGCTCACCAGGAGCGTGATTCCGATCGCGAGTTTTGATTTGCGGCCGCTCATGACGCCACCTCCTCGCTCCTCAGTGCCCCGAGGTTTGTGACAAACGTGAAGATGACCCAGACGGCGAACCCTCCGATCACGATGAAGAACGCCCAGACCCCGATGCTGTCGAGCATCGAGACGATCCCTGGTGAGAGTGAGATCACCTCGAGGTCGCTGAGCTTGCCGGGCAGCGCGAAGACCCGGTTGACGAAACCGGCGAGCACCGCCATGGCGTAGAAACCACGGATCGTGATGCCCGGGACCACCTTGGTGACCATGGCGCCGATCTGGACCCCGAAGAGCGAGCCGAGCAGCATCCCCATGGCCAGAGTGTAGAAGATGAAACCATAGATGGCGTACTGGCTGATGGCCGCGAAACCGGCGGTGAAGACGATCTGGAAGATGTCGGTTCCGACGGTGGTCATGGA
>JARFRM010000089.1 GCA_029287235.1 Thermoanaerobaculales bacterium
AAACCTGACCGCGCCAGGGTATTCTGCGAGACAATCGATGACGAAGACGGGAGGGCCTCCATGAAAAAGATCGGCCTCGTGGGCGGGATGACCCCGGAGTCCACCACGGCGTACTATCAGATGATCATCGACCTCGGCAGAGAAAACTGGGACGACCCGTTGCACAACCCCATCGTGCTGATTTACAGCATCGACCTCGCCGAGATCGTCGCCCACCAGAATGTTGGCGATGGCGATCGGGTGGTGGAAATCCTGGTGGACGCGCCGGTGAAGCCGCGCGGCGCCGACGCTAAGGTGGGGGCTTTGACCGCCTACACGCCGCACGTCTTTTTCAACCGGATCCAATCACGCACTGCGCCGCCCGTGATCAGTCGACATAGCCGAGGGCGCGAAGCTCTTCGATGGTGGACTCCGGCAGATCGGATTGCTCCGCCCCCAGCCTGACGGGCTCCGGCCGCGCTCGTTTCCACTCTTCAAGCTCGGCGAGAAGGCTCGCAGTCAGCTCCTCGTGATGTCGACGGACGTTGCGGCGCTCCGCCGGATCACGACGCAGATCAAAGAGTTGGAGCCGTTGGGTCTTCGGATGTTGAATGAGCTTGAACCGAGGTGTCCTGACGGCGTACCGGAGTGATGTGTACTGCGCGAAGACCCGCTGATCACCCCATTCCGGTTTCGACAGATCGCCGCGGAGGTCACGCCCCTCCATGACATCGGCGATCGGGAGCCCGGCCGCGGCGAGGATTGTCGGCGCAACATCGATCAGGCTGATCATCACCGGGTCGACGATACCTTCAGCAACCCCGGCGCCGTAGAGAATGAACGGGATGTGGAGAAGCTCTTCAAAGAGAGAGACCCTGTGAAGAAGCCCACCGTGGTCGCCGAACTCTTCTCCGTGATCGCTGGTGATGATGACCAACGCGTTGTCCAGAAAACCGATCCGCTCGAGTTCTGAGAAGAACACCCGGAGCGTCGCATCCGTGAACGCGATCTCGCCGTCATAGAGCGCTCCGAGATGATCGAAATCTTCGGGTTTGAGGATCTCCGCGGCCACGTTCTGGATCGGGGTCAGATTCTCATTGCTGGCCTCGAAATCGCTCGCCCCGGTGTCCCACAGCGCACGGTACGGGTCCGGAGGATCGTACGGTGAGTGAATCTGGTAGGTGTGAAGGAAGGCAAACACCGGTCGATCCTGTTGATTCTCGAGCTCCGTGATCAAGAGCCTCGTGCCCTGCTCGATCGATTTCGCCTTGTCGGTGAACGATTCGAATCCGCGACCGAAGCCGAAGATCGACGACATGTAACCACCACCGGTCACGGCAACGGTCCGCCAACCGCTGCGCTGGAGAATCTCCTGGACCATCTCGACCTGTTCGGGAACCGTATCGTTTCGGCCGGTGGGGGTGCCGGCGCCGAAGCCGACCCGGTGGGTCTCCTGATAGAGAGACGAAAGCATGGTCGCGTGGGAGGGCGGCGTACCGTGGGTGTTGACGAATGCGTGCGAGAACCGTGTTCCGCGTGCGGCGATTTCGTCCAGGAACGGCGATGTTCTTCGGTCGTAGCCGTAGCAGCTGAGATGGTCCGCACGCAAAGCGTCGAGTGAGATCAACAGTACATTCGGGTGTGTGGTCTTCGATTCCGGTTGGCTGCAACCGGCCGAAAGAACCAGTGTTGCTGCGATGCCGAACGTGATCAGAAAGGAACGCACGAGAGCCTCCAGGCGAGACCGGGCCCGACCGAGGTTCAGGATAGCCCATCTCTCTGGGGTGTCCTGCACCGCAACCGCGGCCGAGCTTCACCGACGCCGCCAAAAGTGAGCTGGCTCAACATCGAAACGGCCCCCTGCTGATACGATCGATGTGTCGGTCTCGAGACCGAAGGGGAAGCTGAATGTTCAACTGCAACCATCATCACCGGATCACGCCGCTCGTTGTGCTGTCTGCAGCGCTGAGCCTGTGCGGAACGGCTGTTGTCGCGAGCGGTGGTGAAATCATCCACGTTCCCAGGGATGCGGCCAACCTGCAGACGGCGATCTACCAGATCGAAGACGGGGGAACGATCCAGATCGCCTCCGGATCTGTGTTGACCGCACCTACCGGTGGATTTCGAATTGAGGATCTCCACAAGAGCTTCCGCATCGCGGCGGAGACACCCGGAACGGTGACCATCGACGGCGCAGGCCAGACGAATCTCATCAGCCACGTGAACGTGATCTTCACTCCCGGTGAATCGGTGACCTATGAAGGTCTGATCTTTGCGAACGGACGGGCGTCAGCTGTCGACACCGGGGCGATCACCGTGATCCGAGCCGAAGCGACCTTCGTCGACTGCATTTTCTCGGGCAACACCGACAGCGGAGTCGATGCCAACACGGGAGCGGTCCATTTATCGCGGGGCAAAGCTTTCTTTGTCGATTGCGTATGGGCCGACAACGTGGCGACAACCGCGGGTGGAGGTCTCGCTGTTCAGTCGTCCGAGGCCTGGGTGATGCGTGGTCTGTTTGACGGCAACCGCACGAATCCGCCAAACCACACGTGGAGTTCCCGCGGGGGCGGGATCTGGGTCGGCAACGGCCACCTGAAAGTTGCGAACAGCCGTTTCGAGAACAACCGGGCCGGCTATGTAGGCGGCGGTCTCTACGCGACCGGCACCTTCCAGGACCCGGTCTCCATTCCTCAATCCGACGTCATCGTGACCAACAGCACGTTTGTCGGCAACGGATGCGATCCCGATCCAACCGTGGTACTCCCGGTGCCCAGCGAAGGCGGAGCTCTCCACTCGGAGAACCAGACCACGACGAGGATCTTCAGCTCTCGATTCCTCCAAAACACGTCGGAAAACGGTGGCGGGGTCAATCTCTATCGAGCGATCGTGGAGGTCGACAACAGCGTGTTCATCGGCAATCAGGCGATTCACAACGGCACCGAGGTCGGGATCGGCGGCGCGATGTCGGCAATCTCGAACGACACGGACAACGCAGCGACCGCAGGGGGGACGATCAACAGGCGCACCGCATCCCTGACGGTTCGCGACACCTATGTTGCCGGCATCCCGGGTGCGACCGTCGGCCAGAGCGCCGGGGGAATCCGAGTCAAAGGAGACAACAATCGAGTCTATGGCGGGGGAGGGGTTGATCCCATGGGAACCGTCGCCGAAAACCGGGCTCAGCTCTCAATCGTCGGTGTTGTGTTGAACGACCTCGATCTGTGGTCTGACCCCAAGTCGGCGACCGGTGGAGGCATCACAGCCAACCTCGCCCACATCGATGCCCAGAATTCACTCGTTCTCGACTGCCACGCCGCCAGCACAAACGACTTCGGCCAGGGCGGGGGCGCCATGATCATCAACCAGAGTTTCGGCGTTCTCGACAACGTCACGTTCGCGGGCAATTCGGCACAGACCTTCGGTGGCGGCCTCACCGTCCACGGATCGCAGGTATCGATCTCGAACAGCACTTTCCACCACAACTCGATCTGGGCGGCCGCGGTCAACCAGAGCTTCGGCGCCGGAATGTACTCGACACCCGATGTCCAACGTGGACTCAACACCACGGGCTTGGTTCGGAGCACGATTTTCACCGACAACGATGGGCTGCCGATCTACGACGATGATCGCGACGAGGGACCGATCAACACCTTGGTCTACAACCAGAATTCGTTTTTCAACACGACCTTTGGCGACGATGTCTACAAGGACCGCCTCGATCCTGTGCAGACCGTATCCGGGCTCAATCAACTCGTGGTGCACCGGACCAACGGAACCTCAACGGACAAGTCAATCAACGCCAATGTCGCTGAGGATTCCTCGATCTCGAGCGGTTTTCTCCGTGCGGTTCCGCCGATCATCATTCCGGAAACAGCGGTCGGCGACGAAGATACGTCGACTCGATCGTATCTGGCGTATGCCTGGAGCGGAACCGAGGCCACCCTCGACGGTCAATACCTCGCCGATCACACCGGTGTCCTGCCCGATCCTTCGGTCGGCGTCCACACCCTGGTTGTCGATGGTGTCGAGTACCGGACCACCGTATCGACGGTGGCGGTCCCAACCGCGACTTTCTCGGCGTCACCGATCGCCATCAGCTCCGGCGAATCCTCGGTTCTGAGCTGGACCACCCCTCCCAACGTGTTTCTCGAGATGGACATCGATCAGGGAGTGCAGGTGTCCGGATATCAATCATCGGATTCCATCGAGGTCATGCCCACGTGCACGACCACCTACCGCTTGTTCGTCGCCACGAGTGTCGGCGGTGTGGTGTTGGAAGCGACGGTCTACGTCGATGAAGACCCTCCCATTCCGTCGCTCTTTGTCGATGGATTTGAATCGGGCGACACGTTGGAGTGGAGCGCCACGATCCAGTAGGAGACTGGAGCTCATAGAATCGGCGGCGCCTTTCGGAGGGACGTCGAAGGCAAATATCCGGCGAATATCGGCTCCAAACGACCCTCCGAGCTCCATCCACCATCCATTCACTACAGGCTCCTGGAGTTGACTCGAAACCAGGTGATGCCATCATGTGCGCATGCGCATCTCCACGGCGATCAGAAGTATGCGGTCAGAGACCTTGGCCGCGATGAAGCTCCGGCTGCCGATCCCCCTGCTCGCGATCCTGGCCGGGCTGGGGCTGAGCGGTTGCGGCCCCGCCACAACCTCCCAGGACGCCGCCAAGCAGGTGATCATCTTCGATATCGACACCCTGCGGGCTGATCGTCTCGGCTGCTATGGCGCCGAAAGACCGACCAGTCCCCACATCGACCGGCTCGCGGCGGAGAGTGTGCTCTTCGAGTGGGCGTTCGCCCAAGGTCCCAATACCCCGCCCTCGCAGACATCGATCCTCACGGGTCTGTACCCCAGCCATCACGGCCGCGTCTTCGCCCTCGACGTACTGGCCGACGAGGTGGTCACCCTCGCCGAGGTCATGCGTGACGGGGGATTCGTGACCGCGGCCTTTGTCGATGGGGGCAACATGGCGGCGGCATCGGGGCTCAACCAGGGCTTTGAAATGTATCGCTCGACGCCCGGAGGTGGATTCGAGGTCATCGGCCCACGGGTCATGCGGTGGCTCTCCCGCCACGTGAACGATGACTTTCTCCTCCTCGTTCACACCTACGACGTTCACTCTCCTTACGATCCACCCGAGCCCCACCGGTCGATGTTCGTCGAGGACAGGCAGCCGACGACACCGGATTTCGAACCGACCACCGATATTCTGACCGACGTCATGATCCGGGCACGGCGCGGCGAGCAGGACATCCTCTCATCGCAAGACATCGACTACGCCTTGGCCCGTTATGACGGGGGTGTTCACTATGTCGATCAGTGGATGGGGACCTTCCTGGAGAAGATGAGGCGTCTCGGCATCTACGACAACTCGACGATCATCCTTCTCTCCGACCATGGCGAGGAGTTCCAGGAGCACGGCTCGGTCCTGCACGAGAAGCTCTACACGACGGTCTCGCGGATTCCCCTCATCATCCGGCCACCCGGTGGGAGGAAGACCTTCAGGGTGCCGCAGGTCGTCGAGTCCATCGACCTCATGCCGACGATCCTCGAGATGGTCGGGGTGGAACTGCCGCCAACCCCCATCGACGGCGAGTCCCTCCTGCCGTTGATGACCGGCCAGTCGCAGGGGCCATATTTCGCCCTCAGCGAGTCCCGGTTCTTCGGCGGTCGGGATGCAATCGCCAGCGGGGGCCGCCATCTCCTTCGTTCGAGAAAGACCGGTTTCCTTGAACTCTACGCGTTCACCGATGACCCGACAGAGCTCTCCAACCTGCAACCGGAACGACGGGATGAGGCCATGGCACTGCGTGCGCAGCTCGATTCACGTCGCCCGTCCGGCGAGCGGGGATCGGTCGAAGAGCAGATCACCGATTCCGAGATCATCGACCAACTCAAGGCCCTCGGCTATCTGAACGACGAGTGACCGTCACCATCGACCGAGGCGGCGAGACCCGCGGAATAGTGGAGTGGAAGGATCCGCTTGACCACCACCGGATCTGCTTCGGCTCCGGCACGCGGTGAGGGCACGCGGTGATTGCGGCGGGTCGCCGGCCGCACCGGAGAGCCGGTGAAGGGTGCAGGCTACTCGAGGTAGCCCAGGGCACGGAGTTGATCCAGGAGTTCGGGAGTCCCCTCCACCTCGTTGTCTTCAAAACTCCCCCCCCCTGCCGACCACAGCCAGAAGCCCGTATCGACGCTCTCTTCGGCGGTGACGTGCTGCCATCCTTTGCCCGTGAGAGCAACGCCGATCCCGTCCCCAACCCTTCGGAGATCGAGGTCCTCCTCGAAGGCGAGGGAGTCGCCACCTCCAACACCGGCGAGAGTCCCGGAAATCAGCGCTCGAGTTCCACTCAATCCGTCGAAGAAGACCGTCGTCCGCCGTCCGGCAGCGAGGGAAAAGGTGGCCTGGTTGACCTGCCAATGGAAGCAAGCACATTCAGGGTCAACAGACTTGACCGACGTGAGATTGCTCAAGGCGCCACCCAGCGTCCCGGAGAGGGTTCCCGAGCTTGCGTTTCGGATTTCCAGCCGAAGACCCGGGTGTTGGGCGACCATGACCTCACGCGTGTGCTCCCGCAACCCGGAGGTCATGGGATCATCCTCGGCGAGGTTGATCTACTCGTCGGGATCCGCTTCCAGGTCATAGAGTACTTCCTCACCGAGGATCTCCGACCACGCCGTATTGTTGAAGACGTACTTCACACGGTTGTCGATCCGAAGTCCCATGCCTCGGTTGTCCGATGATGCGTAGATCCATGCCTTCCTTGGGTTCGGTTCTGCATCGCCGCGGATCAGTGGCATCAGAGACGATCCGTCCAGTGGGTGCTGGGGGGGGTGCCCGATGGCCTCGAGCATGGTCGGCAACACGTCGGTCAGGCGAACCTGATCGACAATCCTGCGCCCACTGCCCAACCCGTCGGGAAGCTCGATGATGAGAGGAACCATGACGTTGTACTCATCGAGATAGTGGTGACCGGCTCGGCCGTCCTCTCCGAGCGCCTCGCCATGGTCGGAGGTCAACACGATGATCGTCCTGCCGCGGAGTCCGAGAGTGTCGAGCTGGTCGAAGACCCTTTGGACCTTTGCGTCGGTGTACGCGATGGCGCTGTCATACATCCCTCGAACAAGGTGCTTCTCGTCATCGCCAAGATCGACCGATTCTCTTCCGGTGCCGGGTTGGATGGCGACGAAATAGTCGCCGCGCGACCTCGGCCCCTCCCACTGGTGCGCCCGCGACTGGATGTCGGTCAACGGCATCCGAATCGCCGCGCGACCCATGATCTTTTGAAAATATGGGCTTCGCCGTCGATGGGGACCGTGAACCTCATAGGTGTGGAAGAAGAGAAAGAACTGGCGATCGCAATGATCCCGCAACCAGGCCAGTGCGCGGTCGGTACCATCGGCAAGCTCGTCTTCTCGATCCGTCTGTGGCCAGTAGCGAAAGCTGTCAAATCCCTGGTCGAGGCCAAAAGTCGGTCTGAGAAACGCGCCCCCGGTGATGGCGGCGGTGGTGTATCCACGGGCACCGAGCAGCTCGGCCATCATGGTGATCTCACCGGGTGCGGCCAGATTGTGGTTGACACCGTGCCGCAAGGCATCGAGGCCCGAGAACAACGAGACGTGTGATGGGAGCGTCCAGGGAGCCGGCGCCACGACGTTCTGGAACAGGATGGCGGAGCGTTTTGCCCACCGATCGATATTGGGTGAGGTCTGACGGTCATGGCCGTATGCGGACAGCCGATCAGCCCGTAGAGTGTCGAGGAGAATCACAACGATGTTCGGCGGAGCCTCTGATCCTCGAGCCGTCAGAATCTCGATGTTCGACCACACCGGGAAGGCGCGACCGGGATCGAGGTCCGGCTCGCTGGAGGTTTCGAACCTCACCCGGACTCGGCCCTTTGCTTGGGTCTGCAACGGCACCGTGGCTGAGAACCACCGGTCCGACTCACCAAAGCGCGGATCAAGGGTGTCGGAGAAAACAGGCATGAAGGCTCCGTCGGCCACTGCCACCGAGGCGGTGAACGTCACGGCTCGGTTGACCACGGGATCAAGCCCATATGAAAAACTCAGCACGGCATCGGCGGTGAGGTCGAAATCTCGGTCGATGCCGGCTCCCGGCGGACACAGCAGCCCGAGACGCAGGTCGCTGTCGAGTTCAACTTTCCAACTCTTCTCGAGCGCCGCGGAAAGCCGGGCATCGTCGATCGTGGTCCGCAACCAGCGAATCCTGTCCAACTTCAGCCTTCTCCCCTGAGCCGCCGGCAGCACCAATTTGACACGTGAGACAGCCCCCGACCATTCCGGGTGTGAAATGAGGTCGAGTCGATACGTCTCCACCTGATTGCCGGTCGAATTCGCAATGTAGTGGGTCAGACTTCGTTTGGAAGAAAACCTCTTTCCCGCCCCCGCCCAATAGACCTTGATCGAACCCTTGCGTAAACCCGAGACCGAAAACTCGAGGATATCGGCAGAGCTCGCGTCGAGCTCTATCTCTCTCTCCAGCTGCGGCCGAGGACCGGTCACCTTCACAGCAAGAGTGCGACCTCTCTTCTTCGGGTCACTCATGTCCGTCAGTTTCCACAGCACACGATCCTGCGGCGAAACAAATCGCCACACGGCCACCTGCTCGTGACCGAGGACGCGCGATCTCTCGAAGCTCTCGGTGGATGAATCCTCGATGAGTCGGCTTTCCACTCGATAGCTTGCGGGTGCCTGCCGAGCATCCCCGCAGCCCACGAAAAGGCAGGCGGCCAACGCGAGAACCGACCACGCAACCAATGGGGGCGGTTGCCGCGATGAGACTTTCATGGCCTGGAGTTTAACCCACGAAGCCCGGTCGCATCGTGGTCGAAATCGAGTTTCGGGAGCCGAGCTGTGGGTCCAGACGCAGGGGACCTCGCGGTTCGCCAAAATCCATTACACCTTCGGAACAAAAAAACGGCGCCGGGCTTGCCGGCGCCGGAATTTCGGTGAACCGGGGGGAACGGTCTCAGCCCTCGAATGCCTTCCGCGGATCGGAGACGCCCTGCGCCTCGGTGCCCTTGAGGTAGGCCATCATGGTGTCGGCGTCGGAGACCTCGAAGGGGTCGGTGGGGCAGTTGTCACCGAAGTTGGGCTCGACGAAGATCTTCTCGATCTTGCCGTCGTCGACCAACATGGAGTAGCGCCACGAGCGCATCCCGAAGCCCACGTTGGATTTGTCGACCAGCATCCCCATCTTGCGGGTGAACTCGCCGTTGCCGTCGGGCAGGAGAAAGACGTTTTTGTTGCCCAACTCTCGGCCCCACTTGAACATGACGAAGGCGTCGTTGACGGCGACACAGACGATGGAGTCCACACCCTGCGCCTTGAACTCATCAAAGAGCTCGTCGTAACGAGGGAGGTGATTGGAGGAACAGGTCGGGGTGAAGGCGCCGGGAAGCGAGAACACGACGACCTTCTTGCCGCCGAATATCTCGGATGAACTCAGATCCTGCCAGCGATAAGGGTTGGGGCCTTCGACGGACTCGTCCCGCACTCGGGTCTTGAACACAACTTCGGGCACACGATCCGGGCTTGCCATGCTTGACTCCTTTTGAATTGGGTTGGCGTTGAATTTCTTGCCGACCTGCTGAGGACGGCTGAAACGGTGGTCATGATACACGGTCGGTGCGCGATTTTCGCGAGCTCGCAGGTCGTGTCAGAAGGGCTGGGTAACGGCCAGCCACACGGCAAGACTGCCGATGACGGGCATGACCACCCAGAGCACGGGCGCCCATTCGGGCTTGCGCTTGAGCGGTACGACGGCCAGGGCCAGGATCGCCCACAGCGCCATCTTGAAGTAGGCCCAGGTGGGGATGGCACCGAAGTAACCGAGGCGGGCGAGAAGGCCGAAGCCCGCGACAAAGATCAGCGCCAGAGAAACGCCGTGCGCGATCGACGCCAGTTTCTTGAGCGGAGCACTCTTCGAACCCGCCGTTGCCGCCAGGGCGCCCAAGGACGAGAAGAGAAAGAGCACCCCGATGACATGCGCGACGTTGTAGAACTCGTAGGTCATCACGCCTCCCGCTATGGGAACCCGGAAAGACCTACGGCGATTCCACAACCGGGGCCGTCGTACTCGACCACGCAGTGGTGTCGCCGCTTTCAAATCCGTCGGAAAAGACCGATCCCTCGGCGTTGAGCTGATAGACGTGGATGATCCCCTCACCGAACGGTCCGGCCAACTGCTCGGCGACATAGAGCCGCCCGACTGCACCGTCAAAAGCCATCCCGCCGACGCCGGGGCACTCCTGGGACCAGAACTCCGTGGGAATCCAGGTCGCGTAGGGAAGGATCTCGAAGGGCTGCACCGTTCCCAGCAGCCTTGCTTCGAGGTCGGCCGGATCGTAAAAGAGAATTTGCGGTGTGTAGGGGTAGCCGTGATAGCCCTGAGAATCCCTGCACGGGTCGCCGCAGGCTGCGCCTGTCCCATAGCAGGTGGATCCTCCCTTGACCCCGGAAACGAGGACCGCGTCTCCGGCCGGGGACCGAACCCAATCGGCGCCCATCCACGAGTCCACGGACTCGTAGCCGGGAAAATCGCAACTGCCCGGACACCCCGGGTAGATCTCGCGGTACCAGAGCAGATCCACCGCGTCCAACGGGTTGTCGGGATCAAAGGCGAAGAGCGTCGGACCCTGCGAGCCGCCAAAGGCTCCGGCCTCTCGCGAGAACCCGGTGACCATGGTCTTTGACCCGAGACCCTGGGCGGTGACCCAGTCCGGGGGCAGAGCGAAGAGATAGGCGCCGTACTTGTTGGGGTGAAACGGATCCGACTGCGGGCCGATCTCCTCGATGGCCGCGGCCGGACGGCGACGAAAGACGGATTGATATACGGGGCCCACATTGTAGTAGTCGCGGCAGGTCGTGGACGCCTCGGTCCCGATGGCCGAGACCCCGCAGAGCTCGGTGGCGGTCCCTGGACACCCGGCGGTGGTCAACGGGCCCTCGAGAGTCGCCGCCTCGTCGAGATCACCGAAGACCTGCGATGACGACAGGGCCGCCGGGATCTCGATCCGGCGCACGGTGTAGTCATAGACGTGGTCGGTGACCCAGAGCGATCCATCCGCCGCCAATCCGACGCCATCGAGGTTGAACGAACACCAATTGCCGGCGCACTCGAGCCGGAAGGCGCCGAGATAGCTGAAGTCAGCGCCGGTGACTCTGGTGTCCTGGGCTCCGACATCGACGACCGAGCCAACGAGTAGAATCGACAGAAGCAGGAAACACCCGCAAGCGAAACCTGATTCGCCGCAATGGTGATGCCCGCGAAACCCACGGCTCAAAATCATCTGACCACCATCCTTGTTGTCGCAATTCAATGTAGAACACACGACTGAAGATGGGGAATGACCAAGCTCACACATCCACAAAAAGGGGGTGAGAAGGTGCCTGGCACGTATTTCCGTATCTATATTTGAATTGCTTGATTGAGTTGAATTTACGCGCGAGTGAGATGGGTGTTGACGCCGACCGTGGCCCTATTCCGGTTCGATCCCGGCCTGCACCTCGGTGATGAGTCGGACCCTGACAGGTATGTCGAACTGCTCCCGCGTGAGATCGCGGATCTCGTCCACAACGCGCTCGGGCGCAAGGGTCGCACCCACGACCCGCACGTTGAGCTGCAGACCGAGCTCGTCGTAGGCGATGGCGACGCTGTCGAGTCGGTAGTCATCACCGAGACGCTCCTGCATGGAGTCCATGAGATTCTCCGGGAGCCGGGCCACATGGGGCGGTACCACCGGCTTGACGCTGAGATAGACACCGAGGGCGAGCACAGCGAGCAACAGGATGCCGATGGCGGTCAGACTCCAGCGGGACGCCTTACCGATCTTCCGCAAACCCACCACCCAGAAGGTCACCATGGTGGCGAGGACGATGGTGACCATGTTGATGACAAAGAGCAGCAGCGCACCGATCGCAAGGCGATAGTCGCCGAGCGAGAGCGCGAGGCCGGAGGTTGCGATGGGCGGCACCAGGGCCGCCGCGATGGCGACGCCCGGCAGGGCCGCGAGCAGACCCGGACGCGACGATGCATAGGCTGCGGCCAGACCCGAGGCGAAGGCGACAAAGATGTCGAGCAGGCCCGGCCCGCCGCGGCCGAGCATCTCCCGGGTCGGTTCATTGAATCCAGGGGTCAACAGACCGGTGAGAAACCCCACCAGGATGGAAACTCCCAAACCCATCACCACCGCCCGGAGCGAGATCCTGGCCAACACCGGGTTGCCCTGGACCAGGGCGAGGCCGAGGCCGAGCAACGGCGTCATGAGCGGCGCCACCAACATGGCGCCGATGACCACCGCCGCCGAGTTCTGCTCGAGGCCGATGGCGGCGATGACGGTGGAGAGCAACATGAGGGCAAAGAAATCGAAGTCCCAGTTGGAGCTCGACTGGACCCGGTCGACGAGGGAGATCCGGTTGTCGCGATCGATCTGCGGGACGAGCCGCTCGATCGCGCCCTCGAGAAGAGCCCGCGACCGGTTGGCGATGGGGGCGCCCGCGCTGACGATGACGACGGTGGGGCGAGGATCGCCCTTGAAGAGCTTGGCTGCGTTGCCGCGTCCGGGCTGGCTGCTGAGGATCCCGTGCCGCGAAGCTCCCAGGATCACAATGCCGTTCTCATCCGCCTCCCACGCTTTTCGAAGACCGCCATGTATCTGATCATCGACCACGACCTTGAACTTGACGTTGGAGAATGTCTCTCCAAGGGCCTTTCTCAGCTCACGGTCGAGTCTGCGGGCGCCGACCTGTTCGGCATCGGGACCGATGTTCGGGTTGACACGGACCGCGGTCACAGTGTCGTCGGCTGCCACCGCGAGATCGCGGCCCAACCTCAATGCCGCCTCGGCGTTCCGCCCGTTGGCGCCCCCGACGACAACCCGGGAAAAATCCGTGTCCCGTGTCAGGCCATAGCAAAAAATCAACTCACACGGCGAGTAGCGAAGCAGGAGCTGTCGTTCCCTGATGAGATCCCCATCGGTGGTGTTGAGATCCATCCTCGCGGTGGTACAGAGCTCGAGCTTGTTCTTGCGGATCTGAACCAGGAGCTGCTCGCGGACCGCGCGCGGCCCGGCGCAGCGGATCTCCTTGAGCCGGACAGAGAGCAGGTCAGGCGCGTCCTCTTCCTTGTCTTCCGGGTTGGTCTGCCCGGCGTTTAAACCCGCGGCACTCTCATCACCGGCCGCACAGAGCCCGGGTGAGGTCTCGATCATTTCCCTCACCTGTTTCGCAACCGGTGTCATCTTCTCGCCCGGGGCCTCCGACAGAGAGATTTCAACGGTCTTTCCCTCGCGACTCTCGACATGCTGAAGGACCAGAAGATCGAGGGAGCGGGCCTCGGCGAGCCGTACCGCCCACCTCAGCTGGATCGCGACATCCACGTCCGGTCCGAGCACCACGCCCATCGTTCCTTCAGCCATTCACACTCCTCGCATCTCCCAGGCCGCGAACTCCTCGAGATCGCCGTTGCTCGGCAGAAGGGGGCCGCCCACCCCGGCCGCGGGATCATCTCGCTCCCAGGGTCGTGTTTCGTCACCGTCTCGCTGGTTCACGCCCGAGTATAACAAGCGGAAAACAGGGCCGTTCAGCCACTTCCACGCGCAAAATCGCCACCGCTTCTCCACCACCCCTGGTGATGATCGGAAACCCTCCGCGATGGCGCGTGGGACCTTTCACGGTCCGAGAATCGACGGTGCGCCATATCTGTCCATAAAGATCGATCATCTCACGTAAGTGTTAGTTATTGAACATGCTTGCAAACATGCACCCGGCCGATTCGGTGGTAGTCTTGTGAACTGAAATGGTAGAGATATTCCTCGCCGCGGGACTCCTTCTGATCGGACTTCCGCAGACCCCCATGGGCGCGGAGATCGAGGCCCAGGCTGCGACTCAACTGCTCAGCCGAGGCGAGACCCACGCCGCCATCGAACGTCTCAAACCGGCGATCGATCACTACCCAGAGCATCTGCCGCTTTATCTGTTGCTGGCGCGGGCCTACCTGCTCGAGGAGAATTTCTTCTGGGCCGAACGCACCGTCGGACGAGCGTTGGAGCACTGGCCCGACGATCCCGAGGTCCGGGCATGGCTCGCCGCCATCCACCTCCGTCAGGGAGATCCCGATCTCGTCGGCCATGACCTCGATCCCAAACTGTATCCGGAGAGGGATCCTCAACGGGCGCGGTGGCGGCTTCTCGAGGCCTCCCGTCTCCGAGTCATGGATGAACCCGACGAGGAGACGGCATCTCGTGAACGTCTCTTCGCCGTCGACAAGCTGTGGCCCGAGGACCGACCCGTGTGGGCCGGTCTGATGATGCACGCTGACCCATGGTGGAGCCCGGCGCTCACCGGAACCCTGGACCTCGGTGGGGGCCGCACCTCCAACGCCCTGGCCGGCTCGCCCACGGACCCAGGATTCAGCGGTGACCCGAGCAACTTCCTGCGGGCCGAGCTTCGCAGCAGGTTCATTCCACCGGTCCACGGAAGGGCCAAACCGGTCATCGACATCGAGCTCCTCGGCAACGGTCTTCTCAACGAGGACTATCGAGACCTCAGCACCCTGTTGACGGGAATCCGACTTGGCGGACTGATCGACGCGCCGACCCATCGCTGGGATTTCGGCTACCGCGCCGAGATCGTCCTCATCGACCAGGAGCTGTCTGAGTTCTCCGAGGCGCATCGGCTCGAGGTCGAGCTCGAGTTGGCCCGCGGACAGGCCGCCTTCGCCGGCGCCGGTCACCGCGCCTACCGCGATGAGCGGAGGACCCGCTGGGAGGGCGACCTCGGATTCGGCACGCCCATCGGCGCAACACGCAGATTTCCGGTCCTCCTCGGCGCCACCCTCCGACTCGCCGATGCCCAGTCGCCTGCCTATGATCAGATCGGGCTCTCGGCGGCCGCGTCATCGACAATCCCCCTCGGCCCGCGAACCACCCTGCGGGTCGGGGTGGCGGCGATCTGGGACGACTATCCCAACTCCGGCGGGGAGGAGGGTCTCCACGTCTTCGGCACCGACGAGAAACGGCGCGACATCCTCGGACGAATCGCGCTGACTCTGTGGGCGCCCGGTTGGCGCAGCCTCCGGCCGGGGTTCGAGCTACGTTATACCAGACGCGACTCCACCGCCGATGAGGCCCCGAGATATGATTTCAGCTACCGGGAGTGGCGCGCCACGATCTGGTTGCGATGGACCTTCTCAGCCGATCCGTGGGCGCCCCAAATCGTGACCGATCCCGATCACGTCCCCCTTGAGTGGGGCCTCGAGGAAGGCGGCGCCGCGAATCAGGAGGACATCCTCGATCTTCTGCGTCGCGACGAGGAGCTCCGCCGTGGATCGAGCTGTTCCATCCCATGAGGTGGTGTTCGTTATTGGCTGAAGCGGCGGTTGTGGCCGCAACGGCCGCTGCGGCGGCGCTTGTCTTCAATACCGTCCGCCCCAACGGCGGACTGCCACTGATCGCACGAACGCCCTACCAGGTCCTGGTTCCCTGTCCGGAACCGGGAGGAGCCGTTCAGCCGATTCCCGCTGACGACCCGGCGCTCTCGTACGACCGCACGTTCCTCATCGACGCCCGACCCGCCGAAGAATTCAACCGGCAACACCTTCCGGGCGCGGTCCACCTACCCTATGACTGGCTCGATCCGGTGCCGGACGGAGATCTCCAGCAACTCGTCGAAGCCATCGCCGCCAGCGGCGCCACCCGGGTCGCCGTCTATGGCGACGGAGGCCGACCGGACAACGGCGAGCATCTCGGGCGGGAGATCTCCGGCCGCGGGATCAAGAATGTTTTCTTCGTCTCCGGTGGCGCGCCGGAGCTGTTCGGGGTTGCAACGCCATGAACGCGACCCGCATCGCCGCATGGCTCACGGTGCCGGCCCGGTGGTACCTGGGTCTCCTCTTTGTCGCCGCATGCCTGCACAAGATCGCCGACCCGCATTCCTTCGCCATCGACATCGCGACGTATGACATCCTTCCCTTGAGCCTCGTCAACTTGGCGGCAATCACCCTGCCCTGGATCGAGCTCGCCGCCGGCGCAATGCTCCTGGTGGGCTGGCGGGTCCGCACCTCGTCGGTGCTCATCGCCGGGATGATGGCCGTCTTCCTGGCCGCCCTCATGGTGGCCCTCGCGCGGGGCCTCGACATGTCCTGCGGCTGCTTCGCCTCACAGGGCGCCGACGAAGACCCGATCTCACGCCTGACCATTCTCCGCGACCTGTGGTGGCTCGGTCTCGCCCTCTTTGTCCTCGTTTTCGATCGGGGTCTGGTCGGGATCGACCACCTACTCGACAGGAGGCCCGAATGAATCGGCCCTTTCCCATCGCCATGATCATCACCCTGTGTGCCCTTCCCGCCTGGGCACAGACCCCTGTCTGTGAGGAGCTCACCGGGCGCCAGCGCCGCCTGGCCGAGACGATCCTCGACTCCGAGCACCTCTACGACTGCTGCGACAACACCATCAGCGTCTGTCTGGCGACTCAACCCGCCTGTTCGCTCGCGGAGCGCTTGGCCGACAACGTCTGCCGGCGGGTGGCGGCGGGTCAGGATGAGCAGCGGATTCGCCGCGCGCTCTCCCGAAGGGCGCGCAGCATGGTGGGTGGAGGCGCCCCGGCAGAGATCGATCTCCAGTCGGCCGTCGTCCTGGGGCCCAACGATGCCCCGGTGACCCTGGTGATCTACGCGTGCGCCCGGTGTCCCTACTGCAGCCGGCTGATCCCTGAGTTGGTTGAGGCCATTCGCGACGGCCCCTTGCAGGAAAACGTCCGACTCGCCTTCCGCATCTTTCCGATCCGAGGCCACGAGGGCTCGACACCCGCGGGTCTGGCCTTCCAGACCGCAGCGGACCTGGACGTTTTCTGGCCGTTCATGCTCTACGCCTATGGCCACTTCGACGACTGGACCGAGGAGGCGCAGGTCCGATGGGCGACGGAGGTGGGCCTCGAGCGCAAGGTCTTCGAGACGCAAATGGCCGACCCGTCGACGAGGGCGGCGCTGGTCGAGAGCAAGAAAGAGGGGCTCGTCAACGGCGTCGAGGCAACCCCGACCATCTTCATCAACGGCCGTCGCTGGGTCGGCGATCTGGAAACGGTGGAACTGGTGGATGGCCTTGAGGAGGTGGTGATCCGCACCGCACAATGACCAACGTTGAGGGGCCGCGAAAACGGATCTCGATGGAGGCGGCCCCTGCAACCGCCGGCAGGCATGAAGATTGCTAGCACTTCGGCCCTAGAGGCAATATGAGGCTGTGGGGGCGTCACAGCGGCTGTGGCTGCGCCAAACTGACGCGCCGGATGGTCAATTTGCCGCACGAACAAAGAAACTTCACTGGAGGTTGAGGAGGAGATGATGGCATCCGAACTCCTGATTGACGTCCGCGACCTGGCCAAGCACTACGGTCCCATCCGAGCGGTGGACGGGATCAGCTTTCAGGTCCACCGCGGCGACGTTCTCGGCTTTCTCGGCCCGAACGGCGCCGGAAAAACCACCGCCATGCGGATGATCACCGGCTTTGTCGAACCCGACCGAGGGTCGGTCTCGGTGGCCGGTTTCGACATGGCCGACCACTCGCTCGAAGCACGGAGGCGGATCGGCTATCTCGCCGAGAATGCACCGTCCTACGGCGAGATGACGGTCCACGGTTTCCTCGAGTTCATCGCTGCGGCGCGGGCCGTCGACGATGAGAGAACAGCCATCGCCAGGGTGGTCTCCATGACCGGTCTGGAGCGAGTCCGACACCAGACCATCGACACCCTGTCCAAGGGGTACAAACGGCGGGTCGGTCTCGCCCAGGCGCTCATCCACGACCCCGAGGTGCTCATCCTCGACGAGCCCACCGATGGTCTCGACCCCAACCAGAAAGCACTCGTCCAGGACCTGATCTCCACGCTGGCCGAGGACAAGGCCATCGTGCTCTCAACGCACATCCTCGACGAGGCAGAAAAGGTCTGCAACCGGGCGGTCATCATCTCCGAGGGCCGGCTGTTGGCCGACTCGACCCCCGAGGCCCTCGTGGCCAGCGCACCGAGCCACAATGTCATCAGGGTCACGGTGGAGGATCCCGGTGACGAACTCATGACTCGGATTCGCGAACAGGACTGGTGCTCCACCGTCGAGAGCCACGGCGAGTCGAGCTTCGACGTGATCCCATCGGACGGCGGCAACCACCTTCCCGAGCTCTTGCCGCTCCTCGAGGGCCGCACCATCCACAGCGTCCACCTCAAGGAGGGTCGTTTCGACGAGCTCTTCCGGAACATGACCCGGGAGGTGTCGGCATGAGTCGCCTCACCGGTCTCAAAGCAGTCTTTCAAAGAGAGTTCCAGGGCTACTTCTCCTCGCCCCTGGGCTATATCTTCATCGTGATTTTCCTCATTGCCAGTGGCTACCTCACCGTGTCGCGCGACTTCGGCCGATTCCTCGAGCTCCGGCAGGCGAGCCTCGACCCATTCTTCAACGCCATCCCGTGGATCTTCGTGGTCCTGGTTCCCGCCGTGGCCATGCGGCTGTGGTCCGAGGAGCGCAAGACCGGCGCCGTCGAGCTGCTGCTCACCCTGCCGGTGACCCTTCCGGGGGCCTACCTCGGCAAGTTTCTCGCGGGCTGGTCATTCCTCGGTTTCTCACTTCTGCTGACCGCTCCGGTCGCATTCCAAGCAGAACGCCTCGGCAACCCCGACTGGGGGGTCATCTTCACGGGCTACCTGGGAAGTCTGCTGGTGGCGGGCGCCTACCTCGCCATCGGGATGGCCTTCTCGGCCGCCACCCGCAGCCAGGTGGTCGCCTTCATCCTCGGTGTCTCCGGGTGCGTTCTCTTCCTGCTCATCGGTCTTCCGCAGACCCAACAGGTCATCGGCTCGTTGCTCGGCGGCTATGTCGAGCAGGTCACGGCCAGTCTGAGCGTGGTCGATCACTTCGACAGCCTGACCCGCGGACTCGTCCAGCTCGGGACGCTCTTCTTCTTCGCCGCCTTCACCGTCGGGTGGTTGGCGGCCGGGATGCTGGTCCTCGACCGGACCAAGGCATCGTGAGGAGGTGAGATATGAAGACCAAGAACATCATCACCATCGCCCTGGTAGCCGCCATCACCATCCTCGCCGTCCATGTGGTCACCCGAATGACCGAGGCGGTGCGCGTCGATCTCACTGAAGATCGGCTCTATTCCCTCACCGACGGGACCCGCGAAATTCTCAACAAGATGCAGACCGAGGGCGCCGAGCCCATCGACATCACCCTTTACTTCTCAGAGACCACCGGAAAATCGCTGCCGAGCTTCATCAAGCAGTTCATCGTCTATGAAGACTATCTGCAGGCGCTGCTCCGAGAGTACGAGCGGGCCGCCGGAGGCAAGATCCGGGTGCAGACCATCGATCCGAAACCGGACAGCGACGAGGCCCAGGAGGCCCTCGACGACGGCCTCGACGGCAAGCCCATCAACCAGCACGGCGATCTCTTCTTCTTCGGGCTCCACTTCGAGACACAGACCGGCTCCACCGATGTCATCGACTTCCTCTGGCCCGACCGGCAGGAGGACGTCGAGTACGAGATCTCGCGCCGGATCTACGAGCTGCTCTGGCCATCGACCCAGAAGGTCGGCATCCTCTCGAGCCTCGAGGTGATGCCATCATCGGACCCCTACATGGCGCAGCTCCTCGCCGCCCAGGGTCGGCAGGCCCCGCAACCTTGGGTCGCCGTCCGTTTACTTCAGGAACGCTACCAGGTGAGCCGGATCGAGCCCGACACCGATCACATCTCGCCCGACGAAGTCGACCTCCTGGTGGTCATTCACCCCCGCACCTTCTCGACCAAGACCGTGTGGGCCATCGACGAGTGGGTCGCCACCGGCGGCAACACCCTGATCTTTGTCGACCCCTACGCCATCAACGATCAGCCGCCGCCCAACCCGCAGAACCCCATGGCCGGGGTTCAGTACACCCCAGCTTCGAACCTCAACCGGCTGACCGAGGGTTGGGGCGTCTCCCGTGCCGACGACCGGGTCGCGGCCGATCTCGCCCTCGCCACCCGGCGCCAGGTCAGCCGGCGCGGCGGGGCCGAAACTGTGATCGTCGATCTCAGCATCGACGGAGAAAACCGCGATCAGGCCATTGCCACGGATCACCCCATCACCCGTGGTCTCGAGCGGCTCCGGCTCTTCATGGCCGGAAGCCTCGAGATCGAGGTCCCCGAAGGGGTCACGGTGATACCCCTGATCACCACGACGGCCGAGGGATCGACCCTCGAGATCCGGGCAGGGTTTCCCGGCTCCGGTGACGGCCTCGTCTTCATGGATGCCAACAACCCTGCGCGACTCCTCGACGGCTTCGTCAAGGGCGACCAACCGGTTGTGCTCGCCGCGCTGATTCAGGGTCTCCTCCCGCCGGCCTTCCCGGACGGCGCCACCTTCCCATCAGCCACGCCGGAGCGGCCCCCCGGGCTGCCGCCCGGTGTCGAGCTTCCGCCGCCCGATAACGCCGAAATGGTGACAACCGAGCCCGTGGCCGGGGAGAAACGCGCCGAGGCCACCGTTCTGGTCGTCGCCGACACCGACATCATCGCCGACCAGATCGCCTTCCAGAACAGCCTGCTCGGCACCATTGCGGTCAACGACAACCACAAGCTCCTGCTCAACGCCGTCGACTACCTCTTCGGCGCCTCGGAACTCATGAGCGTCCGCGCCAAGAGCAGCATCCGCCGGCCCTTCGTCCTCTTCGACGAGATCGAGGCGGCGGCCGAGGAACAGACCCTCGAACGCGAGGGCGAACTGCGCGAGGAAATCGCCGCCATCAACGAAGAGCTCCGAGCCAAGCAGGGCGAGATCAGCCGACGCAACGCAGCTCTCTTCCAGAAGAAGCTCCAGGACGATGTCGATGAGGCCAACGCCCGGGTCCGCGCCGCCGAACGCGAACTGCGCGAAATCCGCAAGGCGCGCCGAGCCGCGCTGGAGTCGGAGGAGCGCCGCGTCCGCTTCTCCATCATGGGGCTGATGCCGACCCTGGTACTGATCATGGGCATCGTCCTCTTTGTTCGACGAAAACGACGCCAGAGAACCGCGGAAGGGGGGCAGTCATGAATCTCAACCGCAACCTGACCATCATCGCCATCGTGCTGCTCGTCGCCTCCGTCTGGTGCTACCAGTCGAGTCTCGCTCGGGCTGACCGCTTCGAGCGCGGCCAACGGTTTCTCCCCAGTCTCAACCCCGACGACGTCGCCGAAATCGCCATCAGCAAGGGCGCCGAACGCGTCACCCTCGAGCGAGGCGAGGACGGTTTCACCGTCACCGAGATCCATGGTTATCCCGCCACCAACGAATCGGTCAACCGGGTGCTTCGCACCCTCCTCGAGCTCGAACTGGACAAGGAAGTCGGCACCGGCGACGACCTCTATCGCGAGCTCGGGCTCACCGCCGACGCTGCGGACATGACCGAACTCACCCTGCGCGCGGCGGACGGCGCCGAGATGGTGAAGCTGAGGGTCGGCAAAGCCTTCGAAGGAGGCGACGGAACGTACTTGCGTCGCCTTGACGGCGATGGCGGACCGGCGTATCTGAGCACGCGCCGCGTCTCCCTCAACCCGTCGGCCGACACCTTCCTCGCCAAGGAGATCGTCAACCACTCAGCGGACGAGATCGAGCGCATCGATGGACCAGATTTCGCAGTGGTCCGGACCGAAGACGGCCTCGGGCTCGACCGGCTTCCCGCCGGCAGGGAAGAGAATCCCTCAGCGATGAGTCGAGTGAAGGGAATCCTCAGCTATCTCCGGTTCGACGAGGTCTTTCTCGCCGACGAAGAGAAACTCAACGGCCTCGCCATGCGACAGGTGGCCGATGTCCGGCTCACCGACGGCTCGGGCTACCGTCTGGTCCTGGCCGAACGCGACGACGAGCACTTCCTCCAGATCGTCGGGTACCACACGGTCAATCAGGTCAGTGTGGACCGCGACGAGAGCACCGAGGAGCTCGAGGACAAGGCCGAAATCCTCGGCCGCGCCGACGAGATCTCCCGTTTCAACCGATTCCACGGCTCATGGGTCTACCGAATCAACGAAACCACGGCCGATAAGCTCTCGCTGAGGAAGGCTGAACTGACTCAAGCAAAAAGCTGAGCATTCGTCGGAAGTCGAACGCTGAAAGGGGCGGGCAACCGCCCCTTTCCTCTTTTTTCAACGCCAACATACACAAGAAAAGTGTATGGTCACATCATGAGATCCTCCATCATCGCCGTCGGTCTTCTCGCACTCCTCGTCACGCCAATC
The DNA here is from genome assembly GCA_029287235.1 of Thermoanaerobaculales bacterium. Classification (GTDB taxonomy): domain Bacteria; phylum Acidobacteriota; class Thermoanaerobaculia; order Thermoanaerobaculales; family Sulfomarinibacteraceae; genus JAHECW01. The sequence continues at coordinate 22,256 of JARFRM010000089.1, forward strand.
GCCGCCCAGCAGGCGGCGCTGACTCCCGCCGAAGATGCCCTCTTCGAGGCTGCTGCCCTCGGCAAGCTCGATGACGCCAAACGTCTCGTGGCCGAAGGCGTGCCCGTCGACACCGTGGAACCCGAGGGTCGGACGCCTCTGATGGTCGCGGCCTTCGATGGCCATCGTCACGTTGTCGGCTTCTTTCTCATTGAGGGCGCCGACGTCGACCACAAGGACGTCAATGGCCGAAATGCACTGATGTACGCCTCGAGCGGCCCTTTCGTCGAGACCGTCGAGGTCCTCCTCGACGCCGGCGCCGACGTCAACACCCAGGGGACCCTCGAAGGATTCACCGCGCTCATGACTGCCGCGGCCGAGGGTCAGATCGAGGTCGTGCGGTTACTCCTCGACAGCGGCGCCGATCCCACCCTCGAAGACGTGGACGGCGACACCGCCCTGAGCTTCGCCCGGGAACGCGGCCACACCGCGGTGGTCAAGCTCCTCGAGCAGGCGGGATCGTAGGGCTGTTGGAACACGTCGTTGAACCACATCCGTGGTCGACAGCACAGGCGTAAGAGCGCCGCAGAGCCAATCCCAGCGGTGGGTTTTCCACCCGCACTCGCGTTGCCTCGGTGTCCCGCTTGAATGATCCCGATCACGTTCCCGGATGGTTCAACTTCGAGATGGGTTCAGGATCGGAATCGGGTACGACCGGAGCGGAGGGGATCAAACCCTCACATGAGGCTCAAATCCGGCCATCACCCCGGTGCAAATCGGTCTTTCCGGGTTAGGATCTCCCGAGATGCCTGATACGAACCGAGTCCCCCCGATGCTCCGCCTCCTGATCTGTGTCGCCCTGGTGGCCCTGGGTTCGGGTTCCGTCGCCGTCGCCGACATGGGCCCCCCGGTTCACATGCAGATCACCGAGGCCGAGGAAGGGCTCTACACGGTCCAGTGGCGGGTGCCCAAGGCACTGCCGCCGCGGGCAGTGCCGAGACCCAGGCTTCCCGAGACCTGCAGTCCGACAACCGACGACGCCGACGTCATCAACCAACCCGCCGCCTGGTTGGTCGAAGCACAGTGGCGCTGTGAAACCAGCCTCGCCGGTCAGGTGGTCGGGATGGACTACCCCTATCCCGATCTCTCCCTCACAACCGTCATTCGTATCGATCTCCTCTCGGGCGATCGCTTCGCCCACGTGCTCAACCAGGGCGAGGGGTCGTGGCAGCTCCCCGAGGGCACGGCCGCCCCGGACATCCTCGGCAACATCCAACGCGCGGTCCTCACCGGAGCGAATCACGCTGTATTTTCCTGGCCGCATCTTCTGTTTCTGATCACCCTCGGTCTGCTGGGAAGCCCTCGGCGCACCATCTCCTTGGTAACGGTTTTCACCGCGGGCCAGGCGGTCGGTGTGCTGGGTGCGAGTCTGGTTGCCGGATTCGGCGCTGCGGCAGCGCAGATCGGGTTCATCATCGGGGTCGTCGTTCTCGCCCGGCAGGTGCTCGCACCGGATGAAGATCGGCAACGATTGTGGGCGCCCGCAGCCCTGGCGGGTGCCTTTCACGGGTTCGGCCTGGCGGCCATGCTGGGCGGCGAGCTGGGCGAGGGGGGCACCGGGATCGTACCGCTGCTTCTCGCGGTCCTGGGGACCGACGCCGTTCATCTGGTCATTGGATCCGTTCTGACGGCGCTGCTCGCCGGAATCGCGACGAGCGCCGCTCCGGCACGGGCCCGCAGCTTCGCAGCCTTCAGCGTCGGCGTGGTCGGGTTGGCCATGGCCATTGCGCTGGCGGTGCAGGGCGGGGTGGCTCAGAGCGATGCGGCGACATCGTCCATTCAGATGCCCGCGGATTCTCCCATGGGTCCATCAACCGCCACCTCCGGATCTCGCCGCGTGGCGCCCTCGGTACCCAACGCGCCCATCCAGAGCTTTCTCTCGGTGGAGCCCTTCGAGGTCCGCCACGAGGTCATGCTGCGGCTCGTCGGGCTGGCGGAGGAACTCGATCTCGATCCCGCCGGGACGCTAGAGATCGGTGATCAACCCGCCATCGCCGAACGGCTGACGCAACTGGTCCTTGACGACACCGAGATCCGTATCGACGGTGATGAGACCGAGGGTCTGATCCGCACTGCGGATTTCATGACGGTCGACCCCACGGGTGCGCTGCCGCGTCCGAACCCGGTCGATGAGCCGATCCTCGATGCATTCGTCGGCGTCATCATCACCTACCCCACCTCCGGAATGCCGAAGACGGTGGAGCTCGAGTGGGGGGTCTTCCCATCGGTGATGGAGGCGATCCCGGCGACCGTCATCGACCCCGAGAACGTTGCCTCGAGCACCCTGTCGCCCGAGGAGAACGGGGTGGAGTGGCGGTACGCCCTCATGGAGGACCCCATCCCCACGGTCGAAGCGGTCCCGGTGGAACCGGTAGAGTTCCCCATCCCCTGGCTTTCGTTGCCGCTGCTGGTTGCGGCGGGGTTCTTTGTTGTCACGGGACTCCGTAACAATCGAGCGTCGACATCCATCGCCGCAGCGCGCGTCGTCCTCGCCATTGCCCTGGCGGTGGGTCCGTTTGTCGAGACCGCCGTCGCGCTCCCAGGATCTTCGGGACGCACACCCACCGAGCGGCAGGCGAGGCGGATCCTCGCCGGGCTGCTGCCCAACATCTACCGTGCGCTGGAGTTCCGCAGCGAGGAGCTCATCTACGACCGGCTCACCATCAGCGTCACCGGGGAGACTCTCGCCGAGGTCTATCTCGAGCAGCGACGAGCCCTCGAGATCGAGGAACGGGGTGGGGCCCAGGCCAGGGTGGAGGCGGTGGAGATTTTGCAGGCGTCGGAGATCTCCAAGCGCGATCACGGCTTCGGCGTCCGGGCAGAGTGGACGGTGGGCGGGATGGTGACCCACTTCGGTCACCGCCACTTCCGACAGAATCGCTACGACGCGACGATCGAGGTGACCCCGGTGGATGGGACGTGGAAGATCCGCTCCATCGAGATCCTCGACCAGGAGAGACTCAAATGAAGCTCATTCGCGATCCCCTGTTCCAGTTCGTCATCCTCGGGGTAGCCCTCTTTGCCGTCTACGCCGTGGCCAGTGAACGGTTGGCGTCCGATGAGAGCACGACGATCCGGATCACCCCACAGGATGTCGAGCTGCTCTCGGCGACCTTCGAGCGCCAGTGGCAGCGCCCGCCCATCGATACCGAGCTCGAGAATCTGATCGAGGCCCGGATCCGCGAGGAGGTCCTCTATCGCGAAGCGCTGGCGGTGGGTCTCGACACCAACGACATGGTGGTGCGGCGGCGGATGGTGCAGAAGATGGAGATGCTCTCGCAGGATCTCGCCCTGCTCGCCGACCCGACCGACGCCGAGCTCCAGGGGTACTTCCAGGAGCACAGCGAGGACTACCGGATCTCACCGCGATTCACCTTCTCGCACATCTACTTCAACGCCGATCGCCGGGGCGCCGCGGTCGAGGACGATGCCCGGCGGGTCCTGGCGGAGATCCGCGCACAATCGGCCCCGCCGGTGAGCGCTCCCGAACGTGGCGACCGGTTCATGCTCGGCCACGATTTCACCGATGCTTCTACTAATGAGGTGGCTCGCGAGTTCGGTCGGCAATTCGCCGATGCCCTCGTGGAGCTCGAACCCGGCTGGCAGGGTCCGGTCCTCTCAGGCTACGGCCTCCATCTGGTCTATCTCGAAAAGCGGGTGGACGGACGGATCCCGAACTGGACCGAAGTCCGCGACCGGCTGGTGATGGACTTCAACCGGATGCGCAGTGACCGCTCGAAGGACGCCCTCTACGAAGGTCTCTTGCAGAAGTATGAGATCGAGATCGAGGAAACCGTGACATCACCGTGACCCCGGGTCGAACGCGACCGGCCGGGGGCCAACAACTTGATACGTGAATCACGGCACCGACGCGGGTGTTGACGGATTCTCGTAGTATCCTCGAAGACCGTTCGTCGCCGCAGGAGGGAGATCTTTCCGATGAAGAAGAAAGAGGCGGATTCCGCAGTTCCGCGTCGCACTCTCGTGGCCCGGTTTCTCTCGGTCATCGAGAATATCGGCAACGCGCTGCCCAACCCGGCCACTCTCTTCGCCATCTTCGCCGCAAGCCTCATCGGTCTGTCGTGGCTCTTCAGCAAATTGGGTCTCGAGGCCGTCAATCCCAGGGACGGCTCGGTGGTCGAGACGGTCAATCTGCTGTCAGCTGAAGGGCTGCACTGGATTCTCGATCACACCATCACCAATTTCACCGGTTTCGCGCCCCTGGGCACCGTTCTCGTGGCCATGCTCGGGATCGGTGTCGCAGAGAAGAGCGGGCTCATCGGCACCGCTCTGCGGCAAATGGTCCACTCCGCGCCGCGTCGGCTCTTGACGTTTGTCATCGTCTTTGCCGGAGTCATGTCCAACATGGCCTCGGATGTGGGTTATGTCCTGCTCGTCCCCATGGGCGCTTTGATCTTCATGTCGGTGGGACGCCACCCGATCGCCGGTCTTGCAGCCGCCTTCGCCGGGGTCTCCGGCGGGTTCAGCGCCAATCTCCTGCTTGGCACCATCGACCCCCTGTTGGCCGGGATTTCCGAGGAGGCGGCTCGGATCATCGATCCCGGCTACACGGTATCGCCCGCCTGCAACTACTACTTCATGGTTGTCTCGACCTTTCTCATCGCCGGGGTCGGGACCTGGGTCACCGAGAAGATCGTCGCCCCCCGTCTGGGCGACTATGAGGGTTCGGCTCAAGAGGAGAATGAGACGATCGAGAAGCTCTCCGCCCAAGAAAAGAAGGGGCTGTGGTGGGCCCTGGGCGTCAGCGTCATCCTGCTGGTCCTGGTGCTCATCGGGCTGGTTCCCGAAAACGGGATCCTCCGTGATCCCGAGACCGGGAGCGTGCTGTACTCACCATTCATGCACGGAATCGTCACCTTCATCTTTCTCGGGGGCCTCCTTTCCGGTCTCGCTTACGGGGTCGCCACCGGCGTCTTCAAGAACGATTCGGATGTGGTCAACGGAATGAAGGAGGGGATGGAGTCGCTGGCGCTCTTCATGGTCCTTGTCTTCTTTGCCGCCCAGTTCGTCGCCTATTTCAAGGTCACCAACCTGGGGATGATCCTGGCCATCAAGGGTGCCGAGCTGCTTAAGGCTTCGGGGCTCGGCCCCATCCCCCTGATGCTCGCCTTCATCTTCTTGGCGGCAGGGATCAACCTGTGTATGGGCAGCGCTTCTGCGAAGTGGGCCTTCATGGCGCCGGTCTTCATCCCCATGTTCATGCTGCTCGGCTACTCGCCCGAACTCGTCCAGGGGGTCTACCGCATCGGCGACAGCTCGACGAATCTGATCTCGCCGATGATGTCGTTCTTCGCGCTCATCGTCGCCTTTGTCCAGCGCTATGACTCGAAAGCGGGGATCGGCACCGTGGTCGCCACCATGCTGCCGTATTCGGTGGCGTTTCTGGTGGTATGGATGATCTTGCTCGTCGGTTGGCTGCTCCTGGGCCTGCCCCTCGGGCCGGGTGCGGGTCTTTACCTGGCAGGTTAGGGGCTCATCCTCCGGAGCAGCCCTTCGACCGGGCCGAACCCCGCCAGGGCCGCACCCGCGAGCGGGAGCAGCAACGGAATCCAGCGCAGGCCCAGCCAACCGTCACCACCGATGCCTCCGAGGGCGAGGGTCGCGAGCCCGACGCACGCCACGGTGCATCCGAGGAGCTGCCGCCAGGCGGCCGCCGGTGTTCCTCCCGATGCCGGTCGCTCGAACCGCGAGAAGACGAGCAGAAACGGCAGACAAGCAATCGCAAAGGCCACGAGCCACAGTGGTCTCGTCCACCACCATTCAGCGGTTGCCGGGTATGGAGAGAGCACCGACGGCAGCTGCCAGAAAGCGAGCCCGACGAGGAGCATCATCACTGTCGAGTGCCAGAGATAGATGGTCATGATCATGCCGTTGACCAGGATGGTCGCCGCCCACGGGATGCGGCGGGCGAGCCAGCGCCGCGCCGGAGCTTCGAAGCAGAGCACCAGCCCGATCTGGGCCGCGGCGAGCGCCAGCAGGGGCAGCTTGGGCGGCAGGGTGTTGCTGACCTCATCGCTGGGCACCCCGACCAGACTGAGCGGGTAGGGACCGAGATGGGTGAGGGCAACCAGGCTGAGAATCCCGACGACAAAGAGTGGAACGCCGATCCTCGCGCCGACCAGACGCCGATCGTGCCAGGCATAGCCGAGCTGATGAACGGTGAGCCAGACAAAGACATAGTTGAGCCAGCCGATCCACGAAAGATGGGCGGCGAAGGTGCCGAGATCGACGAGGATGGCGCCGACGACCGGCGCCGCCACCGAGGCGAAGCCCCAGCGCTTCCAAGCCGCGTGGGTCAGCGGCACGAGGGCCACCACCAGGATGTAGACGGCGAGGAACCACACCGGTACCAGGGCCACCTGCGAACCGATCCGGATCATGGTCGGACCGACCCCGTTAGCGTGGGCCACTACCACCATCACACCCCACATGAGCACCAGCGGCAGCACCGGCCCGATGAGGCGTCTCATCCGGGCGTCGAACCAGGTTTCGTAGCCGAGTCCCTTGCGCTGAGCCGACTCCCACGACACGCTGTTGGAGAACCCGCCGACAAAGAAGAAGACCGGCATCACCTGGAAGATCCAGGTCAGCCACCGCGACCACGGCTCGAGATCGAGCAGATGGGCATAGGCCGGCGCACCGCCGGAGAAGTACGGCGCCGAGATCAGCCAGTGGCCGACAACGACGGCCAAAATCGACAGCGCCCGCAAAAAGTCGACATAGCGGTTGCGCGACTCCGGGGTCCGATCAGCAAGGTAGAGGGCCCGTCGCCACAGACCACGAGGCGGTTGGTCTTCGTGCATGTCGGTGCTCATGGAGGCCTCCGGTATTCACTCACTCATTCAAGTATCGCCTTTTCAGTCGCAAAGTGAGGTACCCAACCCCCATCAACGCCAACCCGGAGATGACCAGGGCCAGCGGCCAACCCAGGCTGTCCTTGAAGTATTCGTTGGTGATCTTGACGAGATAGGAGGCGAGAAACAGGGAACCGACGGCGAGTAACTCGCGGCTCTTGAGGTGGACACTCGCATAGAGCACGAGGAAGACAAGTCCCGGAAAAATCAGCTCCCAGAAAACGTTCTGGCTCGGTTTCCATCCCCCGAGGGAGAGCGCCGCTCCGAGAAAGGCGATCGAGCCCAAGCTGTAGAGCAGACCGGAAAGCGCTCGACGCGGGGTCTCGGCGAAGGCGAAGGCCAGGACCAGGTACGCGAGTCCGACGGCGAGGCTGCGGTACTCGAAGAACTCGAGCTCGCCAAAACGGGGATTCGGACCGGCGATCCAACCGGTGATCGCAAAGAAAGCCCAGGTCGCAAAACCAATGGCGTACAACAAGGGGCTGTTCGATCGAACGAGCAGGTAGGCCGCGGCAAAGGCCCCGACCAGAATGAGTGAAATCACGCTCTGCCATTCGAGATGGTCGGGATGGAGGCCGGCCTCGTCCAGCGTCACGGCCAGCCCGAGAGGCAGGATCAATGCAGCGATGAGGAAGAAGGCGGCGCCCGCGGCGCCGAGCCACCGGCGTCGGCCGAGAAGCACACCGACGACGAAGGCCGCCAGCCCCGGACCGAGGGTCACGACGACGTGCATCACGCTGCCCAGGTCATCCCAGATCTGCGCGATGAGGGCGACGATGCCCATGACAACAACACCGCCGCCGATGAAATAGAGCACGGTCGAATAGTTGGTCTGCCGCTCGGCAGCATCGCCGCCAACGGCTTCACGACAGGCGACCGTGAGCTCGGCCTCGCTGAGGTTTCCCTCGGCGACCATGGCCGACACGGCTTCGAGCAGGGTCTGTTTGTCCATGATCTTCACTCCTCAATCCAACCGAGAAAGGTCACGGTGCCGGCGTTACTGAAGCTCTCGCCGGTCTCGAGCTCGAGCTTGATCGCATGGCCGTCCTTTCTCAGATATCGAGTTCGGTAATCGCGCGACGACCACATCGGAAATAGAAACTCGCTCTTCCTACCGTACGCGAACTCGTAACCATCGGGCGACAACGCCGTGTTGTCGAGACGAAGCAACGACGCTTGGTCGAATGTCAGCCGTTCACTCTTGTTGATATTCACATCGTGGATGAAGAACTGCAGCTCCGGCAAACCGGTCGACGCCGGCACCACGCACTCGGATTCCGGCTCGTCCAGTTTGAGCCGGCCATCATCGACAAAGAGGCGATACCCCTGAGCGTATCCGACCGTGTAGAGGAAGTCGTACTGCGGGTCTTCGATGCCCGAGAAGAGGCGGGGAGCATAGATCGCCCCCGCAACCAGCAGGATCATCACGACCGGAATGGCAAGCCCGATGACCAGGGCGACATCGACTTTCTTAGTGGTATTCATCAGGATTTTCCTCCGCTATGAAACGAGCCGCGAGGGGAAGACGACGATCATCTCGCCCGGCACCTCGAGCCACTCTCCGCCCTTGATCAGAAGCCACGAAGAACTCTGAGCATCGCCAAAACCGCCGGGCCCGAAGAGGCGAGCGGCCGGAGCCGACGCTTCCTCGGCGGTCAAGGCGAACGAGCCGGCCAGGAGCCCGGAGGGCGGCCAGGCCCGGCACACCCTCCACACCTCTTGGCCGATCTGCAGCCGGTCGCCGGGCCGGATGTCGTGCGGCTCGACGGATCGTCTCGGCAGCCGAATACGATCTTGGCCGAGGATCCGCAGAAGACGCCGAAAAAGACACTTCACACCTCGTCCTCGACCTCGACTGTCTGCGATGCGGTTGCCGCAAACGTGGCGGCCTCGGGATCGTCTCGCCTGAGTCGGTTGAGCCTTTCTTCGACCGCATCGGCGAGATCGAGATCCTCGAATCGGCGACGGACATCATCGCCGTTGAGCTCATCGTCGAGCCGCTGATACGCCCGCTCCTCGGCCGCCATGTGGGATACGCGACCACCGATCCGGTCGAACTCGGCATGGAGGCCGCTGTGCTCGACCCGCCGCATGGCCTTGCCGACCGCTCGGCGGGCGTCGGCCTGACGCAGCTGGGCGTGGATGATCTGCAGCCGCGATTTCGCCTGCTCGAGGCGATCCTGCATCTGGGCCACCGATGCTGTGACCTCCTCCGTCTCGCGGGACTGAACATCGAGCCTCTCTTTGAGGCGATCCCGCTGACGTTCGGCGAGCTCTGCTCGACGCAGCGCCTCACGCGCATCGCCCTCGTTGCCGCGCTTCATCGCCCGCTCGGCGGAAGTCTGCCAACCGTAGGCCTCCTTGTCGTGGACCGCGATCTGCGACCGCAGCCGATCCTCGTTGGCCATGGCGGACGCGACTGCGCGCTTGGCGGACTCGAGCTCCTCCTCCATGTCGATGATGAGCTGGTTGAGGCTGCGCTCGGGATCCTCCAGCGCGTCGAGCACGGCGTTGACCCGTCCCTTGACCAACAGGCTGAATCTCTGTGTGATCTGCATTTCGATCTCCTTTGCTTGGGCTCCCGGTTGGAGCGACTGTTTCGACAATCTCCTCGGCCTCAATCCACAACGGAGAGCGGCCGAAGAATCGGATCAATGCCAGGCCTTGAGCTCCCGACCGAAGACGCGAAAATGCTGGAGGAGGCCCTCGCGCCGGTATTCGAGATATGCCGCCCAGGCCATGAGTCCGAGCCCGAAGGCGAGACCGAAAACCCACAGCAACAACGGCTCGGTGGTGCCGATCTTGAGGACAAAGAAACCGAGATCGGTGAGCATGGCAACCGTCGACACCACCAGCAGCGAACGGCTGCGCAGGGTGATACAAACGCTCCCGATGGCCACCGTCATGACGAGCAGGACCGCCAACCAGATCCACGACACCTGCTCGGACAGGGCAATGATGGGAGTGGCGTAGAGGAAGGCCGCACCGGCGGAGGCGAGGTACGAGCTCCAGGTCCCACCAACGCGCGGGCGCAGAAAGGTGGCGAGAGCCATGAGCGACAGCCCCGGGGCGAGGAAGGTGTACTCAATGCCGAGCCCGCTCTGGAACACCACGGCAACGAGGGTCAGACCGAAGGTGATCGACGCCGCCAGGCTGGAGCCGGTAGGGCGGCCATGGCGCAAGGCATCCACAGCATAGAAAAGGCTCACAGCAAAGGCCGAAAGCGAGGCGACCCAAACCGACGAACCATCCTGCGCCACCACCCGCACCATTGCCATTAGCCACGCAGACACGGGAAGACCGAGCCCGACGAGTCGGCACGTGGGACTGAAAACCCGACCGAGGGTCGTCCGAGCCAACCCTTCCGCCAGACCGAACTCGGCCACGGCCACCAGCAGCACGACCCAGGGCGCCGCAGCGCCGTTGAGGTCGAGCCAGCCGGCGGTGAAGCCGTGGAGAACCGCGAGCCCGATCCAGATCTGGGCCATCCATGAGTGGAGGGCGCGAGGGTTCCCGGCGCCCGACACCACACGGAGCCCCGTCAGGACAACTGCCACCGCTGCCACAACCAGGTGGGAGAGGAACGACAGCTCGGGACCGGCAAGCGCGGCGGCCACGATGAAGAGACCCAGGGCCAACTCGACAACCACCGTCCAGCCGGCGAGCGAGCCGCGACGCCCCAGCAGATGGCCGAGAAGCCTCCACCCGAGCACCGCCATCGCCATCATCGGCAGGAGATCGAATCTGCAGGTCGCCAGCGCCGGCGCCATCACGGTCTGGCCACCGCAGGCCAGGAGCACAGCCAACTGCAGGAGGACCAATGGCACGAGGCGCAACGACAGAGCGTTTTTCAGCTCGCGCCGATCCTGGAGCACGAGGCGATCCAGGAAAATCACCATGACCATCGCAACGGAAAGGACCAGGGCAGCCGGTCCACAGAGGAAGAGGCAGGCGATGAGGGAGACCGCAGTCCAGAAAACGGCGAGGTGATGGATCGACGCCGGCACGAGGCGTTGGAAATCCGCCTCTTTGAGCGCGAAACGTCGTTGGATCCAGCCAGAAAGAGAGGGCCTCGCGAAAAGGATCATGGGCATCAACGCGACACCCGCCGCTGTCAGCGATGCCGGGATCGCCACCGTCACGTCATCGATACCGGCCAGCGCGAGAAACTGGAGCTGGGCAAAGACTCCGATCAAGAGGCCCCCGATGGTCAGATCGGCACCGGCGCGTCTCGTCAGACCGACGTCGGCGGCGAGCAGCCCCAGAATCACGAGGATCAGCGGTTCCACCGTCAGGTTCCAGTCGGCGATCCCCATGAGCAACCACCACAGACCGAGCCCACAGTGATAGAGAGCCATGATGAAGGCCGTCGGGCGCAGAAGGATCGCGACGGGCCCGGTTCGGCACGCCAGCGACACCGACGCCCAGAGCGAGAGTACCGCCAGGAATTGGGTCATGAGCACCAGCCCCGGGGTCACAACATCGGTTGTCTGGAAGACCAGGACCTGCAGGCCGGTCGTTGCCAGCAGCCCACCCACCGCCGGGAGCCAGGCACTGCGCAAGCGGATGCCCGATGCAAAGAGCAGTCCGCCGGCCAGCATCAGCTCGAGGCTTCCGATATCGTCCCTCAGGAGGTCGAAGATCAGGCAATGACCCGCGATCAGACCGGCGACCACTGTGGCCGGCAGCTGGAGATACCGGCGGGCTTCTCCTCCGTCGGTCCCAATGACTCGAGCCAACGGTTCTTCAACCCACCGAAGGATGAGCGCTGCAAACAGGGCGAAGCCTCCGAGGACGCAGAGATTCTCCCCGTTGAGGAGCCGGTCGGTGCCGAGCACGTGCTGAGCGATCGTCAGCACCAGCATCGCCAACGCGCCGTAAACACCGATGACGAGCTCCCGACTGCGGGAGATGACCAGGGCCGCGAGGCCGACCAATGAAAGGACAGCCAGGAAGATCGACGGATCGGCCGGGTCGAGGGCAGCCAGGGCACACAGCCACCACAGATAGGCGGTGGTGAGCCCAGCATGAACCGACCGGAGCGCTGTAGAAGCCCCTCTTCGCCACAGAAGACCCGACCACGCGACGAGGATGAGGAGAAACCCCAGGTCGGCGATGCTGAGGGCGAGCGGGCTGCCTTGCGAGAGATCGAGGACAAGCAACAGACGGGCCCAGAGCTGCTTCGCGAGATCCGGCACCAGGGCGGGGAAGAGGTGGTAGGCCAAAAAGACCGAGCCGAGCGCCGCGAAGTGGGCGGCGAAGCCGGGCGAACGAATGCTCCAGCGTCCGAAGAAGACCGCGGCGCAGAGCGAGACCAGGGCCGGAACCAGGAGACTGGGATCCCGGAAGGAGAGTGGGAGAGCCACCACCACGACGGCGACACCGATGGTCATGAGAGCGACCGATCGCCTGGGCCATCGTTTGGGTTTCTCGCCGGACCGGATCAACGCTCGATAGTACTCCTCACCGGTGTCGGCGAGGACCATGCCGATGACCGCCAGGGGCAGCGCCAGCAACTCGGATCGCGGATCGAAGAGCACCATGGCGCCGAGGTAGAGGACACCGAGGACCGTGAAGGGCATCCACTGAACCGGCCGATCCAGGCCGTCCCGCCGGTCACGGTGAAAGAAGAACCGGTTGATGTGACGGCTTCCGATCTGAAGGAGGGCGCCGAGCAGGAAGGCCGCTCCGATGGTGATCGCCGTCCCGCGATCGGGATGCCGACCGACAACGACGGGCAGCGACGCCTGCGCCAACATGAAGATCGCCAGGATCGTCGGGAAGATCCAGCCCCGATACTCAAACATCAGACGAAGCGGTCGTCGGGCAGTGACGAGCAGTGCCATCGTCCCGAGAATGAATGCCGACCAGCCGAAGGGCTGTGCGAGGAGATCCAAATAGACCGCGCCCCACGAAAGCACCGGGACCAACGCGGTGAAGAGCAGCATCAAGGCGGAACCTGCCAGGGGCAGATGAAGCCGTCGGTGGGTGAGCTCACCGGTGACATAGAGACCCAGGGCACCGAGGACCAAGACCAGGTACTGGGCGGCGACCGGCATGAGCTCCCACTGTGATTCCACCAGGCGGTAGAGCGAGACCGCAGAGACCAACGCGCCGGCGAGGAGCAACCACCGAATGCCACGCCGCGACCGCAGGCCTCTCTCATCCTTGATGTCGGTGTCGGACTCTGCACCCTGGGATGAGACGAAGATCGTGGCTCTTTCGGCCGGAGGTTGGTTGGTGTCCATGGTGCATCTCCCTTCAACGAGCTACCAATCACCATTACAAGCCCCGTGCCAACTCCGAAGAATGATCGAAGTAACTGAAAATGAACGACCTGAGAGAAGAGGATCACACCCCGGACGGTAAAGTGCGGTAATAATGCTGCATCTTTGGTCTCGACAACTGCAGTATTGATGCTGCACTCGGTACAATGGACCCGATGAGTCAGACGCTGCTCCTCTACGCGCATCTGCTGGTCTTTCTGGTCGGCACGCTGCTCTACGGTTTCCTCGTCCGAGAACTGGTTCGCCACCCGGTCGTCCTACCGGGGCTCCCCATCCGTCTGCTGGTGGTCTGTCTCACCCTCTGGTACGGAGGTTGCCTCTTCGACGAGCTGGCGACCATCCTGAGACCTCCTACGGGTGGGCCAGCACCCATTGGGGCCGTCTTCGACATCGTCCGCGCCATGGCCTGGCTGGCCAGCTTTCCGCTCCTCGCCAACACGGTTTGGGGGCTGCTCCCCGGAAGCGGCTCGGACGGCCCGGAGAGAAGCTCGGGACCGTTGCGGCCCGGTCGACCCTCTTGGTTCTGGCTCGTTCCCGGTTATCTGACCCTTCTGCTCTTCGTTCCGGAAGCGTGGCGGATCTGGCAGCGGCAGTCACCGTGGCTGGAATCATCGGCGCGGGATGTCTTCCCTCTGGTTCTCCTCCACGCAACGCTGTCGGTTGCGGTGGCGGGATGGCTGCTCCTGCGGGTGCTCAGAAGCACGGAAGACGCCCGACTGAGACAGTTCCTGAGCTGGCTCCTGCCGGCCCTTCTCTTCATGCTTGGCTTGCTCTTCCTCGGTCCCACCCTCGGGATGGAGGGCGAGAGTCCTGGTGTTGCGTTGAGCATCTGGCGCCTCTCTTCCGAGACCTCCGGTCTGGTGCTCGGTCTCACCTTCCTCTACTTCGTCCAACGCTACAATCTGTTGCGCCTGTCGCTGTCGCACCGGAGCCTCCGGCACTTCGCAGCGGCGATTGCGCTGGTGCTGCTGGTGATGCTCTACGGGCCCGCCACGGGAATTCACGACACCCAGACCTTTCGGCGGTTGGTCGCATTCGGTCTCGTGGGAATCGTGGCTGCGGTCATGCTTTACACGCCGCTGCGACGCGCCGCGATCACCCGCTCGCGAAAGCTGCGGCGTTTGCTCGGCGACAGCCCGACCCCACGAGAGCTCGATGCGTTTTCCGGCCGGCTCCAGTCCCTGGAGCTCCCGGAGAGCGAGCTGCTGGACCTGGTCGCCGATCAGATCGGCCGCTGGCTGGTCGCTCAAGCTCGGTTTTGGGGTCCGCCTGCTCAAGACAATCGGGAGCAAGTGCTGCTGTGGAAACACTTCCAGAACCCGACCACCGGCGCCTTCAACCGGCTCGAACCCCCATCGAACCGGCTTTCCGATGTCCTCGGCCGGACCCATCTCCACGCGGTGTTTCCGCTCCGGGTCGGGGGGGAGGTCGAGAGGATTCTGGGTCTCGAGGTCAGCGCCACCGGCGGTGGCTACCAGGATGGTGAGATGGAGGCGGTCCGGCTCGTTTTGCGCCAACTCGGCGACGTCCTCCATCTTCGGCGGCTTGTGGAGGCCCGCGTCGTCCAGGAGCGCCTGATGGCCGAGAAGGAACGCCTGAGCATGCTCGGCATGGTCTCCGCCTCGCTGATCCACGAGGTCAAGAACCCGCTGTCATCCATCAAGGTGCTCGCCGAGACCGTCGGCGAGGAGCTCGAGGCCGCGGAACCCGGCAGCGAACAGGCCGTGGACCTCGGTCTCATCGTCTCCCAGATCGACCGCCTCAACTCGGTCGCCGACGAAATCCTCGGCTTTGCCCGAGCCCCGCAGCAGCCGGATCCGAACCCAGGTTTCGATCTCGGTCAACTGCTCTCAGACACCCTCGCGGTGTGTCGCTATCACGCAAGGACCCGCGCCGTGGAGATCGACAGGACCGGACTCGAACCGTCCGGCCGGGTCGCTGGAACCGTCGGCGGCTGGCAGACCATCGCCCTCAACCTGATCAACAACGCGATTGAACATGCCCCCGCCGGATCCTCGGTGAAGGTGCGACTCCGTGCGGAGGGCGAATCGGTCGTCTTCGAGACCGAAAACACCGGCGCGGCCATGGCTGCCGAAATCGAGGACCGCCTCTTCGAAGATTTCGTCAGCGAGGGAGGCACCGGGCTGGGGCTCGGTCTGGTCGCACGGCGGGTGGGTGAGATCGGCGGGGAGATCGCGGTCGACAACGCCGACGACCGTATCGTGTTCAGGGTCCGCTGTCCCGCCGTCGCACCCGAGGCCAAACAAGCCAGGGGAGAGGAAGAGGCATGAATTCAGGACATTCAACACCCGGTCGGCCACAGATCCTGGTATGCGACGACGAGCAGGTGGCGCGTCGGGCCACCGTCCGAGCGCTCGGCAAGGCAACCTATGACTTTGTCGAGTGTGACGACGGTCTCGCGGCGGTCGACATCCTGAGTCCACGCGACCACGGCATCGATCTGATGCTCCTCGATCTGCACATGCCTGGAATGGATGGGATGGGCTTTCTGTCGCGGCTCGACGAGCTGCCGGCGCCACCGCCGATTGTGGTCGTCACCGCCGACACCTCCATGAGGACCGCCATCGATGCCGTTCGAGCCGGGGCGTCCGACTACCTGTGCAAACCCTATGCGGCGGACGAGCTGAGGATCGTGGTCGAGAAATCGCTCGAGACCGCCCGGCTGCAATCCGAGAACCGACGTCTGGCGGCCGAGGTGCAGCGGCTCGGCGGCTCGGCTGAGTTGCTCGGCGAGTCACCCGCCATGCAGGCCGTCGCGGATGCCATCCGGAAGGTCGCGCCCACCAACGCCAGCGTCCTCATCCTCGGTGAGTCGGGCACCGGCAAGGAGCTGGTGGCGCGGGCGATTCACCGCCAGAGCGAACGGGCGTCCGGACCCTTCGTCACCGTCAATTGCGCCGCGATCCCGGACACCCTGGTCGAGAGCGAGCTCTTCGGCCATCGTCGCGGCGCCTTCACCGGCGCCGATCGGGATCGCCGAGGCCGCTTCCAGGAGGCCGATGGCGGCACCCTCTTCCTCGACGAAATCGGCGACATGGTGCTCCCCGCCCAGGCCAAGCTCCTGCGCGCCCTTCAGGAGGGCCGGATCGAGCCCCTTGGCGGCGGTCCATCGATCTCGGTGGATGTCCGGATCGTGGCGGCGACCCACCACGACCTCAACCAGATGACGAGGGCCGGCTCGTTTCGCGAGGATCTCCTCTTCAGACTGCGGGTGGTCGATATCGAGCTGCCGCCTCTCAGGGATCGCGGCGGTGATGTCCTTCTTCTGGCCCGGCATTTCCTCGAGGCCGCGGGCGGGGGCGCGCTCACGCTGAGTCCCGAAGCCGAAGGCGCTCTCTACGGGCACTCATGGCCGGGCAATGTCCGTGAGCTCGCCAACGCCATGGAACGAGCGGTCATCTTCTGCAGTAGTGGGGTTCTTCAGGCCTCCGACCTCCCGGCCGAAGTTCGGCGAGGTCCAGCCCACGGGCAGTCGGATCCCGACCCTCTCACCGGGTTCGGTGATGATGAGGATTTTAGGACCGCCAAGGCGAGGGTCATCGATGGGTTCGAGCGCGCGATCCTCACCGCCGCCCTGCGCCGGCACAACGGGAACGTCTCACAGGCCGCCCGGGCCCTCGGTCTCCACCGCCAGAACATGCAGCAAAAGCTGCGACGGTTGGGCATCTCCGCCGCGAACTTCAAACAGACCTGACCGGATCAACGGCTGTAAATCGGACCCCGGTGAGGTCTACGGAAAGCCGCCACAGGCGCCGGGCGTCCTCCTCGTTTCGGGCGGCGGAGGAGGTGCCGACCTTCTTGGGATATCCCACCAGCTCGAACAGCCCGCGTGGACCGTAGTAGTCTCCGCCGAGCACCTGTGGATCCACGGCGGCGCGCAGCGTCGGCATGGCTCCTCGGGCAGGACCCTGGGTCAAACCACCGAAGAAGTCCATCAGGGACGCGTGACGCTGGAGATCGGTTCGGGTCCACCCGGGGTGGGCGGCGACGGCCAGGACCTCGGACCCCGAACGCTCGAGCCGTCGTTGGAGCTCGAAGGTGAAGAGGAGGTTGGCGATCTTGCTCTGGCCGTAGGCGGCCATCTTCCGGTAGCCCTTTTCGGCGTTGAGGTTGTCGAAGTCCAGAACTGCCACACGGTGGGT
This sequence comes from Thermoanaerobaculales bacterium, assembly GCA_029287235.1. GTDB lineage: Bacteria > Acidobacteriota > Thermoanaerobaculia > Thermoanaerobaculales > Sulfomarinibacteraceae > JAHECW01. Next base: position 39,620 of record JARFRM010000089.1, read on the forward strand.
CAGGCTGCTGACGGTCACGACGCGGGCGCCTGGTGTCGCCTCGAGTCGATCCATGAGCCGGCCGCTGAGGGCGAAGTGGCCGAGGTGGTTGCAGCCGAAGTGAAGTTCGAAGCCGTCCTCGGTACGAGCAAAGGGAGGAGCCATCACCCCGGCATTGTTGATCAACAGATCGAGCCGGTCCGATTCGGCGCGGAAGGCCTCGACGAACCGTTCGACGGAACCCAGACTCGCGAGATCGAGCTCGAGGAAGCGAAGATCGGCCTGGGGTGTCCGCAAACGGATCTTCTCGATGGCGTCCTCGGCCTTGGCACGGTTCCGGCAGGCAAGCACGACGGTTGCATTCTTCGACCCCAAGGCCGCCGCGGTTTCGAGACCGATCCCGGTGTTGGCGCCGGTGACGATGGCCACGCGTCCGGTTTGGTCAGGGATGTCGCTCGAGGTCCACATTATTCAGCCATCTCTCGGTGTTGATTCCACCGCCACGATCTCACGCTTCGCAGGGCAGTCTATGTCTTCTTCGATAGATCATCCCGTCAATTGACGATCTGCGACCTCGCCCCAATACTGCTCAGTTAGGGCTGTGGGCAGGCTGGACGCCCGCCCCACAATGTATTCGAACCCTTGTAGTGCAGCCATTTTGGCTGCACGAAATCCCCTGCTCCTGGCTTAACTGAACAGTTTTGGACCTAGCTCTTTCTTCTCACCAGCTGTTCGGTTGCGGCCAAACCTGGTGAGAAGTCCGGGCGATTCCCGAGCCAAGGGGATGGCTGCGAAACGACACCAGGGTCGACAACCAATTGTGCGATTCTTCACAAGGGCGGAGAAATTCATGATGAAATGGCTGACAATCGACCGCAGGAAGCGCTAGACTGCCTTGCCGGATCTCGGCAATACCACCTTTTCGAGGAACACGACATGAGCACACCGAAGATCATCTGGACAAAAATCGACGAAGCGCCGGCGCTGGCGACCTACTCTCTCCTCCCCATCGTGCAGGCCTACACCAAGGGAACCGGGGTGGAAGTCGAAACCCGCGACATCTCCCTCGCCGGTCGAGTCATCGCCAATTTCCCGGACAATCTGACCGAAGATCAGAAGGTCCCGGATTTCCTCGCCCAACTGGGCGCCCTCACCAAGACCCCCGACGCCAACATCGTCAAGCTGCCCAATATCTCGGCCTCGATTCCTCAGCTCCAGGAGACCATCGCCGAGCTCCAGTCAAAGGGCTACAACATCCCCGACTTTCCCGAAGAGCCGAAGACCGATGAGGAAGCGGCTCTCCGTGAACGCTTTGCGGTCTGTCTCGGCTCCGCGGTCAACCCGGTGCTGCGTGAAGGAAACTCCGATCGCCGTCCGGCGGTCGCCGTCAAGAAGTTCGCCCAGAAGAACCCGCACAAGATGATGAAGCCGTGGCCCGAGTCGGGTTCCAAGTCCCGTGTCGCCCACATGACCGGCGGGGATTTCTTCGAGTCGGAGAAATCGACCACCCTCGAGGCGTCCACCGAGGTGAAGATCGAGTTCGTCACGGCCGATGGATCGGCCACGGTCATGAAAGACGGACTCGCCCTCCAGGTGGGCGAGGTCATCGACGCCTCTGTGATGAACGTCGCGGCCCTGCGGAAATTCTATGCCGAACAGATCGAGGAAGCCAAGGCCGACAGCGTGCTGCTGTCACTCCACCTCAAGGCGACCATGATGAAGATCTCCGATCCCATCATGTTCGGCCACTGCGTTTCGGTCTACTACGCCGCGGCGCTGGACAAGCACGCCGACACCCTGGAAGAGATCGGCGCCAACGTCAACAACGGTCTCGCCGATGTTCTGGCCAAGCTCGATCGACTGCCGGCGGACAAGAAGGCCGAGATCGAGGCCGACATCGCCGCCGTGTATGAGACCCGGCCCGCGCTGGCCATGGTCGACTCGCGCAAGGGCATCACCAACCTGCACGTGCCCAACAACATCATCGTCGATGCCTCCATGCCGAATGTCGTTCGCGACGGCGGCAGGATGTGGAACAACGACGATCAGCTCCAGGACTGCATCGCCATGGTCCCCGACCGCTGCTACGCGACGATGTACCGTGAGATCCTCGAGGACGCCAAGCGCAATGGCCAATTCGACCCCTCGACCATGGGCAATGTCGCCAACGTCGGTCTCATGGCGCAGAAGGCCGAGGAGTACGGCTCGCACGACAAGACCTTCACCGCACCCGCAAACGGCACCTTCCGCGT
>JARFRM010000146.1 GCA_029287235.1 Thermoanaerobaculales bacterium
CTGGCGGTACCAGAAGCTCATCACGTTGGCCTGCGGGCTGGCCAGCCGATCGAGCCGCTCATCCGGCGGGGCGTTCTTCCAGATCCAGTCGATGCGGTTGTCCCAGATGCTGTAGCCGAAGGCCGAGTCGACCGGCTGCCGGTAGGTCGGCTCGGTGTAGCCGAAGGCCGCGATCACCTCGCGCGCGCGGTCGACCATGGCGGCGGGCGGTCTGTCCATGGGTAGGTGGGTGCGCAAAGCGTTGGCGCTGTTGAGCCGGCCGGCGAGCGCGATCAGCAGCAGCGCCCCAACGGCGAGACCAACGGCCAGGGCCGGCTTCATGGCGGTGGAAACGCCCTGCGCCGCCACAAGCTCGGGCGAAGGGGTCTCACCGGCGGCGAGCGCCGCGGCCAGGGGGTCGCCGCCGGGCAGCGCGGCCGCGATGGCCAGCGCCGAGACGGGCCGGTTGGCGGGTTCGGGGTCGAGGCAGCGCAGGATGATGGCCTCCACCGCCGGGTCGAGGCCGTCGACAAGAGACGACGGGGTGGCGGGGGTGTGCTCGTTCTGCTGCCGCATGAGGTCGACGCGGGAGTCGGCGCGGTAGGCCCGGTTGCCGGTGAAGAGCTCATACAGCACCAGCCCGAGGGCGTAGAGGTCGCTGCGGATGGAAACCTCGCGTCCGGCGAGCTGCTCGGGCGCCATGTAAGCCGGGGTGCCGAGCATGATCTCGCCGCTCTCGATGCTCTCGGGAAGACCCGCGAGACCGAAGTCGGTGATCTTGGCGCGGCCGCGACCGTCGATCATCACGTTCGCGGGCTTGAGATCACGGTGGAGGATGCCCTGCTCGTGGGCCGCGGCGAGCCCGGCGCAGAGCTGGCGCGACAGCTCCACCGGCTTGTCCTTGGGCAGCAGGCCGATGCGATTGTGCAGCGACGCCAGGTCCTCTCCGTCGACGTTCTCCTTCGACAGGTAGTGCTCTCCGTCCATCTCGCCGTCGTCGTAGTCGCGGCACACGGTGGGGTGGGCGACCAGCCGCGCCAGCTTGACCTCGTTCAAGAAACGCTCGAGCCTCCCGGGCTCGTTCTCGAGCCCCGAGGTGATGAACTTCAGCGCCACCGGCTGCCCGAGCTTGAGGTCGTCGGCGCGATAGACCTCTCCCATGCCGCCCCGTCCGAGAAGCCCGACCACGCGGTAGCGGCCGGCGACCATGTCGCCGGGGAGAAAGCGCGCGGGCTCTGCGTCGGAGGAGGGCGGCGCCTGTGGCTCGAGGGGACTGGTGGCGGTGCGGAGCATTCCGATGTCGTCGACCGCGGCGCCGCAGTCAGCGCAGAAGGACTTCCCGTCGGGGACCTCGCTGGAACAGTTCGGGCATCGGAGCACGAACCCAGCCTACACGATGCCGCCGAGATCGGGTGTCAACATTGTGTGGGCGAGCGGTCGCTCCGCGGCGACATCGACGCCGTTGTCAACCGCCGGGCCCGCCGGCCCGAGTGACGGCAACCCCACCGAAAAGGAGCCTGGCACGATGACGTGGTAACCATCAGCACCCATCAGGGGTGAGGGGTCTTCGTGACTCGCACTTCCGGCTGCGGTCCCGATTCATAGCTCAGCTGAAAACGGTCGCCGGGTTCGATGGTCCCCACGTCGTGCACGACGGTCGGGACCGTGATCCCCGAATCGTAGTCGTCCAGGATGTTGTCTTCGAAGACCCGGATTTTGGTCAGAATCAGCAATCGGTTGCAGGAACCGATGCTCTCCGGCGCCGTGAACGTCTTGGGTCGCAGATCGTCCGTTTCGGTTCGATGGGTGAGCGCCAGAAAGCTCCCGAGGTCGATACGACGCCTCATGTTCCCGAGCGATAGGCTTCCCTCATGGTCGGCCGGATACAGCGGGAACTCCCTGCTCAGGTCGGCCAGACATGCCGCCAGATGAACTTCTTCGGGGATAAGAACGCCGCCGTCCGGGAGTTGCCGCGCCAGGTTGAAGGTGAGCGCCACCTGCGGTTCCTTCTCGAGGGTTTTCTGCATGGCCTCGATGACGAGAATGTGCAATGGCGAACCGGGTGGGTGGACGTAGTTCGTCGCGTCGCAGGTGAGACATTCCCGGATCCAGTCATGCAACCCGAGAGCACCGATGATCCGCTGAACGGCCGCAATCGAGCACTCGTGAATGTCCAGCAATGTGAGCTGCAGCCGTTCCGGAGGGAAGCACCCGGTGAGCGGCAGGGCGAGCGTCGCGTAGGGTCCGCATCCCGCATAGAGGAGATGGATCGGCTGGTCTGGAAAGCGGTCAACCGCTTGCTGGATTGCCGAGTGAATTCCACGGATGTACATGACGGTCCGCCGGGTGTCGAGAACACAGCGAGCCGCGTCTCTGGGCGACAGGGCCACGCCGGTAGCGAGCCGAGTCTCGCGGTCGACGTCGGCGGCTGTTGAGTCCTCGCTAACGTTGGAAAGCTCCGCAAACACGGCTTGGAGTTGGATGCAGCCTTCGCTCAACTGTCCGGGATCACTGTCGGGATCCAGCAGACGCTCGGTGACGGCTCGAAACCGATTACGCACGGAATCCCGGCGATCGGCCGTCACGGTGCTTTTGCCAAAAGGTAGTAGACGTCGTCCTGATCGATGACTTCAAAGCCCAACCGTTGGTACAGTCGCTTGGCAGGGTTGTGCTTCTCGACATAGATGGTCACCTTCACGCCGGTCCGTGCGCCCTCGGCGAGAACCTCACCCAGCAGTTGCGTCCCGATCCCGCGGTTGCGATAGGGCGGCAGGAGTGCGATGTCGATGACGTGGATCTCTTCCTCGCCGCGGTCCACATAGAAGCGTCCGGCGGGCTCGCCGTCGACAAGCAGAATCTCGCGGTCGGCGAAGGGAAAGATCTGCGCGTAATAGGCGTGTTGGGCCTCGAGTTGATTGCCGAGAAACGCCGACTTCTGAGCGTCGCTCCATGGAAGCTGCGCCATCTCCTCAGCTCGAGTGCTGCCATACACCGTCAGGAGGAACGAAAGATCGTCCTCGTTTGCGGGGCGACGGGTGACGACATCTGAACTCATGAACTCATCCTATGCTACCTTCAGAAACAGCCGGATCATCAGCCCGGTTTCAAGCGGAAGGGATCATGACGATCGAGCGGATTTCAGAGACGGACTTCAAACCCCACATGGGAGAGGACTTCACCCTTCATCTTCCCAACGACACCACTTTGGTGGTCACCCTCGTCGAGACGGGGGCCTTTCCCGAGCAGCCGGCGTCGATCAGGAGGATCGGGAGCGTGGAGGTGCATATCCGCTCCGATCCTTTCTATCTCGTATTCAGTGCCCGGCCCGATTTGAAGGTCCCCCAGGGCATCTACCCTCTCGAGCACCCCGAGCTCGGGCGCATTGAAAGTCTCTTCTTCGTCCCGTGCTACGAGGATGACGAACGACGTGACTATCACGTCACCATCAACTGAAATCAGATCGAGCTTCCGTCCCGGGGCCGTCAATTCCTGGACGGGAAAATCCCCTGCAGCGCGATCGAGTGGTAAATACCCAGAAACGGGTTTCGAATGTTGAATGGCTGATTGCCACCGGCGTTCTGAACCGTGACGGTTCCTGAGGTATCAGCTGCGGCTGCGTTCATTGTCGAATCAGCGGTTCCGCTGCTGTAGACATCGTCTCCGGTGGTCCCCAGGAGCGCACCCGACGGACTGGTTCCATCGGCGTCGTCCGAACTCGCTCTGGCCGCCGTAGTGAGATTGCTCGTGGCCGCGTGACTGTGTGAAGGCATCGTGTTTACGTTCAGAGTCACGTTCTCCGCCCCGGCCCTCTCGCCCCACGAGATGGTCGAGATGCCGGGCCCGGTTCCGACACCGACGGCGGAGCGGCCCCGGAGATCGGGCAGCCCGAAGGTGGTTCGTCCATCGCCGCCGAAGGTCGTCCCGAGCAGAGAGAAAAGAGCCGTGTATGAATTAATGGGAAGGAGCTGGCCGTCGCAGAAAGCCCAGCCGCGAGGTGCGAAATTGAATCCAAACAGCTGAATCTGGCCGATGTACGGAGATGCCATGGTGGGTAACCTTCTTCCTTCTTTTCGTCAAACCTGTGCGGCGGAACGGTTGTGACGCGCGCCGCGCCCGACCTCGAGGCGGCGCGTCAACCGACTCTTGGGGATGGACTGGAGACTCGTGGCCCAGTGTCGGCCATCGCGGGAAAATAACGTGAAACGGTGGCAACCGGTGGCGACGCGGCAGCTGAGGTGTCCCGCATGCTGCTGGATCTCCAGCACCCGGCAATCGGGGCCGAGGTCCATCACCTCGCCCCAGGTCCCGCCGCCGTCCTCGGAGCACATGACGCGGCCGTTTTCTCCTCGCCTGTAGATCGGACCCGGGAAGGCCAATACGTGCAACGGCAGGCTCGCGACCGCGGTTGCCGCCAAACCCGTTGCCGCCGGTCCACAGATGAATTCGCGTCGATTCATGGTCTTCCCGCTTTCAACCTTCTCCTTCGAATGATTCGATGGGAGGAAACTAAATTGCGACTGTCTCTCACTATTCTGGCAAAGAATCTCCGACAACACAAGGTCTGTCACCAGAACTCGGATCTCCCGTCTGAAAAAGTTGTCGTTGCGATTCCAGTTGCGCGTAGGGCTCGGCCAGCCAGCGCTCCGCCGCTCTCGTGATTTCCTCCGTTGCCAAGGAACGCTTTCGTTCTCTGTCGTCGACATGAAGCTGGCCATCGAACTTTGCCCGAAACGCTGATCGGTTTTCCATTTCACGTCGGCCCTGGTCAGACAGCTCGAGCCCGAGTTCAGGGCTGAGAACGGAGCCGACCCACCCCGGCAACTGGTTGTGGTTGACGAGAAGATCGATTCCCGGTCGGAAGCTCTCGAGGGCGGCATGACAGATCAAACGCAAGACCCGGGCGTGGTAGTCCGCTCTATCCAGGGCCATTGCCCGGTCAAGGTCGAGATCGAGGAGACCCGGATCGATGGCGCCCGGCATGAGGCGACCGCCTGGTTCGCGGTCCAACGACACAAGAACCTCCGCCGGGTCGCGGTAGACGAAGATGCAGGGTGTTCCTGGAAAGGCTTTCTGGAAGATCGGGAGGTGGACCGTGTGCCACGGATCGAGCTTGACGAAATGGGCGCGTTCCCCTCCTGCGCGGGGTCGCACCAGGCAACCGAGCAGTGCCTTCAGCCAGGTGGCGAAGGTCTGATCGGTGGCGTCCGGTTGACTGTACCGCTGACGGATCACGCCGTCGACAACGCTCGGTTCACACGCGACGACCGTCCAGGGGAGAGCCGCCAGCATCTGTGCGATCAGCGTCGAGCCGCACCTTGAGAGATGAAAAATGAGGCCATCGAGTTGAATGGCGGGTCGACGCGATTCGATCTCGACGAGCTCGGAGATCTCGAGCTGACGGCGAAACAGCCGGTTGAACGGAAGCTCGAGCGAGGCTTGAACGGTGTGGTCGAAAAAGGGCTCGCTGAGGCGTCGCCGACCCATCCAGCAACAGTCGAGCACGAGTTGGTTCTTCGATTCGTAGGCGCGAATCGGCAGCCAGCCGTCAAGGTCGTCGATTGGTCTCAAAGCCACCTCAGCAACCACGCTCTCTGAGTGTCGTTCATCTCCTGTTCGAGCTCATCCGCGGTCAGATCGAGACCGTGTTCGTGCGCCACACCAACTGCGGCCGACACAAATTCATCGTGGTCTGTGATCACACGGAGCCGCTCCTGCAGCTCGTGGTCGCCGAGGACGCACTGGCGCAGCCGATCAATTGCGTTTCGATTCACAGGGATCGTTGTACTTGGGATGTCGGTGATCGGCAAGGGGGACACCAGTCGAGCCGGTGTCTTCCGGAAACTGCCGGGTGAAGATTTACAGTGGCCAAGGCGGTGATCGTGTGAGACAATACACCTATTAGACTGAGTCGCAATAGCAGTACAGTAAGCAACTCCAAGAGAGAGTAGGGGTCAGATGAGGATCACCATGACCGGACACCACACGACGCCGAGTCGGATTCATAAGCTCCTCGGGAGTCACGGCACGCTCACACTACCCCTTGCGGCGACCCTGGCCCTCCTCCTGTTCTCGTCTCCGCCGGTCGCGCAGGCGGCCACGATCAACGTCCCGGCCGACCAGTCAACGATCCAACTGGCCGTCAACAACGCAAACCCCGGCGACGAGATCGTCGTCGCCCCCGGCACCTACAACGAAGCTGTCGATCTCGATCAGATGGGCAGCGCCAGTGGCGGTGGCATCGGGCACATCATCATCCGATCCGCCACCATCCACGCGGCAACGGTCGACGGCGGCGCGGCGCCCGCGTTTGCCGCAGCATCATTCGTGGGCAATATCACGATCCGCGACTTTTCTCTCGATCGCGACACCGACTCGGACTCTTCTTCGTCGGCAAGCAGGAACGGCCTGCTCCAGTTCCACGACGTCGACGGCGTGTTGAGCGTCATCAACAACGATTTCGTAGCGGGCTTCGGTTCCCGCGGCATCAGCCTGACCAGCGACACCGATGGTCTGCTGACCCATGCCTTGATTCTCGACAACCAGTTCACCGGTCCGGTCGACAACGCGGATGCGGTCAGCATCCGCCCCGGGCACCGTGTTGACAGCGCCACCCCGTTCAACTCGGCGAGAATGTCGGTCGTCATCGACGGCAACGTTTTCACCGGGCTGCAGGATGACGCCATCGCCTTCGACGCCCAGACGGAAGGCACCATCACCGCCCGGGTGACCAACAACACCGTGAGCGGTCAGCTCGGCTCCGGGACGGCCATCGAACCCAAGGTCGGCAGTGGTTCGTTCGCGTCGGGCGGGGTGAACGTCGCTCCCCAGAATTCCCAGGTTTTCTACTACATCTCGGGGAACATCATCACCAACACCGAGGGTGACGGCATCCGCCCGGATATCGACGGCCGCGCCACCAGCGCCCGCATGATCATCGACGGCAACACAATCATCGTCCCGGACGACGACGGCATCTACGTCGATTCCGATTCGACCACCGACGGCAACACGGCCCATCTCCTCTTGACCGACAACTCGGTCACCAGCGCCGGCGAAGATGGAATCAATCTGCGACCGTTCTGCGGTGGTCCAACCACCCAGGTCTGGAATGTGGTCCTCGCCGGCAACCTCCTCGACGATACCAGCAACGATGGCTCCTCCACCGGCGGCGCCTACTTCATCGATGCCGACAGCTCGAGCTCCAACTACACCCTCAATGTGGATCTGCGGTCCAACGCATCGACCAACCCGAACGGTTTCCCGGCCTATGGCTTCGATCAGGACAACGGCAGCACGGTCAACCTCGATCAGGGCACATCCTCCGCGACTGATGTCGCCCTGGTTCTGGATGACAATCTGAATACCGGGACGCCGGTTGTGGTCTCGGGCCTGGTCAACGTGGTTGACGACGCCGTTGACGATGCATCGATTCCAGGAACCATCCAGGGCTCGGTCTTCCACGACACCAACCTGGATGGTCTGTCGACCGGGGAGCCCACCCTCGAGTTGGTCCTCGTCAGCCTGTCAGGGACCGAGACCGCTACGGCTGCGGCCGTCACCCTCAGCGTCGTCACCGACGACGACGGCTTCTACATGTTCCCGGCGGTGCTTCCCGGAACCTATACGATCACGGTGACCCCGACCGCCGCTCTTCCCGCGTTCACGATCCAGAATGCCGGCAGCGACGACGGTATCGACAGTGATGTGGATCAGGGAACCGGCGCCTTTGTTCTTTCGGACACCGTGTTCACTCAAGGCGGCGAGGTCTTCCAGGTTGACGCGGGTCTCATCCCCCCGCAGCCCCTCGACATCGAGGTCAGCAAGACCGAGTCCATCGATCCGGTGATCGCCGGTTCGGGTATCGGGAACCTGGTCCACACCGTGACCGTGACCAACAACGGTCCGGGTTATGCAACCGGTCTCAGCGTGAGCGAGACCGTCTCTCTCCCGCCTGGGGTCACCATTGACACCATCACTCCGAGCGCCGGCACCTACTCCGGTGTCGCCAATGGAACCTGGAACATCGGCGGCCTGGCGCCCATGACCAGCGAGACCCTGACCGTGGTCATGACCGTCTCGTCGATTGCGGCTGTCGGGGTCGATGTGATTTCCGACACCGCAGCGGTGGCCTCTGTCGATCAGGTGGACACCAACCCTGCGAACGACTCGGCGACGACGGCAACGTCGATCGGCCGGATCGTCGATCTCACCGTCGGCAAGACCGAGTCCATCGATCCGGTGGTGGCCGGATCCGGCCCGGGCAATCTCGTCTACGTCGTCTCGGTGGTCAACAACGGGCCGTCCGATGCCAGCGGCGTGACGGTGTACGAAGATCTGACGCTCCCCTCCGGCGTGAGCCGCGACTCTGTCGTACCCTCGGCCGGCATCTTTGTCGATGGTGTCGCACCGGATGGAACCTGGACCCTCGATCTGCCGCTCGGCGCGGCGGCGACCCTCACCATCACCCTCACCGCTGACGAGACAACCCTGACCGGCGTCGATGTCATCGCAGATACCGCGACCGTCGTCGGCACCGGCGGGGGAGAGGTCTTGATCAACCCCGGCGACGATTCGGCCACGGTTGCCACCTCGGTGACCGCCGAGTCCGACCTCACGATCACCAAGATCGACGATCAGGACCCGGTGGACGCCGGCGCGCCGCTGCAATACACCATCGAGGTGACCAACAACGGTCCTTCGGACGCCGCCGGCGTCGTCGTGACCGATGTCCTGCCGACCGAGGTTGCCTTCGACACCACCTCCGGCTGCAGCGAAGACCCGGCCGGTGTGCCGACATGTTCACTGGGAACGGTGGCCGTCGGCGCGACGGTTTCGTACACCATCGATGTCACGGTGGATGGCGCCACAGCCGGGCAGATCAGCAACACGGCGACCGTGACCGCGGCGAGCACGCTGATCAACACCTCCGACGACTCGGCAACCGAAACCACCGATGTGACCGCCGTTGCCGGCTTCTCGGCAACCCTGACCGGTTCAGCCGATCCGGTGCTCGCGGGGACCGCGTTGACCTACACCGTCGATGTCGGCAACACCGGACCCGGTGATGGCGAGAATGTCGAGGCCTACAACGTTCTTCCCGACGGCGCGCTCTACGCGAGTGACACCGGAGGGTGCGCGCAACCGGGGACTCTTGTCGGCCAACGAGCCCTGCTCGTAGGTGCTGGCGTCGTGCCCCCCGTGGTCACCCCGACATCTGGTGAGGCCATTGCGGTGATCGACACCGTCTCAGAGATCCTGACCTTCGCGGTTCACCTCGACGGCCTCGCCGCCGGCAACACCGTGACCGCGGCCCACATTCATCTCGGACCGGCGGGCGCGAACGGCCCCGTAGTTCACACCCTGTATGACGGTACGCCGGTGTTTGACAACACGAGTCCGATCACCGGGACGATCCAGTTGACCACACCGGAATTGAACGACCTCTTGTCGCTGGATCACTATGTCCTGGTGCACACCACCGACAACCCGGGCGGAGAGATCCGTGCGCAGCTCGTCGCGACCGCCGAGGGACCGCTTCACTGCTCGCTCGGCGACATCTCGAACGGTGCGGCCACCGCCTTCGACGTGGTGGTCACCGTGCCGGCAGACAGCGGCGACGGCTCGCAATTGTCGGCCACCAGCCTGGTTCAATCATCGACAAAAGACCCCGGACTCGTCACGCTGCCTGCTCCCAACGGCACCGGCGAGCTCAAGGGCGCAACGGCGCGACTCGAGACCACCATCGGCACCGAGGCCGATCTCGTCATCAGCAAGAGCGATTCGGCCGATCCGGTCATCGCGGGAGCGGCTCTGGCCTACACCATCCGAGTCGACAACAACGGGCCATCGGACGCCCAGGATGTGGTCGTCACGGATCCCCTCCCGGCCGGAATGGCTCTGGTGTCGACCTCGGGTTGCGCCGAGGATCCCGCGGGCGTCCCGGTCTGCAGCCTCGGCACCATCGCGGCAGGTGGGTTTGCCGAGTACACCATCAACGTCGTGGTGGATCCGTCAGCCCCGGGCATCATCTCCAACACCGCCACCGTCACCTCTTCGACTCCGGAAGGAAGCCCGGGGGACGAAGTCGCGACTGAAGAAACCGTCGTCATGGCGATGGCGGATCTGTCGATCAGCAAGACCGATTCCGTCGATCCGGTGATTGCCGGCACCGGGTTGGTCTACACGATTCGGGTGGACAATGCCGGTCCGTCGGACGCGGCCTCGGTCGTCGTGACCGATATCCTGCCGCCGGAAGTGACCCTTGTCTCGACCTCCGGCTGCGCCCAGGATCCTGCCGGTGCACCCGCGTGTGATCTCGGAACCATCGAGGCCGGCGGTTTCAGAACCTACACCATCACCGTCGGTGTCGATCCGACCGCAAGGGGAGTCTTCACCAACAACGCAAGCGTCACGAGCGCCGCGACCGATCCGGCACCGGCGAACAACAGCACCAGTGAAAGCACAACGGCGATCGCGGAGGTCGATCTCACACTCGTCAAGACCGATTCCGAAGATCCACTGCCGTCGGGCAACGATTTGGTCTATACCTTGAGCGTGTTCAACAACGGTCCGTCGTCGGCCACCGGGGTCGTCGTGACCGACACCCTGCCGGCCGGTGTGACCCTGGTTGACACCGCCGGGTGTGCCGAAGATCCGGTGGGTGTGCCGAGCTGCACGCTGGGCACGATCAACAGCGGAGCTTCGGCCCAGTACACCATCACGGTATCCATCGACCCGTCGCCTCCGGCGTCGATCATCAACACGGCGAGCGTGACATCGACCGAGCCTGAGCTTGATCCTTCAGACAACACGGACGATGAGGAAACCAGCCTCGACAACATCCCGCCGGAGGTCGTCCTGATCAACAGCGCCGGCGACACCGGCGACGGCGTGCTCGAAGAATGCGAATCGGCGCTCGTCGTCATCGACGAGCTGCTAGTGACCTTCTCCGAAGACGTCCAGGATCCGGTTGGTGACACCGATCCGGATGACGTGACCAATCCGCTCAACTACATGGTGCTCGCCACGGGACCCGATGGCGATTTCTCGACCGCCGCGTGTGGTTCGGTGTTTGCCGACGATATCGAGATCCCGGTGAACGCCGTGACATACGATGCGGGCTCTCACGTCGCGCGGTTGCATGTGGGTGACATGCCCCCATCGCAGATCCGATTGATCATCTGTGGTTCCACGACCATTCGCGATCTCGCGGGCAACCCCCTTGACGGTAACGGCAACGGAACCGGCGGGGACGATCATCTGCTGACCTTCCGCTACGATCCGATGAACCGGTTCACCAATGGCCACTTCGATTGCCAGTCGGTGGACCTCGACGGCTGGGATGTGTCGAACACCTCCGAGATCACCTACAGCACCGAAGATGCGGACGCTTCGCCGATCTCGGGCTCGGCGCAGGTGATGCAGTTGGGCTCGAATACCGATTTCGCAATCAGTCAGTGCGTCCCGGCCTCTGTCGGTCCGAGCCTGGAGATGACGGCCAAAGTCCGGATGAACACCACCAGCTTTGTCGCCCTTTCCATCGGATGCGAGTACTTCGCAGGTTCCGCCTGCGGTGTTCCGGGAACCGGGATCAGCACGAGCTTCAGTACTGATTTGATCGGCGACAGCGGCGGCGTGTGGGAGCCGTATCTCGCGGATCCGACGATTCCAACCGGAGCAAACTCGGCTCGTTGCAGATTCGGCATTGCCACTCCGTCAGGCCACGATTTCACTGCCTGGTTGGATGATCTCTTCCTCGATAACGGGAGTACCATCTTTGTCGACGGTTTCGAGAGCGGGGATACATCCGCGTGGACCGCGTCGGCGCCATAGACTCGGACATGAAATGACAGATAATCGCGAGGAGGCAACACGGTGAACAGGTTACTCACAACGGGACTGGTGGTCGCGGTCGTTGCCCTGACCTTCGCTCCGTCGATCCGAGGCGCCGATTTCGAGTGGGAATTCGAACCGATCGACGCCGTCGAGGTGACGAATCCACCCATCCCGAACGTCGATGTTCAACTGATGGTCGATGATGATTCGGTCGAGGGCGACTTCGGCGTCGGAGGATCCCTTGCTCAGCAGTTTCTCTGGTTCAACAGGTTTTCGCCCAACCTGAGCACCCCTATCCGGCTCAACGAGATCTGGGTGTTGTTTCCAGCCGGGCCGAATATGACGGTCGGCGCCGATGTGCAGTTGGTCGTGTATCACGACCCTGATGGCGACCCCTCCAACGGGGCTGACTTCGTCGCGAGTTTTTCCGAGACCATCCAGTCCGTCGACGGGGACACATTCTCAGTCTACCCCCTTGCGAACCCCCTGGAGTTTGATCAGGCCGGGGATATTCTGATCGGTGTCGTCAACCGGTTTGTCGTCAGCGGCGTGACGACAACGACCCGACCTGCGGCGATGGATAACACGGCATCCCAGGGTCGATCGTGGTTGGCGGTTTGGACCGGCGACCCGGCCGATCCACCGGTGCTTCCGGCCGACAGCATCTACCAGACCATCGACGGATTCGTCGCCGGCAATTGGATGATCCGGGCGTTCGGGGACCAGCTCCAGGTCCCGGCGATTCCGGCCCAGACAAACCACGGGCTGCTCGTGTTGTTGTCCCTGCTCGCGTTGACGGGTGTGATGCTGATCCGGCGATCCACCTGAGTGCTTGGGTGAGGGAAGCTGGTGGTCGAATCCGACCGCGCTACCGATGCTTCCACCGGCTTTCGATCTGATCGGCCAGCAGGGCGGCGTCGTCGGTGCCCTGAAGCCGCAACGCCTGGACCACCTGGAGCCAGTTTTCGGCATCGACGCCACCGTCCTGCTCCCGGCCGGTGCGGCGGACCGCCCCTTCCGGCAGCAGACCGAGCAGCCAGTCGTCGACCCGGCAGTCAACGACCAGGTGCACCCGCTCCGTCGTTCCCCGGTTGACCACGCTGTGCGGCAGATCGGCGTTGATGTACCAGCATTCTCCAGGAGCCATCGGCAGCAGCTCGCCATCGAGGACGAACTCCACTCCTCGATTGCTCCGCACCGGTATGTGAAGTCGGGCTTCGCCGTCCTCGAGGCGCATGCCGTGATCGCGGTGCTCCAGCACTACGGCCCCCGGACTCAGCGAGAGCAGGCGCACCGCCGTGGTCGGGCAGCGAAAGCTGCGCACCACCCGCTGAAGCTCCGGTGAACGGGAGAGGATCGGGGTGTCGGCGAAGACATCGCTCGACGACGGATGGGCCTCGACACGTTCGAGCACGCCGCCCTTCGATCTCAACGCCGCGACTCGCCACACCCCGGAGTAGGTCTGGGCGTTGAAGTGAGGACGCCACTCGACTTCGGTGATCAGCTCCATCTCCGCCACCAGCGGAGCCGGATCGAACATTAACGGGAGCTTGTGAGATTTCACTCGTGAATGGTTACCTCGATCGACGATAGCAGAGGTCTCGGATCGTCACTAAGAGGGTAGGAGAGATACAGCCCCGGGCACAACCCCCCCTACAATGTCTCCAAGGAGCACGCATGCACGAAGACCCCAACGACTGGGTCCGGTCGCTCGTGCGAAACCCGCACCCATCGAGTTGACGACCGCCGGCCAAGGGTGGCATTTATCCCACGGTGCATTGTGAGGTTGTGATCAGCACCCATCCGCTTCGTCCACACCCGGTATGACGATCTTCTCCAACGCGGCTTTCTCCGAGATGAAGCCCGCGCCGAGGTGCGCAGAGACATCGACGCCGTCGTCAACCAATGGACCCGCCGGACCGATCTCTCGATCTTCCGCTTTCGCGGCGGGCGCGCCGGTGGTTCAGGACATATCATTCTCGCCTGCCTGCGGAGTTGTTTGAGGAGATGAAAGTGGCGGCGGGTTAGACGTCAGCGTTTCCCGGATGGGGTTGGGATGCCGAGAAGTAGTGCTTAGCAACCGCCACGATTGTGCATTCTGAACGTGGCACCCATTGGGCGGGCGGCTGAGACCATCCGCCGCGAGGTTCACGGCAGGCCTTCAAGCCTGACGGCCAGAGTGATCAGCAACGCCGATGCCAGCACCGCGAAAACGGTTCTGATCGCGTTCCACCGAACCCAGCGCGCTTCGAACGCGATCCGTTCGTCGTGGAGCGACGCATCGCTCAGGGACCCGAGATCCTGGGCCTGGAGGTGGTTGTTCAGCGGGATGTTGATGGTTGCGGTGGGGAGCTGCACGCCAACCAGGTAGACGACGGTCGCGACAATGAGCAGGATGCGGTCGGCGCCATCCAACCGCCAAAGCCCCAGAGCCGCGGTCACAACCAGGACCACGACCGAGCCGACCCAGACCAGCATGAAAACCGGTTGGTTGTCCTGGATCACCCGATCCATCACCTTGAACGACTGCAGGAAATCGTGGTCGTACAACCTCCTGATCCCCGGCATCACCACGCTGGCAAAGGTGAGAACGATACCGGCAACCAGCGAGCACAGCAATGCCGACCCAACGAGACCAATCCTCAGCAGATCCATGAAATGTCCCTTCTCGAAACCGATTCGTGAAGCCGATCTGGGCTGCACGCCAGTAAACCCAGACCGGCGAATCGTCCTCGGCCCTGCGTCACCAGAGCC
>JARFRM010000190.1 GCA_029287235.1 Thermoanaerobaculales bacterium
TGGATGGCCACCAGGGCAGAGAGCCTCGCTTCCGGACCGGCCTTCTGCCAGAACTCGAGATCCCAGGCTTCGGCCTCTTCCGGACCGTGGGCCAGATTGGCCACCATCCGCATGCGGCGTTCAGCGCTTCTTTCCTCGAGACTGCTCATAATACCCTTTTCCTTCAGTATTATAGCATCATCTCCCGTGCCCGTGCCCGGCGGCACTCGCTGCTACGGCATCTCCAGCCCGAGGGCCTCGAGCCGCGGTCCTACCACCTCGTGCTGCTTGGCCATAACCTGTTGGGCGCCGGTCCATCCCATGTCGAGCATGGCGTCGAGCTCGGCGCGCGAGAAGGCGGCGCCCTCGGCGGTGCCCTGGACCTCGACCAACTTACCTTCGCCGGTGAAGACCAGGTTGAGGTCGACATCGCAGTCGAAGTCCTCGCCGTAGTCGAGATCGGCGACGGCCACACCGTTGTTGAGACCGACCGCGACCGCGGCGATCTGTTCGGCCAACGGCCACTCCCGGATCAGTCCCTGCTCGTACATCCGGCCGAAGGCGATGGCCATGGCGGTCCAGGCGCCGGAGATGGAGGAGGTCCGGGTCGAGCCATCGGCCTGGAGGACGTCGCAGTCGGCGGTCAGGGAGCGTTCCCCCATGAGATCGCGACGGACAGCGGCGCGGAGGGAGCGGCCGATGAGACGTTGAATCTCCTGCGACCGTCCGCTCGGCTTGCCCTTCTTGACCTCGCGGTCGGAACGGGTGTCGGTGGCCCTGGGGAGCATGGCGTACTCGGCGGTCACCCATCCCTCACCCGAGCCGCGGAGGAACGGGGCGGTCTTGTCACTGAGGCTGACGTTGCACAGCACGAAGGTGTCGCCGGCGCGCCAGAGGACGCTGCCTTCGGGGTAGCGGATGAAGTCGGGCTCGATGGTGATGGGGCGGATTTCGTGGGGTTGACGGCCATCGGGACGCATGGCGGGCTCCTTTTCCGATGGGGGAGCTTAGCACCGCGGAGGGTGATCAACTAGAATCCACATGGGAAACGGGGGAAGTGGGGGACGCGGGTTGAATCAGCCGGATCTCAGGATCAGAAGCACGAAACCGCCTTTGCTCGTCGTTTCTGCGAGATGCCTGGTCTGTTTGATTGTGATGGCGTCGTCCGCCTATGCGCAGGAATTGATCCCGGCCGCCTACACTCCGGCGCCGGTTGGAGTCAACTTCATCAGCCTGTCCGCGACCTCGAATCGCGGCGATCTGGCGTTTGACCCGTCTGGTCCCATCGACGAGGCGAAGGCTGACATCGTGGCGTCCTCCCTGACCTATGTTCGAACCCTGGGGGTGCTCAAACGGTCGGCGACGGCCACCGTGATCCTGCCTTATGTGGTCGGCGATCTCGAGGGTCTCTACCTCGGTGAGCCGGCCGCCGCCAACCGTTCGGGTTTCGGGGACTTGCTCCTGCGCTTCGGGATCAACCTCTACGGTGGGCCGGCAATGACCTTTCCGGAGTTCGCGGCGTACAAACCGCGGACGATGGTCGGCGCGAGCCTGATCGTCCGTGCCCCGAGCGGTCAGTACGATCCCACCCGGCTGATCAACATCGGGACCAACCGATGGGGCTTCAAGCCCGAGGTCGGGGTGGTCCACGTCATGGGGAAGTGGGCCATCGATGCCTATGTCGGAGCCTGGATTTTCACCGAAAACTCGGATTTCTACGGCGGAACGACCCGTAAGCAGGAACCGATCCTCTCCACCCAGGTCCATCTCCGATACCTCTTTCGAAAAGGTCTGTGGGCGGCGCTGGATGCCAACTACTGGTACGGCGGCGAGACCCTCATCGACGGAACGGTCAACGATGATCTCCAAAGCAACTCGAGGGTCGGTCTGACGCTGTCGTGGAACATGTGGAAGCAGCACAACCTGCGATTCGCCGTCAGTCGAGGCGCCTTCACCCGGATCGGCGGCGACTTCGACTCCATCGGTCTGGCCTACGGCTACTCCTGGGCGAAGAAACCATAGGCCGATGTGGAGTCGACTTGCGTTCGTCAAGCCTGGTCGATATCGACCAACTCGAGCCGTTCGGGGTCCCGACCGAGGATCGCGCGGGTGATTCGCAGAAAGCGGTCCGAGGCGTCGGTGAGTTCGATCCGAAGGGCGCCCCCGGTGTCTCCGGTCGAAATCAGGGCGTGGTGATCCTCGGCCACCGTTTGGGCCACCGCCTTCGCCGAGTCCACCAGTTCTACGGACGGGCCCACCACTCTCTGGAGTGACGGCTTGAGAAGGGGATAGTGGGTGCACCCGAGAATCACGGTCTGAACACCCCAGTCGAGCAGGGGCGCCAGATAGTGGCGCGCCACCTGGTCGGTGACCGGGTGGTCTCCCCACCCCTCCTCGGCGAGGGGAACCAGCAGCGGGCAGGCGGTTGCCTCGACCTCGACCAAAGGCGCACGGCCGGCGAGGGTGTCCTGGTACGCGTTCGAGCGAATGGTGCCTTCGGTGCCGATGACGCCGATCCGGCGAGCTCCGGTGGCGAGAGCGGCACGAACCCCGGGCTCGACGACTCCGACAACGGGCACCGGCACCGCCGCGGCCAGGGCGTCCAGGGCATAGGAAGATGCGGTGTTGCAAGCCACAACCAGCAACTTGATGCCGTGGCTCGTGAGGTGACCGGCGGCGTTGACCGCGTAACGTTCGACCGTGGAGGCGGATTTTGTGCCGTAGGGCAGGCGGGCGGTGTCGCCGAGATAGACGTAGTTCTCGCCGGGAAACCGGTTTCGGAGGGCGCTGAGAACGGTCATTCCGCCAACACCGGAATCAAAAACTCCGATTGGATCGGATCGCTGGATCATGATGCGATGAAGCGTTTGTTGAGCACCAAGGGGCGGGAGAAATCCAGATGGCCGGTGAGGGTCGGGATCTCATGACCGCCGAAGAGAATCTGAATCGAGGTCAGGCTGGGGCAGTTGAGGAGGATGGAATCCACCAGACCATAGGCGAGCATGAGCTCATTGTGGCTTCCGGTGAGCGGTTTGGGCGGTGCTGTGAGATCGATGAACGCGGTGCCCTCGTGGTCGATGAAGACCGCTGTCAGCTCCGCTGTCCAGGGAACCACGGGTTGGAGGTTGCCGGTCGGGCCTGCGAGCACCTCGAGGACCACCGTCCGTACCTTTTCATGCACCTCGGCCGGGAGCGGAACGCTGCGCAGCTCGGGGTGGAGCAACCCGTCGGACCCGGGGAAAAGCAACATCACGCGCTGTTCGGGCGCCGGGGTCGGCGTGGGGATTGCATCGCCCTCCACCATGTCCTGCCGGGTGATCGCATGCCTGCCCGGGCCGAAGAGCACCCAGGCGAGGAGCGCCAGGGACACCACCGCTGCCGCGAGGATCCAAAAAACTCGTCGGTTCATGGTTCGCTGAGGAAGGCCTCGATGCCCGTTGCGATGGCGCGGGCCAGGGCCTGTTGGTGTTCGGCGCTGCCCAGGCGGCTCGCCTCGGTGGGATTGGAGAGGAAGCCGACCTCGACCAGGATGGCCGGCATGGTCGCGCCCGTGAGAACCACGAAGGGAGCCTGTTTCACCCCACGGTCGCGGAGATCGAGAAGGGCGTTGAGCCGAGTCTGAACCGCGACGGCGAGCCCGGCAGACTCGTTGAGAGCCGACGCCTGAGCCAGATCCCAGAGGATGAGATCGAGGTCGGACCGCCCGTCGCTCGAGGCTCCGGCCTCGTTCTCGAGTTTGGCGGTGGCGGCGGCTGCCTCGTCGGTGGCCTGGTCGTCGAGGCTCATGTAGTAGGTCTCGGCGCCCTTGACCGATGAGAAGGTCGAGGAATTGGCGTGGAGTGAGACAAAGATCTTGGCCTCGAGCCTGTTGGCGATGGCGGTGCGATCGGTGAGAGCCCTGCCCTCGCCGTCCTCGCGGGTCAGACGAACGGCGTGGCCACGGGCTCGGAGCTCGGCGGAGAGATAGCGAGCGACGGACATCGTCAGATCGCGCTCGTTGAGTCCGGTGCGGGCGACGGCGCCGGTGTCCTTGCCGCCGTGGCCGGGGTCGATGACGATGGGGGGCGGTCCCGAGCGCTCGACCACGCGGGCGGGCGCAGGAGTCGGGGTGGGATAGACCCGGCCGAGTTCGAGAATGACCCGGGGCGGGTCATCGAGGTTGTGCCAGTTCAACAGACCGATGTCGGCACCGGTCTCGATGAGGATCTCCCGGCCGTTGCTGGTCAGAGACCGCACTCGTCTCGATCGCAGAAGGGTGCCTGGATCGAGTCGCGGAGAGGCGTCGTCGAAGTGCACAACGATGCCGCCGTCCTCGGTTGATTCGGCCTCCGCGATCACCGCTCGGTCGAGGGTCAGCACCAGGGTGGTCGTTGCGGCGAAATCGGCCGCCGCCGCGCGCACCGTGACAGGTTCGGCGAAACGGGCGCCCGGTACGATGCGGTAGCCCTGCGGAATCGGATCCAGGCGAAAACCCAGGGGGCCGAGGAGTGATCGGTCAATGAAGTCGAGGGAGGCCGCCACCCCTCCCGGCGACGGCACCGGCGCGTCCATGGTGTCGAGCAGCTTGCCGTCCACCATCACCAGCTTGTGGCCGGGGGTGAACTGCAGACGCTTCTCGCCATAGGCGACGACATAGGTTCCGGCGGCTCGGGAGTACTCGGCCCCGGCGCCGATGAGTGCCAGAATGGGGATCACCTCGATCCGAGTGCCGAGCTTTGGAACCAACACGCCGCGACCGGCGTACTGGAACTCAACGGTGTGAAGGTCCACCTGGGCGGGCAGGAGGCTCGCACCTAGCAGGAAAATGATGGAGGCGATCAATACTTTTCGCATATGTGTACCGGCGGGATCGATCATCAGTGTGGTGACCACTCGCGGTCTTTCCCAATTAGGTATTGCTTTGGTGAAGCAATCCAGCGACAGCTTAGCAATGTTTCTCTTCTGATCCAATGAGTGCGCTGATGCATCCAGCGATCGTCATCAGATCAGGGTGTGTACCAGATCGGAGTGGTGTAGGCGCGCTCCTGGTGGGTGGTTTCGGCACCCTCGGGAATCTCGATGCCGAAGCGGAACGCGTCGTAGACCACCCAGCGAGGGGTGGGGATTTCGAGCACACGAGCGTAGTAGAAGGCGCTCTGCGTCGCATCGAAATCCGGGTCGGTCCAGACGGCTCCGAGCTCGGAGGCCCCGATGGTGTTGCTCCAGTTGGCCGCAGCGACGTCCACGGTGTTGCCCACTGGCGGCAGGACGCCATTGGAGTCGGGTTCGCGCCCGACCGACCACGCGACGTCATAGACCATTTCGTGGGTCTCGCCGTCGGCGTCCAGCCAGCCCTTGACGATCTGGATGCGGTCCAGGTTGGCGCCGATGACATCACGCAGTGCGTAGACCATGAAGGTGGGCGCATCACCGCTTCCGCGAAGATCGCCGCCCATGGGCACGCCCTTCTCGTAGCCCCGGAAGGCGGGCTGCCGGCTGTTGAGGTCCTCGTCGGTGAAATCCCAGCCGCCGAAGAACCGCACCATGATCCGCGGGCCGGTGGTGCCGTAGACCTCCTTGCGGGCCATGGCGTCCCAGATCGACTCGCGGGTGTTCTCCTCGGCCCAGACCGCGGTATAGCCCGAAGCGACCGTCTGGTAGCCGTTGAAGACCCCGTTTTCGGAACTGATGAACGGGTGGCGCATGCGATTCGGCGAGGGTTCGGCATTCGTCGCTTTGCCGAAGAAGTTCTCCTCCTCGACGGCGGCCAGACCCGTATGGCTGTCGGTGGAACCGACCAACCCGAACTTGTAGGGATTGGTGCCGAGGCGTTTCTCCAGTGCGAGCCCGTTCTTCAGCGCCTCGCGGGCGTATTCGCCCTTGAGCATCTCGTCGGTCTTGGCCTGCGAGAGATCGAGGTTGCCGACATCCCAGGTTTCGTAGTCGGCAAAGGCGTCGTCGGGCGACAGAAGAGGATGGGCTTCGCCATCGCCCTTGATCTGAGTCACCTCGTACATGGGCTCCCATCGGGCCCGCGACTCGACGTAGGTCCGGTCGAGGGCGCGACCGGTGTACTGTGCGTCCACCGGGAACATGATGCCGTTGGACAGGTTGCCGTTGTGAGCGAGTGCCAGCGCCGAGCCGCCGATCGTGGCTTCGTAGTTCTCGAGGTACTTGTAGAGATCGAGCGGATCGGTGGAGCCCACCGGCGCCTGGGTGGTGTACGGCACGACCCGGCCGGCCTTGTCGGCGCCTTCACGGAAGATCACGTTGCGGTGGAGATTGTTGCCCTTGACCAGCGAGGTCCACTCGAAACCGATCAAGGTCGTAAACCGTCCGGGGTCGTTGAACTCTTCGGCCGCGGCGACCACCTTCTCCCAGATCGAGCCGTAGGTCTTCCCACCCGGCGAGTACTC
The DNA here is from genome assembly GCA_029287235.1 of Thermoanaerobaculales bacterium. Lineage (GTDB taxonomy): Bacteria > Acidobacteriota > Thermoanaerobaculia > Thermoanaerobaculales > Sulfomarinibacteraceae > JAHECW01. Next base: position 6,375 of record JARFRM010000190.1, read on the forward strand.
GGCCATCATCTCCGGGTCGATCTCACCCTGTGAGAACGTACCGATCAGATCCAGCGCCGCCGCCACCGAGGCGTCACCACCGGCCCGAAGTCCTTCGTACCAGGGTTTCGCCTGATCGTACTTGAGGATGTCGGGATCGCCCTTCGAGAGATCGTTGAAGAAGCCCATGCCATCGGAGTGATCGGCGATCACCAGCCAATCGAGGGGGCGGCCGAGCCGGACCGGCTGACCGCTCGAGGCCATGACCTCCTCGCCGCGGGCGAAACGATAGGCGTCGTCGAGACCGAGTCGCGCGCCGAAGAGACCGGCATCCATCGAGAGACCGGTGTGGAGATGGGTGTCACCCCAGAAAACCCGGTCGGGGAAACTGCGCTGGGCATAGGGTGAGTAGGCCTTGCCGGGATAGAGATCCGACAGCGATTCCGCGGCCGGTGTGATCTGGGCAAAGGATGTCGCCGCCGAGCCGACGACGAGGACCGCACACAACAACCCGATGAACGTGAAACCGAGTTGCCGAGTGAGATCTTGTGTGACCGATTGTGAACTGCGCATGGCTTGATCTCCTTTTGGTGAATCGAGAGCTGGTTGCTGTTTTCTGAACTGGCTGCATATTGTAGTCCAACTCGTCAGCCGCGAAACGAGCTGGTCTTCGTTGACACCAGCGTCCTCGTCTATCGATTCGACAGCGGCAGACCCGAGAACAAGAAGGCGGCCGATGCGTGGGTCTCGCGGCTCTGGGAGACCCGGGGTGGGCGACTGAGCTTTCAGGTTCTTGCCGGTGTTCGTGTCGCCAACCCGTTTCTGCACGAGCCCGAGAAGGTCCTCGACTGACTTTGCGCGTACCTTGCGCGTACCCCTGCCCGACACGCTTCCGCTTCTTTCTGACGGCGGCGCCCGTGCGGCTCAGAACTTCAGGATCGCCACCGTTGTGCCGAGCTTGAAGGATGTGTCACCGCCGGCGGAAGTGGGTGGCAGCTTGTAGCGATCCGGGATAGCGTCCCACCCTTCGTAGATGTTGCCCTGGATCTTGATCCGCTGTTTCTCGGGCGGTACGTCCTCGGGCATCTCGCCGAAGACGTCGTAGACCGTTCCCGGCGTCAACGCGGCGACGTCTTCTCCGAGCGGGATGAGCTCGTAGAGCCCGTCGCCGTCGGTGTCGACCCGAATCCAACCGACCTGGAGGATCCTCGCGTAGGTGCCGTCTCCCAGCATCTGCGGGATCTCGGCGTCGAAGGCCGAGACGATTTTGTCCGCGTTGGGCACATCGCGCCGAACGGCGAAGTGGAGCATCCGACGAACCAGCGGTTTGATCCCGATCTCCAGCTTCGCCGTTGCTTCCTCGGTCTGAAAGGTCAGCAGGTGGCGCGCCACCAGTTCATCGACCAGCATGTAGTCGACCTCCTCGGCGAGCAGCTTGTCAAGGCTGTCCTGGTCGTTGCGGGAGTTGACGAAGAGGACGCCCGTTGCCTCCTCGACCGCTTCTCCGTAGGCGTAGCGACCGACCGCCGCGACGCGTTTGCCCGCGAGATCGACCACCCGGGTCGCCGACACATCGCTGCCCGTTCGGCCGATGAGCACGAGGCGGTTTTCCAGGTACGGTTTGGAGAACAACAGAACCTTCTCGCGCTCCTCGGTGCGCCACATGGCGGCGCTGCCGTCAAACTCGCCGCGGCGGATGCCGATCTCGACGGCCTTCCATTCGACGATCTCCGTCGACGCCTGGATCCCGGCGCGGTCGAGGGCCGTGTGGACGAGCTCGATGGCGGCCCGCTCGCTGCCGGGGCCGCCGGTAAACGGGGGCCACTCGTCCGAGCCGAGCTTGAGCTCGACGGGATCATCCGCCACCGCGGCGATCGCGCTCGTCGCGATCAGGATCGCAAGAGAGAATCGTAGCGCTCTGCGCGATGAGCGGATGGCTCGGCAGGGTCTTGAATAATCAGAACCGTAGGCGTCGATCGGTTTCTTTGAAAGGTGATTCACGGTTGGGTTCCTCTCATCGTCGGTTCGGCGTTCGGCGAGTCATCCGCGGTGACAAAGTTCAGTGGTCATCTTGGGAAACAACAGGACCGCACCGCCTTATTGCCTCTCCCAGACTCCGCCCACCGAAGGCACGTGAGCCAGAGGCTTTATTGTGCCTCATCCGGCTTGGAAAAATAGGAATGAACAGTGTCGGGTAGACCCGATCCGGTAACTGCCCGGGCCTACCCCACACGCTTCTCGCTTCCGCTTCCGCGCTTCTAGGCTTTGCTGGAGGAGTATGAGAGGAGATAGAAAAGAGGACCGGGACCGGGCGCCGCGCCAGACAACGCTTTGCCCGCTCATTCGCCCCAACACCCAGCCATGCGGCAGGGCGCCAAGCGGTGCGCCAGAACGCCAAGTCGTGCTACAACGTTGATATGGCGCCGACGCGACTTCTCATCCACATTTCCCGCAG
>JARFRM010000211.1 GCA_029287235.1 Thermoanaerobaculales bacterium
CCGCCTTGAGCCAGACTCTGGCCCGGACCAACACCAACGTCACCCCCGCCCTCGTGGCGTACCTTCGAGGATCGGGGCTTCTGCTCATCGAGCAGACGGAGACGTCGACCCACACCGCCGTCGATCTTCTCAAACAGTCCACGCTGCTCGATCCGCTCAATATGGCAGCCTGGGAAACGATGGCCATCGGCTACCGGCGGCTGTTCGAACAGACCGAAAACGGAGAATGGCTCGACGATGGGATGCAGGCGATCGCCGAGCCCATCGACCGATCCCCCACCGCCCGGGCCTTCGTCATTCTCTCCATGTTGCGGGCCAGTGCCGGCGACACCGACGGCAGGACCGAGGCGCTCGAGGATGCCGTCGAGATCGAGCCGGAAAACGCTGAGGCGCACTACGAGCTGTCCCGGGCCTATCGGTCGGCCCAACGGACGGCGGATGCCGAGCTGGAGATCCAGAAAGCCATGAACCTCCGGCCCCGGTACTGGCCGTACCACAACATGCTGGCCTCGATTTATTTTTCGGAGGCGCGGTACGACGCCGCAGCCAACCAGTGGCGGCTGGTCACCCAGTATGCTCCCTCGTACGCCGACGGCCACGCCAATCTCGGCACCGCGCGTTGGGTGCTCGGTGACGAGGCCGGGGCCGAGGTGATGTTCCGGCGTTCCATCGAGCTCCGGCCCGACCGGAACTACGTCGCCTACTCGAATCTCGGGACTCTCTACTATGGCCAGGCTCGATTCGCCGACGCCGCGGACATGTACCAGAAAGCCCTCGCCGAAGACGACTCATCCTACATCCTGTGGGGCAATCTCGGGTTCGCACATGCCTACGGCGCCAGCCCCGAACTGGCCGTAGAACCGCTGCGCCGCGCCATCTCTCTCGCCGAAGCCGACGCCTCCGACGACCCGGACGACATCTCCCTCATCGTCGATCTGGCGAGCTACTACGCCTATCTCGAAATCGAAGACGAGGCGCGCAGGCATCTCGACGCGGCCATCGCACTCGACCCTTCGAACCCGTTTCACCTGCTTTCCATCGGCGAGGCATACAAAGACATCGGCGAGCGTGGCGAGGCCATCGGCTGGATCCGACGGGCACTGGACGCAGGCCTTCCCGAAGAGCAACTCGAATCACGTCCCGAGCTCAGGGATCTGATCAGCGAGCCGCGTCTCGGTCCATCCGAGGCGCCCCCGCCCGACAGCGAGTGAGAGCGGGCCCCGAGGTGGGCCCGATACATGATTGAACGCGAGACGAGAAAGGGGGATGAGATGAGACATCCGATCGTATGGAATCGATCGACCGGCCGTGGGCTGCTGCTCGGCGCCCTGGTGATCTGCACCGGGGTGTTCGGCGGCTGCTGCTCCATCGGCGATCATACCCTGGTCATCCAGGACATCGCCGATCAACAGGAAACCGAGACCGGCGTCCAGCACACCACTTGCCCGGACGAGACGACCACGATAGAGGCCTGGTCGGGCCAGACCATCACCTTCGTCAACGCCACAACAAAAGAGTGCAACGTGAAGGCCAATGCGGGGGTCTACACCAAGAGCCACGTCTTCACCATCGGTCCCCACAAATGCAAGAAACGCAAGATCGCCGATCTCGAGGTCGGCAAGGAGATCTCGAACGCGATCAATTGCAATGACGACGGCCACGGTACGCCGAGGATGATCATCGTGGAAAACCCCGAATCCGACTAGCAAAGAGCTCCCGCACCGGGTCGTTCTCCGGCCCGGTGCGTTTCGAGGAGGGCCATCATGGCGAATCTCCGCCTGTTCGTGCGTGCCGGCGCCTTGGCGACGGTGATGCTGATCTTGATCGGCGCGGGGTCCTGTCCCCTGAACTTCGAGGCGAAGCTCTTCGACAAGATCTTCACCAAGTTCCAATCCGAGATCGAGGCGGAGCTGGGTTTCACCATCCACGTGCTCTACCCCGCTCTGGGAGACACCGATGTCATCGTCCCGGACAGCCCCGGAGGCTATCCCGACACCGCGCCCAAGCTCGAATGCTCCAGCTGGTGTGTCCTGGCCATGCTCGATCTCCAACCCCGGGCCCATTTCGCCCACCCCGTGATCCTGATGGTCTACGACCTCAGAGCGAACAGGATCACCTCACTGCCGACCGAGTGGTGGCCCTTCAATGAAACCACCGGGGAACGCTATTTCCACACCGTTAAAGAGCGGCGCAAGACATTGGTCTGCCGGCCGGGTTACGACTGCTTCGGTTTCTTCCCGCCGGATGATCCGAGGTGGAGCGTGGACTACAGCCTGGCGCGACCGCCCAGCCCGGCGGGATTCGCCATACCGAACCTCACGGTCCCGGTGTGGGCGGTGATCGTCAACGGCTACGACGACGAGGACGACAGTTTCGACGAGGACACCGACGGGATGTATCAAGTGCTCAGGGGCCTGGGGGTCGAAGACCACAGCATCTGCTACCTGACCGATCAGAGATCGATTCCCGGTCGAGACTCCATCGCCCGTCGCGAACTGGTCGAGGACGCTCTCAAGTACGTCACCCTCATGACCGGCGGAGGTGACGGCGGGGCCGACCCTCGCGCGATCCGAGAGAGGGGGGAAGCCGTCTGCGGAGAGCCGCCCGATGGTCGCGTGATCGTTCCCTCCGAGGCGAAGGACGTCCTTCTCTTCTACAGCTCGCACGGGAGCTTCGATCCGGGCACGGAGGTCACCAAAGTCCTCTGCAACCACTTCAAAGACACCGGTCTCGGATACATCACGGATGCGGACTTCCTGAGCTGGCTCAGCCCCGTGAAGGCCAAACGGATGACCGTGGTCATCGAAGCCTGTCACAGCGAGGGTTTCCTCGACGAGCTCGCCCCGGGCCTGACCCACGAGAACGTCACAATCTTCGTGTCCTCGGCCAAGGACAAGTCATCCTACGCGGATGTCGATCCCGATGACGACAAGAACCCCGGCGACGCCGGCAGCGAAACCATCTGGGGCTTCATCGAGGCATTCGGAACCAGCTCGGCCGATGCCCTCTGCGAAACCGGCGGCCCCTGTGATGATCAAGACGTCTGCACCAAGACCGGTGGCTGCGTCGACTGCGCCGATGATGGTCAAATCTCGTTCGAAGAAGCCGTCTGCTACGCCCAACTCAACGACGCCTCTCCCGGCGTTCACGAGTCCAAGACCTTTTTCAAGCAACCGAATGCCCCGACCGGGACCTACCTGGGAGCCGAGACCCTCCACCCGACCACTCTCGAAGTGGCCCACGGGCCACAGAGCGAACGCACGACGACATCCGCCGGCGGCGACACGCTATCGCTGATCAAACGCAACCGATTCAATAACATAGAACTTCGCGTGAAAAACACCGGCGACACGACGCTCGGCGTCGCGACCGTTCGGCTCCACATCGAGCAGGAGGACGAAACCGAGATCAAGGACTGGGACCACGCACCGACACTGATCCTGCCCAGACTGGCCGGTGACGACGTCGCAAACCTCTCCATCAGGCTGCGAGAGGACGGAGACCTCGCAAACGAGGAGCTGGTGACGCTGAAAGCCGGCATCGACTCCCCGCAAAGCCCGGAGGCGGACAACCAGGCGGCCCAGATCAAGACCGGCGCTGCCCAGGCCGTGACTCGATTCGGGAGTGGGTCGACCGGCGGCTGCCGGTCCGTCGGAGGCGGTTGACAGGCGCGACGGAACGTTGATCCCGGTCGCAACATCGGCATCGGTGCCATCGGCGCCAGGTACGGAGTTTCGCAGTTACGCCTCACAACTCCGCGACTCCGAACCTGGCACGCATGCTTTCACTCCGATCTGTGTCTGGCGTCAAACCGCGACCGGTGAAACTGTCGAATTCAAACCGGTGATCTCGTCAAGACGGGGAACGGCGAGGACGTACCCGGACTCCAAGGCGTCGATGCAATCAATCCGGATCGGTACCACGATCGGTACCACGCACGGGATCGGTACCAGATCGGTACCACGTACACACTTCCACACTTATTGATCGGTACCACGGATCGGTACCACGTACACACTTCCACACTTATTGAGCGATTGCGCGGCGGGCCCGAGACTCCGGGGAAGCCAAGCAGGGATTGAGTCATCAGGAACGAGGGCGGTGAAACCGCGACTCCGGACTGATTCCCCCCCATTCCGTTGTCATGACTCAGTAATCTTCTGGCTCCACCATCCCATTCATCCCGAAGAGCTCACAAGTGTGGAAGTGTGGGAAATGTGTACGTAGCACCGTTCCGTGGCACCGTTCCCGTTCGATGCGAGCTCGAGTACTGAAACGCTGGGTTCCTGGG
>JARFRM010000291.1 GCA_029287235.1 Thermoanaerobaculales bacterium
GCGTCAGACTGAGCTGGTTGGCGCGATCGACGAGCTCGACCTCGGGACGACGATAGTGCTCTTCGCCGATGTAGTTTCGGAATCCGTCGGTCATCGGGCGGAGGACGGCAAACGAAGCTTCGTCGGTCATCTCCGCGGTCGCGTCCGTCCGGCCCGGTGTGAACGGCACCTGGACGTCGAAACCGGCCTTCTTCGCCGCATCCTCGACGGCCGCACAGCCACCGAGAACGATGAGATCGGCCATGGAGACCCGCGTGTCGTCGGTCTGAGCACCGTTGAAGCTCGACTGGATCTCCTCGAGTGCGGCGAGCACCTTCGCCAGTTGTTCGGGTTCGTTGACCTCCCATGTGTTTTGCGGTGCAAGACGGATCCGGGCGCCGTTGGCGCCACCCCGCTTGTCGCTGTCACGGAAGGTCGCGGCGGATGCCCAGGCGGTCGAGACCAGCTCGGAGGTCGACAGACCCGAGGAGAGGATCTCGCTCTTGAGCGCGGCGATGTCGTCGTCGTCGATCAGCTCGTGGTCGACGGGCGGAATCGGGTCCTGCCACAGCTGCGGCGCGGCGACCTCGGGGCCGAGCAGGAGGGCGTGCGGGCCCATGTCGCGGTGCGTGAGCTTGTACCAGGCCCGCGCGAAGGCGGCGTTGAACTCATCCGGATTCTCGTGGAATCGTTTCGAGATCTCGAGATAGGCGGGGTCCTTGATCAATGCGATGTCCGTGGTGAGCATCATCGGCCAGTTCATCTTGCCCTCGATGTGCGCATCCGGGACGTTCGGCGGACCGTCGGGCGCCCACTGCCAGGCGCCGGCCGGGCTCTTGGTCAGCTCCCATTCGCGATTGAACAGGTTCTGAAAATAGCCGTTGGACCACTTGATCGGCGTGGCCGTCCAGGCGCCCTCGAGACCGCTGGTAATGGTGTCGGCGCCCTTGCCGCTGCCGTAGCTGCTCTTCCAGCCGAGACCCTGCTCCTCGATGGGAGCCGCTTCGGGTTCCGGGCCGACGTGGCTCGCCGGGCCGGCGCCGTGGACCTTACCGAGGGTGTGGCCGCCGGCGATGAGCGCAACGGTCTCCTCGTCGTTCATGGCCATCCGGGCGAAGGTCGTGCGGATGTCCTTGGCGGCCGCCAGCGGATCCGGCTCGCCGTTGGGGCCCTCCGGGTTGACATAGATCAGACCCATCTGCACCGCGGCGAGCGGGTTGGCGAGCTCGCGATCGCCCGAGTAACGGGCATCTGCCAGCCACTCACCCTCGGGACCCCAGAAGATGTCCTCCTGCGGCTCCCACACGTCGGCGCGGCCGCCACCGAATCCGAAGGTGTCCAATCCCGCGTTCTCGAGGGCGACGTTGCCCGCGAGAATCATCAGGTCGGCCCAGGAGATCTGCTGGCCGTACTTCTGTTTGATCGGCCACAACAGACGGCGGGCTTTGTCGAGATTCGCGTTGTCGGGCCAGCTGTTGGTCGGCGCGAATCGCTGTTCGCCGTCGGACGCGCCGCCGCGCCCGTCGGTGGTGCGGTAGGTGCCGGCGCTGTGCCACGCCATGCGGATGAAGAACGGTCCATAGTTGCCCCAGTCCGCCGGCCACCAGTCCTGCGAGTCGGTCAGGGCATCGTTGATGTCCTTCTTGAGGGCATCGAGGTCGAGCTTGGCGAATTCCGTGGCGTAGTCGAATTCGCTGCCGAGCGGGTTGCCCATGTCGGAGTTTTGTCGAAGAATGTCGAGGTTGAGCTGGTTCGGCCACCAGTCCCGGGTTGTCATGGCGCGGCCGGTCATCTTGTGACCCTCGCCCTTCCGCGCCTCGTATTCGCCGGCTTCGTCCTGGGCGAACGCCAGCGGCGCGACGAGTAGGACGGCCATACACGTCACTGTCGTGCGAATGGTGGAGTTTCTGAGAATCATGTTTCCCTCCTGTTATTTCCCGTTTTCGTGCCTGTTTCTTCTCGACCGGCACACTGTTGACAGACGCCCTCGACTTCCACGTGCGTCGTCTCGACGAGACCGATCTCCGAGACCGCATCGGGCAGCCGAAGCTCATCGAATGCGTCGCTGTAGAAATCACTGACCAGTCCGCACCGCCGGCAGACAAAGTGGTGATGCCGGCGGAGATTCGCGTCAAAGCGGGCGCGTTCACGGGGCGGACCCAGCGTCGTGATCAGACCCAGATCGCTGAGCAGCCAAAGGGCCCGGTAGACCGTATCGAGCGACATCGTTGTGACGCGCTTGCGGACACCCCGAAAGACGGAATCCGCATCGGGGTGACAAACGCTCTGCGCAACCTCACGGAAGATCTCCATACGCTGGTGGGTGATCTTGACGCCGGCACCTCGGCAAACCTGCTCGAAGTGCAGCATCCGGCGTTCGATTTCCCTCGTGTCTGTCTTCAAGAGCCGATCCTTAAATAAGAATAGATTACGATTTAAGAATAATACACACTCTAGATTGAATGTCAACGCCGGCTCAACCCACCGATACATCCAGAGCCGATGCCGAAACGGTGTCGTGTTCAACCGCGGACCCCGCCTCGAGCAAAACGACTCCGCGTTCAAGCGGCGGGTCGGAGGTCGAGACCTTCGCGAAAGGCGGCTCAGCCCGGGTGCAGCGTTAGCCGGTCAGCCGGTCATCTGCGCCTCTGCAACCCGTTTGGAAGTCGACTTGAGGAGACTCCTGGAAGTGCTGGTGATGATGGAAGAGCGGGTTGTCACCGTCGACTGAAATAGGTGCCATCCATTGTGTCGTCTCGAGTTCAGGACGATTGTACATCGAGGCAGGAGCACGGGCACCGCAAGCAGTGATGCTCGCTACTACAAGGGCGTTCGATTTGGAGTAGCAAGCTTCCAGCTTGCGAGTCGGCGCCGCTCTTGTTGCGATGAACATGTTGACATGCTGATAGCATAAACATATGCTAGTCACATGACACGGATGATCCAAATTCGAAATGTCC
>JARFRM010000006.1 GCA_029287235.1 Thermoanaerobaculales bacterium
GGCGCGTCGGGAGTGACCATTGTCGCTATGGGGGCGCTGCTCTATCCGGCGCTTCGCGATGCCGGCTACCGCGAAAATTTCAGCCTCGGCCTGGTCACCACATCGGGGAGCCTGGGGCTGCTCTTCGCGCCGTCGTTGCCGTTGATTCTCTACGGCATCGTCGCCGAGGTCAGCGTCGATCAGCTCTTCATCGCCGGGATTCTGCCGGGCTCGCTGATGGTGCTCGCGTTGGGTCTATGGAGTTTTCGTGAGGGCCGATTCCTGCAGCGGAGCGCGGCGACCCGTCCCACCTTTTCGGTGCGCGAAGCGGCGGCCGCCCTTCGCGCCTCAATGTGGGAGATTCCGCTGCCCTTCATCGTCCTCGGCGGGGTTTACAGCGGGTTTTTCGCAGTCTCCGAAGCGGCGGCGGTGACGGCGGTCTATGTCCTGATCGTGGAGATGCTCATCTATCGCGAAATCCCCTTCAAGCGGTTACCGGGAGTCATGCGGGAGTCCATGGTGCTGGTCGGTGGGATCCTGGTGATCCTCGGCGCCTCGTTGGCCTCCACCAACGCCATGATCGACGCCCAGGTGCCCATGAAGCTCTTCGACTTCGTCACCGCCCACGTGTCGTCGAAGCTCACGTTTCTCATTCTATTGAACATCTTCCTGCTCGTATTGGGAACCATGCTCGACGTCTTTTCGGCGCTGATCATCGTGGTGCCGTTGTTGCTTCCACTGGCAGCGGGCTACGGCGTCGAGCCCATCCACCTGGGGATGATCTTCCTGGCCAACATGCAGATCGGCTACTGTACCCCGCCGGTGGGGATGAATCTCTTCATCGCCTCCTACCGTTTCGACAAGCCCATCGTCACCCTCTACCGTGCAACGCTGCCGTGGCTGCTCATCCTCTTCGCCTGCGTCCTGGTCATCACCTACTGGCCGTGGTTGTCGATGGTCCTGGTCCGATAGACTCTATTCTCCGCCCTCGTTGCGAAACCCGGTGAGAAGTGCGGGCTTGCCGCAGCCCGGGCCTGAGCGGCCTATCGGGATTTCGATGGGTGGAAACGCGGCCGCCTGGCTCTCCACCGAAACATGCGCCCTCAGAGTCTCGACCGCGCCCGGAATCCCGATCACGATGAGACCGCGTTCTTCGTCGTAGAGGCACGTAATCGGCTCGCCGGTGAGAGCGGTCGGGCCCCATCCGCTGAGGGTTGCACAGGCCTCCGGTCCGAGCCCGTCCGGAGACGCGAGTCGAAGCGCGATGGCGAGTTTGGTCTGCTGGAGCTCGGTGGACGCGGCCTGCTCCCGAGCTCTGACGCTCAACAGATTCGGGGTGTAGGTTCCGCCCAGAGCCAGCCACGGCGGCCAGGAGGGTGCGTCCCAGATCTCGTGGGCGGCGCTGGATGACCACCGTGCCGCCGGTTCCTGACCCAGCTCGAGCTGAAGACCCCAGCGTTCGAGGATTTCGGCAACGAAGAGGTCCTCGAGGAGATAGTGGTTGGAGATCCAAAACGGAATGCTCCACCCCATGGACGGGTCGTGCGAATCATCGATGTATCGGAGTCCCTCGCCGGCGATTTCGGCGACCGACACCGCAAGAGTGATGTTGCCCCAGTGAACCGGGTCCTCCGAAGGAAGTGCCGCGGAGATTCCCTCGACGGTCCCGACATCGATGCACGGGTCGCTGACGAAGTCGGCCGCCGCTCGAGCTATCCACCTCGTGGCGGCCGATCCGATGGTCGAAGTCATCACGATAGGTGTCTGCATCAGACCGTCGGCAGCCCGGCCGACCGCATCGAGCGCAGCCAGACAGTCTGAGGTTCGTCCTTCACTCCACGCGAGTCGGGCCTCGAGCATGAGAAGGCGAAGACCCATGAGAATGCTCGAGAAATCGAGGTCCTCGTAGGATGCGCGAACATCGTCGGTGCCGAGGTAGAAGGTCTCGACGGTCCCCGAGCGGAGGAGAATCTCGAGGGCGTTCTGCTGCTCGTGGAGGATCCACTGCGCACGCGACCGTTCCCTGTCGGTCCACCCCGCCGCGGGTCTGTTCGAGAGCTGACCGTAGAACCTCCGGTCCTCCACCGTGCAGACAATGGCCCGGCCGCCGGCGAGGAGCCAACGGGCGCCGTTCTCGTGGTCGGGGACCGGCGACGGCGGTGTGATCTGAGTGAGATGCCCCCACCTGGCGTGGAACTCCGCTCGGGCCTTTTCCAACCGGTGGGCGCCGTAGGTGTGGAGGGCAAGAGAACCCAGAGCTGCCGTGACGACGAGGATTCCGATGCCCAACACCGCCCACCGAATGAGCTTTCGGGTGAGTTCCCGTGTCTTCGAGCGACCTTCTCTCTCATCAAGCGCCATCAGACCATCATGACAGATCAGTCAGCGGAGTTGGTCGCAGCGGGCGCTTCATTTGCCGGCGCGAATGCAACGAATCCGCCGGCGAGGATGAGCAGCCCTCCGGCGGCACTGAGATGGTCCGGGACCTCGGCCCACCACAGCCAACCGAAAAGAGCCGAGAACACGATTGTTGCGTAGCCGATGAGCGCCACCTTGCCGGCCGGCGCGTGGCGATAGGAAGCCGTGAGCGTGAGTTGCCCGGCAGCCGCGCTCACTCCGATGCCGAGGAGCCAGATCCACTCGATGCCGGTCGGCCGGGTGAGATCGGGCAGGACGAAAGGCAGAACACCGAACACCGTGACGAGTGAGAAGTGGAGGACGATGGTCTCGGGAGGTTCACGATCGCGGAGGAACCGCAGCAGGACATACGCCCCGCCGGCGAAGACCGCCGATGCAGCGCCGACGAGCGCCGGCAGAACCCTGAGATCGAAGGCCGGTTTGATCACCAACAGGCCGCCGGCAAAGCCCATCACCAAAGCCGCAGCCACGCGGATCGTAATGTGTTCTCGAAGAAAGAAGGCGGCGAAGATCGCGACGAAGAAGGGTGACAGCTTGCCCAACATGGCGGCATCGGCCAGGAGTAGGTGGTCGATGGCCCAGAAGTAGCACGACACGCCGCCGACACCGAGCAGCGAACGACTCATCAGAGCGAGTTGGTTGCGGCGCTTCCCGAAAAAGGGACGGCGGTTGTGCAGCACGATGGCCAGCGCGACGGCCAGCGACACGATATTGCGGAAGAAGACCTTCTCGAGAACGTCAACATCGGCAGCCAGCTTGACGATAGCGCCCATGACGGCGAACGAAAAGGCGGATGCGAGGGCATACCACAGGGCTTTGGACCGACTTTCCACGTGCCGCATCCTATACTGATCACGAACGAGGACCGATCAGAAGTCAGTGAGGTCACCCGATATGGACGCGAATACCCTGATTGCCCGGATCCCATACCTTCCCGAGTCTCCAATCCAACGCGCCGGGGTGATCTTCATCGCCGCGGTTCTGGTGGCGTTCATCGCGCGGTTCGCCTTCCGCCACCTGGTCCACCGGCTCGCCGAGAGCACCGACACTGATGTCGACGACAGGATCGCGGAGATTCTCAAGGGTCCGATTTTCTGGTCGTTTGTCTTCGGAGGATTCTGGTTGGCCGAAATTCCGCTCGAGCTCAACGAGACCATCGACAAGGCCATCAAGGGTGCGATGTTGACCTTGATTATCGTCATGTGGAGCATTGCGCTCCTGCGGTCCTCCAAGGTGGTGCTCGAAGCCCTGAGTCGAAACGTCGATCGGTTTCGCTGGATTCAGCCGAAGACCGTGCCGCTTCTCGACATGGTGGCGAAGTTTCTCATTGTCGGCACCGGCATCTACTTCATCTGTGTTGCCTGGAATGTGCCGCTGACCTCGTGGCTGGCGTCGGCGGGAATCATCGGCATCGCCGTCGGTTTTGCCGCCAAGGACACCCTGGCCAATCTCTTTTCCGGTGTCTTCATCCTCGCCGATGCCCCGTACAAGGTGGGTGACTTCGTGGTTCTCGATGGGGGTCTCCGCGGCGAGGTTCGGGAGATCGGCATTCGATCGACGCGGATCTTGACCAGGGACGATGTTGAAGTGACCGTCCCCAACGCGGTCATCGGAAACGCGCGCATCGTCAACGAAACCGGCGGGCCGTACGACAAGATGCGGGTTCGGGTCAAGGTTTCGGCGGCCTACGGCAGCGATGTCGACCAGGTGCGGGATGTCCTGCTTGCCTGTGTCGAGGACGCTCCGCACCTGGTTGCCGATCCCGCGCCGCGGGTTCGATTCCGGTCCTTCGGCGCCTCGGGCCTCGACTTCGAACTGCTCGCCTGGATCGAGAAGCCGCTCTATCGCGGACGCGTTCTCGATGACCTCAACCGTCGCGTCTACAAGGCGTTCAACGCGACCGGGCTCGAGATCCCCTATCAGAAGCAGGATGTCTATGTGAAAGAGCTGCCCGGGCGGTTCGACGGGGCATCGGATGGTGATGGCTGATCTTCGAATCAGGGCGGGACTGGTCGCGGCAGGGGCAGGCGTCGTGCTTGTTTTCGGCGGTTGCCCCAGCGAACCGCCCGTGGTGCCCCCACCCTCCGACATCCTCGAGATCGTGCCCGACGATCTGTGGCCGAACCTGGTTGACGATCTCGATCGAATCGGCCTGAAAGCCGCATGTGAACCGTCGGTGGCCTATCTCGAACGTCTTCCTCCGGGTCAGACAATTGCGTTCGGTCGGTTCGAGCGGACCGCGGAGGAGCTCGCCCGGGGCGTGAGTCGGGCGTGTGAAATCGTCCTCGCCTCTCCCAGTGAGCGCGAGCGCACGGCGCTGTTGCAGGACAAGTTCCTCCTGCTCCGATCGGTCGGTCGGGACGACGAGGGCGAGGTGCTGTTCACGGGTTACTACGAGCCGCTGCTCGATGCCCGCAGAGAACCGTCGGAGGACTTCACGCATCCGGTCTATGCGATACCCGACGACCTCGTGACCGTCGACCTCCGGGATTTCGGTCTGACGGCCGACAATCAGAGGATCGTGGGGCGTGTCGACAAGCAGCGCCTCGTGCCTTACTTCGATCGAGACGAGATTGATTTTGACGTCGCTCTCGCGTCCGGTACCGAAGTGCTCGGCTATGTCGATGATCCGGTTGACGTCTTCTTTCTTCATGTTCAGGGCTCGGGGACCCTGGTCTTCCCCGACGGCGGAAGATCGCGTGCGGGCTACGCGGCGACCAACGGTCGTGCCTACCGGTCCATCGGACGGCTGCTCATCGATGACGGTCTGGTCAGTCGGGAAGACATGTCCATGCAGGCCATCAGGGCCTACCTCGAGGAACACCCCGAGGACCTCCAGCGGGTCCTCGCCTTCAACCCGTCCTATGTCTTCTTCCGGTCGCTGCCGGCCGAAGGAGGGCCGCTGGGCTGCTATGGCGAACCGGTGACCGGGGGGCGATCCATCGCCACCGACCGGAGGCTCTTTCCGGCGCCGGTGATGGCCTGGATCATCGCGACGACGCCGAGCCCTGACGGCGGCGAGGAGTCCGTCGCTCGATTCGTGCTCAATCAGGACACGGGTGGCTCGATCCGAGGCCCCGGTCGCGTCGATCTCTTTTTCGGACGGGGTGACGAGGCCGGAGAGCTCGCAGGGCGCACCAAACACCTCGGTGAGCTGTACTTTTTGCTGCCGAAGCGGTTGGAGTAGCGGCCGATACGGGATACGTGGGCAGCGCATCGAACCATCGCACGTCGCAAACGCGAAGACGCCAAGACACAAAGATGTCACGAAGACATCGCAGTTGAGAGTGAGCGAAGGGTAGCTTGGAGCGCGGTGGCCGCCTGTGCGCTGCCGCTGGCTACGTGGCGTTCCGCAATACAAAGCTCTCGAGCTGCTCCCCGCCTTCGCCGGCGATGCGGACGAAACGAACGCCGATCCCCGATATGCCTTCCCGCATGGGATTGGTCTTGCGAACGACCTCGCCGGTTCCCTCGACCAGACGGCGACCGTCAGGAATCCCGAAGAAGAAGCTGAATCGGGTGCCCGGGTCGAGATCGTCCTCGCCCCGGAGCAACATGCCGGTTGGAGAGACGTTGACGGTCTGATAGAGGGCCCTCTTCGATTGCTCCATGATCTCGACCTTGAGATGAACCAGAACCCGAAGCGAGATCCTCGGCGCCACCTCGAGAAGATCTCCGATTGCCCGGTGGAGGCGGGCCTCGGACCATTCGAGGCTGACGGCACGATTGACTCCCAGATCCGTCATCGCCAATGCATCGTCGAGGTGGTCTGGCTCGGCCAGGAGAACGAGTGCCGCCTTCTGACACCAGGAGCCCTCTCGGCGAAGGGTCTCGATGAGATCATCGAGAATCAGTTCCCGAAGCGGATAGGCCACCAGAATGAGCTCGAAGGAGGTCCCGAGAACAAGATCGAAGACGACCGGCGAGGGCGCGGCGGTGTGGACGTTGAACTCGGCCCGTCGCAGCATGGGTGCGATGCGTGCCATGTCCTCGTGTGCGGCGCCGACAACCAGCACATGTCGCTGAATACTCCCCATCGCTCCCATCATACTCCGGAGAGGGGCAGACTCAGCCAATATTGTCTTCATCGGCCGTTTCGCGCGGTCAGCTCCAAGTTGAGGCTTGTGCTAGCATTTCGGCGAGATGAACGATGACGCCGGTGGTATGACGACTCCCGATCAACGGGTGCCCGAGCCGGTCACGTGACGGAGCATCATGGATCCCGGAACTGATCGAGACACCCTGGAAGACGACCGAGCAACGCCAAGGGTGAGCGGACTCGTGACCTGCTTCAACGAGGAACACAATATCGGTAACTGCATCGAGTCGCTCCTGTGGTGCGATGAGATCATCGTCGTCGATTCCTTCTCCACCGATCGAACACCGGAGATCGCCCGGAGTTTTGACAAGGTGCGGTTCTTTCAACGAACCTACTTCGGTGCGGGCGCCCAGAAGAATTGGGCCATGAAGCACGTACAGTATCCGTGGGTCTTTCTCCTCGACTCCGATGAGCGTTGCACTCCCAATCTTCGATCCGAGGTCGAGGACCTGCTTGCTCGGGGGCCGGAGTACGATGCCTACACCATCAACCGGGACGTCTACTTCCTGGGCAAGCGGATCAAGTACTCGGGCTGGCAGCGCGATCGGGTCGCCCGGCTCTTCAGGACCGGCACCGCGTACTACGAGAACCGCCGCGTTCACTCCCTGCTCCACACCACCGGTGACGCGCCCATCCTCAACAGCGCCATGGAACACCACATGGTCGACCTGAGCTTTGATGATTATGCATTCCGCCTGGCCAAGTACGGCTACTGGGGTGCCGCGCAGGGTTGGCGCGACGGAAAGCGACCCGGCGCCCTCGAGGTGGCCCTGCGACCCCTATGGCGGTTTATCCGAACCTATTTCATTCAGCTCGGTTTCCTCGATGGTGGGCGGGGTCTCGTCTTCTGTGCCCTCCAGGCCTACAGCGCGTACATGAAGTACGCCATCCTCTGGGGATGGCGGACCAACGAGGCGAGAGGGATCCAGCCGATACTGCCCGACTTCGATGACGATGATTCGACGTGGGAAGGACTCGAGAGCCTCGAGGAGGCCGTCGGCGACAATCGCGATCACCCGCCGGGTCGCGGCTGAGGTCGGGTAGGACCGCCTCATGCGGCAGTTCCTCCGTCGGCTTGGACCCTATCTCAAGGACTACAAGGGTCGGATTGCGCTGTCGTTTCTCGGTGGATTGATCGGTGCCGGGGCCTATGGCGCCGTGATGTACCTCATCAAGTACGTCATCGAGGATGTCTTTCTCAACCCCGATCCGTTGATGGTCAAGGTCCTGCCCCTCGCCATCATCGTTCTTTTCTTCTTTGTCGGAGCCGGTCGTTACCTCCAGGTCTACGAACTCCAGTGGGTCGGGCTCGATATCGTGCGTCGGTTGCGCGACCGTTTGCTCGCCCACGTCATCACCTTCGATCTCGAGTTTTTCAACCGGTTCCACGGCGGCGAGCTCATTTCGCGGGTGACCAACGACATCAACCGGGTGCGGATGGCGGTGACTCAGCAGCTTGCGGTGGTCATCCGCGAGAGTCTCATCGCCATCGCCTTCATCGTCGTCGTCATCCTGGCGAACCCCAAGCTGGCGTTCTGGGGTCTGGTGGTGTTGCCGCTGGCCGCGTGGCCCCTTGCCGCGTTGGCGAAGCGGTTCAAGCGGATCATGCACCGGTCGCAGGAGAAGGACTCTGACATCACCGCCCGTCTCGCCGAGATCTTCAACAATGTCGAGATCATCAAGGCGCAGACCGCCGAGGACTTCGAAACCGCTCGATTCGAGGCTGAGAACCTCGAGTTCCGCAGGATCAACATGAAAGGGGTCCGGACGAGGGAACTGACGAACCCCCTCATGGAGTTCCTCGGCGCCATCGCGGCGGCGCTGGTGATCTGGTTTGGTGGGCGCGAGATCATGGCCGGTCGCATGGAGTTCCCCGAGTTCATGCAATTCACCGTCGCGCTTTTCAGTATCTACAACCCCATCAAGCGTATCTCCCAAGCGTCGAATCAGATGTTCGAGGCGGTGGCGGCATCGGAGAGGATCTTCGACCTCCTCGGCCGCGAGCCCTCCATCGCGTCCGGAGATCTCTCCATCGACGGCCGCATCGATTCAGTGCGCTTTGAGGATGTCAGATTGTCCTATGGCGACGTACTGGCGCTGCGGGGAGTCAGCCTCGAGGTTCGTGCGGGGGAGACCGTCGCCCTGGTCGGCGACAGCGGGGGAGGCAAGACCTCCCTCGTCAACATGGTGCTCCGGTTCTACGACCCGACCGAGGGAGTCGTGCGGATCAATGGGATTGATGCGCGCGATCTCGATCTCGCCGAACTCCGGGGTCGAATCGGAGTGGTCACCCAACGAGTCTACATCTTCAACGACACGGTGGTGGCCAATATCGCGTATGGTCGGGATGCGGATCGAGAGAGAGTGGAGGCGGCCCTACGCAAAGCGGGAGCCTGGGATTTCGTCTCGAAGCTGGACGGCGGTATCGATGCCGTCCTCGACGAGTTCGGCGCCAACCTGTCGGGTGGTCAGCGGCAGCGCCTGGCCATCGCCCGCGCCATCTACCGCGACCCCGATGTGCTGATCCTCGACGAAGCGACCTCGGCTCTCGACAACCGCTCCGAAGCGGCGATCCAACGTGCGCTGACGGAAATCATCCGCGATCGGATCACCTTCATCATCGCCCACCGCCTGACCACCGTCGATCTCGCCGACCGGATCATCGTGCTCAAGGCGGGCCGGATCGTCGGCACCGGCACCAAGGCCGAGCTGCTGAGGGATTGTGACGAGTATCGACGTCTCGCCACGGCGGGGCTCGAGGCAGATCACCCCGCAGAGGAATCGTGAGTCGTAAGTCTTTGATCCATCGCAGTTTCACCGCGAAGAACGCGAAGAGCGCCAAGCACATCACAAAGAACATCGCATTGAGAAACCGCAGATAGCGCAGATGGACGCAGATTCCGTCGCGCCATCCCGGATTCTCGCCGAGGGTTGAACGTATGGGACAGGTGGAGACTTTGCCCGAGCCGCAACAACGAAGACCCTGTTGCGATAGGAGGGATTATCAATTCAGAATTCGATCGCCGATCTCTGTTGCGATGACTTCTTGAGGTGGATTCTTTGCGGTGGTCTTTGCGGTCATCGCGTTCTTTGCGTTTCAAGAATGTCCGCTGGATCCACAACCACCGATCTACGAAGTCGAAGATCGTTCCGGAGGGCCGGACAAACGACTTACGACTCACGACTCACGACTGACGCTTTCTCCGACTCTGAATCAGCGTCGACCGAGAACACCTCGTCATCCGATGAAATGACACCGGCGCACAGGGCGAAGAGCACGAGTGGCAACTGCTTGTGGAGGAACGGATCCCCGAGGAAGCCGAAGAGGTAGGCGCACCCCACGGCCACCGCCGCCGACCGGAACTCGGGGTGCCGATAGCGGCCGGTAAAGAACGCCACGAAAATGGCCAGCAGCGACAGCAGGCCGGCGAGACCGAGCTCCGTCGCCACCTGCATGTACTGGTTGTGGAAATGAGGGAACCAACCCACCGCGTCCCTGAACTGCGGATAGTCGATATCGAGGAGGCGCCGGAACTCCGGCATGTTGCCGCCGATCCCGGTGCCGAGTACGGGGTTGGCGCGGACGATGTCGACTCCGACAATCATACCCGCGACACGTTTGCCCTGGTTGCCGACGATTTGCCGCTCGACGACGGCGGTGTAGATCTCGTCGACGCCCGAATTGACACGTTCGTGGAACCGGGGGACGGCGACATAGGTCGCCGCGAGTGCGCAGCCGACGACGACGAGTGCGGCGACCCGAACGGGCCATGGTCGCCGGCGGAGGAGAAAGGGAACAAGGACGACGAGGGTGGCGGCGAAGGCGAGTTGCCCGCTTCGTCCGATGTTGAGCAGCAGTCCTCCGAGGACGATTCCGAATCCAACGATCCACGACGTCCGCAGAGCTGGGCTCATGGTCGAGTTCGCGAGGTGGACAAGAATCAACAGCGCCGCCACAGCGAGCACCATGCTGTAGTCGAGATGAGACATGGTGGCCGCGGGGTTGCCGGGATGGATGTGGCGGATGTGGATGTCGCCGAGAATGACCGCGGGCATCATGGCCGCCGACAGCAGTGTGGCGCCTGTGAACGCGATGAAGGCCCGTCGGGCGAAGACCGGTTTCAGACTCGAGGCGATCGCCGGCACCAACAGCAGATAGAGGTACTTGCGCCAGTACTCGAAACCGTTCGTCGGATCCGCGGACCACAGCAGCGAGACCAGATTGAGGGCGAGGAACACCAGGACCGCCACGGTCGTTCGGTGGCGCCCGAGTCGAGCCACACGATCACGGAGTCGATCCTGAAAGAACCACATCACCAGAATCAGGATGGCTGCGAGGCTCACCCAGGCGCGGTAGAGCGGCAGCGAGAAGGCGAGAACCACCACAACCCAGTTGACGACGTCGTTGACGCTTTGGGGTCGCACGGGTTTCAGTGCGTTTCCCGATCGGATCGGTTCATGTGGTTGGGATTTCGATGGAGTCGATGGTGGCGAGCACGTCGCCGACAGTGTTGAGCTTCGCCGCACTCTCGTCATCGATTTCCACGTCGAACCGGTCTTCGAGCTCGACGAGGAGTTCGAGGGCCTTGGCCGAATCCATGTCGAGGTCGGCGACGAGTTCCATCTCGAGGGTGATGGATTGGGGCGAGATGCCGGCGATCTTCGAGATGACCGAGATCGCAATTTCAGAGCGATTCATGCGTGAGCGTTCTCCTTCGCGGGGCATTGTAGTCGTAACCGGGTGAGAAGGTGAGAAGGAAAGAATGTAATAGGGTATTCGTACAATCCCAACTTCCTACCCTTCTCACTTTCTAACCCTCTCACCTTCTAACCACCTTGCTTTCTCACATTCTCACCTTCTAACTTCTGACCCCCAATGACCTCCAATGTTCCATCAACATACCGCTTGCGGACCTCGCTCCTCTGCATCTTTCCGCTCGTGGTCCGTGGGATGCGCCCCCGGCGAACAAAGACCACATCGGCCAGCGGCAGGCCAAGCGCCCTGCCGACCTGAATCTTGATCTCGCGTGCTGTTTGGTCCAATCGATCAAGTTCGCCGGGGTCGGCCTCGACCACGAGGACCGGCTCCTCGCCGGCGGCGCCGCGAGCCACCGAGAATGCAGCGGAACGCCTGAGCCCACCGCCACCGGTGACGCCGTCGGCCAGGCGCTCGATCTCGTCGGGCATCAGATTGTGGCCTCGGACGATGAGCACATCCTTGATCCTGCCGGTGAGATAGAGCTCGTCATCGTGAAGGAAGCCGAGGTCCCCGGTGTGGTACCAATCGCCGATCAGACTCTCGGCCGGGGCTTCTTCGTCGCGGTAGTATCCGGCGAAGATCCCGGGGCCGTTGATACAGACCTCGCCCACGGCGTCACCGCCGAGTTCGCGTCCGTCGGGCGCGACGATCTTGAGCCGGGTGTCGCGGATCGGGCGACCGACGCTGACCACTTCGGTCATGGCGAAACCGGCGTCAGTGCCCTCCGGGGCCGGCAATGTCCGCACGCCCTTCCCCTCTTGATCAAAGGTGACGGCGAGGGTTGCCTCGGCGAGCCCGTAACACGGCAGGAATGCCTCCGGAGTGAACCCGTACGGCGAGAAGGCCTCGACAAAGGCGTCGGCGGTCTCGGGCCGGACCATCTCCGCGCCGGTGTTGGCGATCTTGAAATTCGACAGATCGACCCCCTCGAGCTGTTGAGGTTTGAACCGTTCGACGCAGAGCTGGTAGCCGAAGTTGGGCGCCGGGCTGAAGGTCCGACCGTTGCTGCCGAGCTCGCGCAACCACAGCATGGGTCTGGCGAGGAAGGTCTGGGGCCGCAGCAGCCTGAGTTCGTAGCCCACCAGAAACGGCAGGAGGAGACAGCCGATGAGCCCCATGTCGTGGTAGAGCGGCAGCCAGGAAACCATGCAGTCGGCCCAGTCCTGGACCGGTGCGTGCATCTGACCGGAGAGGCCCTCGGTGCTCGCCGCGGGGTTGTGGACCGCGCCGCGGTGGGTGATCATCACCGCCCGGGGGAGTCCGGTGGATCCCGACGTGAGCTGAAGAAACGCGACTTCGTCGGCGCTGACGGTCGGGGGATTGAAACCCAGGGTTGGAGTCGCAGAACGGAGTTCGTCGGGGGTGATGACGCCGTCGGCGGCGCGGGTGAAGTCGCCGGCCACGGCCTGATCGCGGAAACCCTCGCTGGTGACCACATGGCGCGCGCCGATGGCGCCCATGACCTGATCGACCTTGCCGAGTTGGGTCTCCGCAGCGGCGAGCCCGGTGGCGCCCGAGCTCGCGACCGGAAGGGCGCCGCAGAAGAGCAGACCCAACCATGCCTCCAACCACTCCCACGAGGTGGGAAGGGCGACCATCACCGGCTCGCCGGGACCGACGCCCAGCGCGTCGAAGCGGGCCGCGGCGGTGGTGGCGAGCTCGACGAGCTCGGAGTAGCTCCGGCGTTCCGATCTCCGACCGCGTCCATCGAAGATGGTGATGCCGTGATCAGCGTGGTCGATCGCGGCACGGCGGACAAGCTCGCGCAAGTCGTTCGGCAGGCCGGTGAAGATATCACTCATGGGCTCAACGGTAACCGGGCTAAGGGAGACGGGCAAGACCGACGATGGGACATCGCAGTTTCACCGCAAAGATCGCAAAGAAGGCCAAGACCATCGCATGAACGACTCACGACTTTCTACTTACGAAAAAAGGGCGGCAATCGCCGCCCCTCGGAGTTCAGTGTTGTGGACGCTTACGCCTGCGCCGCGGCTTCCTCGACGGTCTTGCGGACATCGTTCATATCGAGCTCCTTGACCTTGCCGAGGACCTCGTCGAGGGCATCGGCCGGGAGCATTCCGGGCTGGCTGAAGACCGGGATCTGCTCGCGGAAGATCACCGTGGTGGGGATCGATCGAATCTGGAACATGCCGGCGAGCTCGGTCTGGGCTTCGGTATCGCAGGAGACGAAGGTGACGTCTTCATGGCGATCGGAGGCGGAGTGGAAGATCGGCTTGAATGCCTTGCACGGACCGCACCACTCGGCCCAGAAATCGATGATGACGATGTCGTTGTTGCCGATGGTGTCTTCGAAGTTTTCTTTGGTTAAATCTTGGACTGACATGGTTGACTCCTTGTGTTGCGAGGTTTGTGAAGTCTGTTACTTCATAACCATTCAGCGATATACTAAATCAGTGGATCCCGTTTGTCAAGAGGTGAACACCGCGTGCGGCGGCGGTGCCTGGCTCTCATTTTCTCCCGACGAAAATGGTGCCTGGCATCCGCTCTAGAACGGCGTTCACAGAAACATGTTCCGGGTCGCGCCACAGGAATCCAACCTCAATTCACCTCGTCGTCATCGGGGTCATCCAGAAACCCCGGGAGCTGATACCGCCCCGCAGGAAGCAGGTCCTGCTCCTCGTCCCTCTCTTCAGCGATCACGATCCGGTCGCGAAGATCGTCCGGGATCTCGCTGACGAAACGCGAGGGATCGAGGAGAACGTCCACCCGGTAGCGATCGCGGGCGAGCTCGGGCCGGAGGAGAAAGAGCCGGTCGCGGGCGCGAGTCACGGCGACGTAGAAGAGCCGTCGCTCCTCCTCCATGTCCTCGGCGCGAGCGCTGGGGAATCGGCCCTCGGCAAGCCAGAGGATGAAGACCACCCGCCACTCGAGGCCCTTGGCCTGGTGGGCGCTGGAGAGGGTCAGCACCTCATCGGCGGGTCCGCCGACGGAGTCTTCGCCCGAGAGATCGTTGAGCAGGGTGACATCGGAGAGGAAGGCCGCCACGTCGGGGAAGCCGTCGGCAAAGAGCGCCAGCTGTTCGATGTCTTCGAGGCGGGTTCCCGAGTTCTCGAGGTTGCCTCGCGCCCAGTCTTTGTAAAACCCGGTCACCACGAGCCGGACGGCTTCGCCGGGTCGACCGAGGATGCTCGGTTGCGCGAGCTCTTCGAGCAGGGGCCGAGCGGCCCCGAGTGAGCTCCGGGCGGTCTTGGGGAGATCGACTCTTGACGGATCGAGGTGAAGGAGTCTCTCGAGGGGATCGGCGCCGGCCATCGCCTGCCAGAGGCGGGCCGTGAGTCTCGGTCCGAACCCGGGCCGCAGTTTCATGAGTCGTGCGAACGAGATCTCATCGCGTGGGTTGTCGACGAATCGCAGGTGGGCGAGGACGTCCTTGACGTGTCGGTGTTCGAAGAAGCGAAGACCCGACCGGACCTCGAACGGGATGTTGCGGCGGGTGAGTTCGACCTGGAGATCGAAGGAGTGCGAGTGGTTGCGGTAGAGCACCGCCATCTCCTCGAGCTCGATTCCCTCCTCGCGGAGCTCGAGCACGGTGTCGGCCACCCACGAGGCCTGATGCTCGGGGCTGGGCACCACGACTTCGGTCGGTGTTTCTCCATCGTTGCGGATCGATCGGAGCTCTTTCTTGAACTGGCGCTCGTTGTGGGCGATGGAGGCGTTGGCGAGGGCAAGGATCGGCGGGGTCGACCGGTAGTTGGTTTCGAGCCGGAAGACGGTGCACCCCGAGTGACGCTCGGGGAAGCTCAGAATGTTTTCGAAGTCGGCGCCGCGGAAGGCATAGATCGACTGGGCGTCGTCGCCGACGACCATGACGTTGCGGTCTCCCCCGAGCATGGCATCGACGATGTCGGCCTGGAGGCGGTTGGTGTCCTGGTACTCGTCGACTAGGATGTGGCTGTAGGCGGTCGCGAGTCGGCGACGAATGTCCGGATATCGCTTGAGCAGCAGCAGCCAGTTGAGCAGGAGATCGTCGAAATCCATGAGATCGGCGTTTCGCTTGCGTTCGAGATAGCGCTTGAAGATGGCGGCAATGATCTCGGCCTGATCGTAGAACTGGGGCGAGCGGTCCAGCAGTACTTCCTCGAGCTCGTGACCGGTGTTGATGACGAAGCTGTAGAGATTCACCAGCAGGCGCGGCCGGGGCAGACGGCGCTTGGGAACCTCGGGCGACACGTCGGCCAGGGCGTGGCCCATGAGATCGCCGGCGTCCTCGCGGTCGAGGATGCTGAACCGCTGGCTGTAGCCGACCTCCTTGGCGTAACGCCGCAGAATCCGGTGGCCGGCCGAGTGAAAGGTGCCGCCGTGCACCCGCCCGGCGTCGCGATCGAGCAGGTGGCCGACCCGATCGAGCATTTCGCGGGCGGCCTTGTTGGTGAAGGTCAGAAGGAGGATCTGTCCGGGAGGGACGCCGTCTTCGATGAGCCGGCCGGCGCGGTAGACGAGGGTCCGGGTCTTCCCCGTCCCGGCGCCCGCGAGAACCAGCATGGGGCCTCCCGGGTGCATCACCGCCGCGTACTGTTGCTCGTTGAGATCGTGGACGTAGTCGACCCGGTGCCGGTCGTGCAGCTCCGTCCGGTCCGCCCGGCGGATGCGGTCGCTCATGGCAGGGCGACGTGCCCGAGGGTGGAGCGGTCGAAGGCCAGCCTGAGATCCCGCCCGTAGAGCATCAGGGTGGCTTCGAGCCGGCAGCCCGCGTCCAGCAGGGCATCGACCGCCTCGATGAAGGGCGCCGGGACGCGAACGGTGAGGACATCGTTCTCATCCACGACCTCGGCGGCGAGCTTGATGGCCCATCCGAGGGCGCAGAGCGCCGCTTCACGGGTGGTGCCGGAAGCGGGCCCGACCTGGTCCCTTCCGCCGTAGGCATAGGCGGCGATGCGTTCGCCCTGGCGGACAAAGGCGGCCCGATAACCGCGCTGCTTGAGCCAGTACCGGTGGTCGGAGTCGCGAACAATGTTGCGGTTGAGTTTGTCGATCCGTTCCAGATCCGCCTGACCGCGTCGATTGAAGAGGTCGGTCGTGACCTCGCGTCCGTCCATCAACCGAGACAGGGAATGACCGAGACTCGGCGCCACGGTCGGCGGGATGGTCAACTGATACACCGGTGCGACCGGGCGGAAATCGTGCCGCAAGAGCAGGCTCTGGGAAACCCCTTCGGTGGGCACCACGGTGAGGAACTCGCGCGCCCCGGAACGCTCTCCATAGGTCAGCATGCGTTGCATCAGAGCTTCACCGGCGCCGCGTCCACGGTGTTGCGGCAGAACCCACATCTCCGAGATGACGCATTGGCGTGATCGTACGTGCCCCGCGGCGAAACCGACCGTTTCCTGCTTGTCCTCCGCGGTCTGAAAGCCGTCAGGGTCGTGGGTGATGAGGTGGGTGAGATCGGGGTCGAGTTCCATATCAAGGTCGAGCACGCCGCTGTGGCTCGGAAAGGCGTCGAGCTCGGCGGCCACGGCATCGCGGAGCACGGTGAGGCCGGGAAGCTCCTCTCGGTTGGTTCGCCGTACTTTGATTTTGGCCATGGCTCTTGGTTCCCCCGGAATCAGCGCCTGGGAGTTTAGCAGGTGCACCGCGCACCGCCGGGCTCCTTGTCGGGGTCTTGGTAGCGGGTAGATTTTCGAAAGGAGCCGGACGGCGCGCGCTGCAGAGCCATCCGGATCGGACACGCCGACGCCCTAATGTCACGGTGGCGAGGTCCCCTCAGTGAAGGGCGGAATGTACCCCGGTTCAGCGGGGATAAACATGGGGTCGTTGAACTCGGGCGCTCCCGAGTCCGGGTCCGGAGTGAAGACCACCGAGGCGTATGCGTAGTAGGGGAGATTCTTGTCGGGAGTCAGGCTGATGATGAACCCTGCCCGAGGGAAAAACCAGCCTTCGATTTCACGGTAATGTTGGCGCGACCACCAATGGAACTGAATCCAGCCGTACGCTGGGATGACCTTGCGGAAGATCTCGGGTGAGCTTCCCACCCACTCGGACCATCTGGAACCCGTTTGAAAGGTGTCGTAGAGGCCGAATGGTAGGACCGTGCCTGTAACGACAATGGGCTCGGAATTTGGATTAACGATGCCGATGTTGTTCCGCAGGTACTGCCATTCCTTGTTTGGGTCCTGTTCGCACCACCATCCCTTGCATCCCCCGAGCCACGGGATGTGCGATGGGCCCTGAAGCGGCGCCTGCAGGGCGGTGACATGCTGGCCCTGTCCAAAGGCCAGCTTGTCATCGTGCGAGTACTCTCCCCACCTAACGTCCATGATGTTGGTGTGTGCCAGAACCTCCCCACCCTCCACCTCCAGGGCGACCGCCCCGACGGTGGCGTCGGTCCCCTCCAACAGCTCGTCTCCCAGTGCGAAGAGCAGCCTGCCACGAGGATCCCAGGCGGGCATGGACCACGTCGGTGCCGCAGTCGGATCGTCGACGAATCCGCCGCCCCTGAGGCAGACCCATTTCCGGCGGATGGTCACCTCATCCCGAGGATTGGTCTTGACCACCATGGCGGTGGTCACCCACAGGCTGCCGTTCTGCCCGGGCTGCTCATCGGTCACCGCCGGAAAGACCAGCAGCTGCTGCGCCGAAGCGGCGGATGCGGTGCACAGCATAGCCACACTCAACAGGCGTTTGATCTTCATGACCGCCTCCTACTGGACCGCATTGTAGACATACAACGCGAAGTCCTGGTTTGGCGCTTCACCGTCAAAACCC
>JARFRM010000045.1 GCA_029287235.1 Thermoanaerobaculales bacterium
GACGACGGCTCCGGGCCGGCACTCTATGCCGGAGGTACGTTCAACGATCTCGGCGGCGTCTTCCCGATGAACATCGTCAAATGGGACGGACTGGCCTGGTCGACGCTCACCGGATCGTCGGGCACCGGAATCTCAGGCGGTTACTTCAGCGTCGACAGCCTCACGGTATTTGACGACGGCTCGGGTCCAGTGCTCTTTGTCGGCGGTGACTTCACCCAGGCAGGGGGCATCGACGCTCTCAATATCGCGCGCTGGGATGGCAGCGAGTGGTCGCCCCTCACCGGGCCATCGGGAAACGGAGTGAGCGACGCCGTTGCAGGGCTGATCTCGTTCGACGACGGTGGAGGCGCGAGGCTCTACGCCGGCGGCGATTTCGACCTGGCCGGCGGGCTGCCGGTCGGCAAGATCGCGAGCTGGGACGGGGCCTCGTGGTCGCAACTCTCGGCGGCGACCGGTCACGGTCTCGGCAGCTCGGCGCTCGCCCTGGAGGTCTACGACTCGGGATCGGGCCCCGAGGTCGTCACCGGCGGCTATTTCGGCACCGCCGGCGACATCCCCGCGACCTCTGTCGCGAGGTGGAACGGCGCGTCGTGGTCGACGCTCGAGGGCGCGAGCGGCGAAGGGATCGTCGGCGAGGTTCGCGCGCTCGAGGTCTGGGACCGCGGCTCGGGTCCGGAGCTTTATGTCGGGGGCGGTTTCAGCATCGCCGGCGGGTTGCCGGTGAAGAACATCGCCAGGTGGGACGGAACCGAGTGGAGCGACCTGGCGGGCTCGTCATCGCAATGGCAGGGCGGGGTCCGCGACCTGTTGGTCCACGACGACGGAAGCGGCGCCTCCCTCTTCGTTGCCGGCAGCTTCACCGAGATCTCGGGAGTCGCCGCCGACCGGGTCGCCCGGTGGAACGGCGCACTTTGGTCGCCGCTCGCCGGGTTGACCGGAGAAGGAGTCGACGGTCGCGCCAATGCCCTCGCGGTCTTCGACGACGGGAACGGTCCTGAGCTCTATGTCGGAGGTCATTTCGACAACGCGGGCGGGGTGACGGTCAACGGCATCGCCAAATGGGACGGCAGCGACTGGTCCGCGCTCGCCGGTCCGTCCGGCACCGGCGTCGGGCCATCCTCCGGAGTCCTCGCGATCACGGTCTACGACGACGGAAGCGGAGCCGCTCTCTATGCCGGTGGGTTCTTCGACACGGCCGGTGGCGTGGCGGTGAACGGTCTCGCCCGTTGGGATGGCGTCGAGTGGTCGGCGGTCGGTGGCGCGGCCGATGTCGGCGTTGACGGTGAGGTGTGGTCGACGACGGTCTGGGACGACGGCTCCGGGCCGGCGCTCTATGTCAGTGGGTTGTTCTCGAGCGCGGGTGGAGTCGACGCGCGGAACATCGCCCGATGGGACGGTGCCTCGTGGTCGGCACTCGAGGTTCCGACCGACAACGGGATCGACTGGGCCGCACTGGCTCTGCTGGGTTTCGAGAACGGACGCGGCCCCGGGCTCGCCGCCGCCGGTTACTTCAACTCGGCGGGCGGTCTGGCGTCCGACCGATTCGCCGTCTGGCGCAGCCCACCGGGCATCATTTTTGCCGATGGATTCGAGACCGGCGACACTTGCGCCTGGAGCGTGACGGCACGCTGAAGCTCGAGCCGACCATGATGCGCGCGGTGTTTCGTTTGCGGTTCAAGGCCTCGCCTGGCGCACACGTGAGTCTCTTTCGATATTTGCCGGGCTGAATCCGGCGTCGCCGCAACGCGATCCGTCGCAGACGAGGACGCCTGTGGCGTCAACCGAACGGAACCGCCCCGGTCTTCGTTGGTCGGGGTGGCTCGTTCTGACTCCATCGCTCGACGCCGAGCGTGACGACACATCGACACAGTGTCTCGATTTCCCGGCACCCGGCACTCACTAGTAATGAGTCTGGGGATCTTTCTCGAAATAAATCACCGCCGGACGGCCAGGGTCCCCCCGCACCAGCAGCTCCGGCCCCGACCCGACGAGCAAGGGAGTCATGTCATGAACCTGAGATCCATCAAAACCACTGCCGCGATCGTGTTGTTCTTCTTAGCCGGCCGTCTCGACGCCCAGATCGCCTTCGACCCGGCCATCGACTATGGGGTGGGGACGAGTCCCGCCGGCGTCGCGTTGGCTGATTTTAACGGCGATCGATGGCCCGACATGGCGGTCACCGGCGACACTCCGGACCGGATCAGCATCCTTCTCAACACCGGCCTCGGGACCTTCGGCGCGGCCAGTGACATCGCGCTTGCTGGTGGCAGCAGCCCACACTCTATCGTCGCGGTTGACATCGACAACGACAGTGATCTCGATCTCGTGGTGACCCGCAAGAACGTCAACGACATCCAAGTCCTGGTCAACGGCGGCGGCACATTCACCCTCGGTACGACAACCGCCGTCGGCGGTCTGTTGCCGCGCGCCATTTTCGCCGCCGACCTCGACGGCAACGGATTCAAGGACGTGGTGACCTCGAACCGGGACTCCAACGACGTGTCGGTGCTGCTCAACACATCCGGCGTCTTCGCCGCGGCCGTGACCTACAACGTGGGCGTAGAGCCGCGCGGTGTCACCCTGGCAGACTTCAATGGCGACCAGCTTTACGACATCGCGGTGGCCTGCAACGACGATCGACGGGTCGATGTTCTATTCAACACCGGTGGTGGGGCGTTCGCCGCACCGTCGAGTCTGTCGGTGGGACCCGACGTTCGGCCCGATGACGTGACCGCCGCCGACCTCGACCGAGACGGCGACGTGGACATAGCGGCCGCCAGCTCGGGCACGGCGCTCAACGTCGCCGCGGTCTTCCTGAACACCGGTGCGGGCGCCTTCGGTCCAGCGGTGGGCTATCCGGTCGGCGGCACCAATCCGGGCGGGATCGTCGCGGCAGATCTTGACGTGGACGGCCTGCCCGATCTCGCGACCGCAAACCAGGATTCGGCAGACCTCTCGGCCCTCCGTGGACTCGGCGCCGGCGCCTTCGCCATCGATGTCATCACCGCCGTCGGAACCACGCCCGAGTTTGTGGCGAGCCACGATCTCGACGGCAACGGATCGCTCGATCTCGTGACAGTCAACCGCGACTCGAACACAGTGTCGGTGCTCCTCAACCAGAACACGGCTGTGATCTTCGGAGATGACTTCGAGTCCGGGACCACCCTTGCGTGGTCGGACGCGACGCCCTGACCGGGCACTCACCGCGGATCACCGGGGTCGCGTGATCTCGGGGTGCCGTCTCGGTTGACCGCAATGACCCGAAAAACCGGCCCGGCCGGAGCCACCCGCACCCCGGGGAGGCTCGGGCCGGGAGTGGTGTCGAGGAACAACACTCGCCGTGGTTGTAGTATCGGGTCGCGGCGCGGTCGAGGGGCAGCGAGGTGTTGTCGCTGCTGGGAAAGCGCTCGGATCCGGTGGTGAACCGCCGGCGATCGTTGGCCCGAGTTACGGCATCGAGAAGCAGCGGAACCGCTGCCGAAGTTGTTCGGCCAGGCGCCTGCCCATCTCGTGGTATGCGCTGCCCTCGGGTCCGGCCAGCAGGGTGATGCGATCCGGCGCCGCGGGTTTGAGGATCACCAGCGA
The DNA here is from genome assembly GCA_029287235.1 of Thermoanaerobaculales bacterium. Classification (GTDB taxonomy): domain Bacteria; phylum Acidobacteriota; class Thermoanaerobaculia; order Thermoanaerobaculales; family Sulfomarinibacteraceae; genus JAHECW01. The sequence continues at coordinate 3,586 of JARFRM010000045.1, forward strand.
AAACAGCAGGACGAGCACGATCACCAAAGTCCCGACGCGGCGCGACATCTGGAATGTCCGCCGTTCCCTCTTGACTGTTTTGAGTTCCTTCATGGTGTGGGAGATTGTCCGTCGAGCCGTGAAGCGGGTCAAGCTGGGGCCCGGGCCCTCATTTCCCCGTCAGAACGGCGTGCCGCTCGTCCAAATGCCTGAGATGCTCGTGCCGTTTCTCCGGGTCATCCCCGGAGTGGATCAGGCTCATGTAGCCGACGAACGCCAGCGTCCGGGTCTCGAGCTCCTGGCCGACAAAACCGAGTTGGACGAAGAACGATCGGATGAACTCGATCCGGCGGCGGATCCCGATCTCGAATGATTTCGCGACGATCGGCTCCTGGACACCCCAGCTCGTCATGACGTTGTCGTACCGGCCTAAACTCCCTTCGGCGACAAACTGCATCACCGTCTTGAGGCGTCGCGCCGCATCGCCGCCAACCCGCTCGACCTCGACGATGACCTGGTCCGTAGACCACCGAAGATAGTGTTCGACAAGCGCCTGGACGAACTCGTCCCGGTCCTTGAAGTGCCAGTAGAAGCTACCCCTCGTGACCCCGAGCTGTTTGACGAGCTCGTGGATCCGGAGCTTGGCGTGCCCCTTCTCGGTCACGGCTTCGAGCGAGCGCTCGAGAAACTCCTCGCGGCTCATCCGGTGCTTTTCGGGTGTCTTTCCCACGGCACGAGTATTGACGTGATCAATCGGATTGGCAATACTCTTCCGTACAAGAATGTCTGGAACCGAAAACGACAGCCGGATCGAGGAGGATCGTATGAGCCAACGAAAGACCGTCATCAGCCTGTTGTCCGTCACGGTCGTGGCGATCGGAATCGGCATCGTGATCGGCACCACGATCAACTCGGATGCGAGCGCCGGCGTTGATCTGATGATCCGGGCGACAAAGGCCCTGCCGGACCGCGACGCTTACTTCCCGAATACCGAGGATCTCGCCCCCGACGAGATGCGGATCATCGCCTGCGGCACCGGGATGCCGTCCGCCCGCGAGAGCCAGGCCGCGTCGTGCTTCCTGGTCGAGCTCGGCAACGGCGACAAGTTCATCTTCGACGGCGGCACCGGTTCGGACGCCCGGATCGGCGCGCTCGAGATCCCCTACGACCTGCTCGACAAGATCTTCATCAGCCACCTCCACACCGACCACTGGGGCTCTTTCCCCGCCTACTACGTCGGCGGCTGGGTCGCCGGCCGGACGGTCCCGCTCCGGGTCTGGGGCCCGAGCGGCTCCGAGGCGAGGCTGGGGACCGCCTTCGCGATGGAGCACCTGAAGAAGGCCTACGAGTGGGACATCGAAGGCCGGACCGGAAGGCTCCCGCCCGCCGGTGGCAAGCTCGAGGTCCACGAGTTCGACTACAAGGGCATCAACCAGGTCGTCTACCAGGAGAACGGGGTCACCATCCGGTCGTTCCCGCAGATCCACTCGCTCGACGGCTCGGTCGGCTACACCCTCGAGTGGAACGGGCTCAAGTTCGTCTACGGTGGCGACAGCTATCCGTCCCAGACCTTCGTCGACGCCGCCCAGGGCGCCGACGTGGCGATCCACGAGTGCATGATGCGGGTCGAGGACTGGATCACCAAGTACAAGTTCCCGCCGGCGCGGGCGTTGGAGGTGGGCACCCAGATCCATACCTCGCCGGAGTCCTTCGGCAAGATCATGAGCCTGGTCAAGCCGCGGATAGCCATCGCGTTCCACTTCTTCAACGACTTCGACACAGCGAGCGGAGTCGAGGCCGGGATCCGCACCACCTACGACGGGCCGGTGTCCCTCGCCGATGATCTCCTCGTGTGGAACGTCACCGAGGATGAGATCAAAGTGCGAGAGGTGGTGGTCAATCCCAACACCTGGCCGCCGGCGGGCGTCTTCGACATCCCGCCCATGGATCCCAAGGCGGCCGAGGGCATCGCGCCGTCGGACTGGATGCAGCTGAAGTCGCTCGACGTCACTGATGTCGACCAGGCGATCTACGACCGCATCAACGCCCAGTACGGCACCGACATCGAGATGCGGATGAAGCAGTTCTTCGAGGCTCAGAAGGAAGAACAGGTCTCGAGGTCTTGGGGTCTTGAAGTCCTGGGGGCTTGGGGTCTTGAGGGCAGACGGCAAGGGCGGCATTGCGGCAAGATGGAAGTACAGCAAGACGGCAGTACGGCAAACGGCACTTCGGCCGAACTTGCGACGACTCACGATTCACGACTCACGGCAGAACGGCTATACGGCTATGCGGCAGCGCAACGACTTACTACTCACCACTCACGACTTACTCTAGAAGAGTCGAGTGATCCCCGGGAGACCGTTGAAGTGGCGGTCGAAGGTGAGGATCTCCTCGATGCCGTGTTCCCGCATCACCGCGAGGTGGACGGCGTCGCGCGCCGTCAGATCGGGATGGCCGATGACGATTTCCCGCGCTTTCTGAATCGTCTCGAGATCGATGGGCAGTACGTCGTCGACGACCTCCAGGACGACCTCGAAGCACGGTTGGATGGCGTCTCTTCGGTCGATGGCGACATAGCGGTGGAGAATCTCCTGCAGGACCTCGGTGTCGGTGACGAGCCGGCGGTTCTCGGCGATGGCGCGTTCGAGGAGTCGGCGGGCATCGACCTTGTGTGGGTGTTCGGCGCCCACCAGATACATGGGAACGTTGGAGTCGACGAGGATCATTCGCCGCCCTCGCCGTAGCCGCGGTTGATCTCGGCAACCATCTGGTCGATGTCTGCGGTGGGGTAGGCGTGCCGGTCGGCAGCGCGGATCGCCGCGAGCTTCCGTTCGGCGTCGCCGTCGGATACCTTGCGGCGAGCCTCTCGCAGGGCCTCTCGAACCCACTCGGACACCGTCATGCCCCGTTCGCGAGCGGCGGTGCGGATGGCGTCGAGCTCGGCATTGTCCATAACGACCTGCAAACGGATACTCATACCGTAAGTATAATATGTGTATAGTTTTGAGTCAATACTCACCTATCTACTCGGGGACTCTGAGGGAGGGTCCAAGCCCGGCGTTGAGGTCGAGTACAATCGAAGGCCACGATGACGGCTCTTCGTCGGGGATTCCAGCGCATCATGCGGCGGCTCGGTCCGTCCGTGGTGATTCTGTCGGCGCTCTTGCTGGCCGGATTCGGCGCCCATGCGGCTCTCGACTGGCACCATCACGGGCGAGTGGGCGCCGGTTTCTTTCACCTCCACGTCCACGTTGGACACCACCATCACACCGAGCTCGAGCACCACGAGCATGAGTCACCGGAGCCCGACTCTCCGCCCGACGATCGTCGCGAGTGCGGCACGCTGACCATGGCCTTCGGAGTTGCGCCGGCGCCGGCGCTGGCAGTGGGCGCGATCCCGATCGTCGCGCGCGATGAACGGACGGGTTTCCGAACCCCGATACCCACCGACGGAGATCTGGCCGGGCGACCCTGGAACCCCCGCGGACCCCCTTCTCACGGCTGAGCCTCGATCAGAACGCCTGACCGGTTCGCCCGGATGGCAGGCTGGAAGCCCGCCGCTACACAACGATCAGGGTCTCTTGTAGGGGCAGGTATCCTGCCTGCCCATCAGGGCCGTGGACGATTCGTCCGGCGTTCGTCGTGAATGAGGTCGTTGCGGTGCTCTGTCCTGTGATGACCGATTCATGGACAATCTGCATGAGGCTCATCTTCCTTCACTGAAAGCTGTTTTCGAAAGCGCGCCAGCGGCCGATCGGTCGACGGGCTGAAGAAAGGAGGAGCATCCATGGAATATCGATGGATGACGGCGGTCGCCCTTGTATGCGCGATCGCGCTGTCGTGGCCGCTCGGTGCCGCGGACGATCCGGACGCCGGTGTGGACGATCCGTCCGCCGACGCCGAAGAACCCGAAACGACCGAACACGACCACGACGACCCGGCCCAACACAAGCTCAGGTTCTACAAGGCAATCGACGTGTCCGAGCGGAACGAGAACCTGGTCGGCATTGCGGGATCGGCCAACGAGGGTACCACCGGTCATGAAGACCTCGAGCTACGGCCCAAGCTACGCGCCGGCGAGCTGGTGGAGACCGTTCCCGGGGCCATCGCTACTCAACACTCGGGGGGCGGTAAGGCAAACCAGTACTTCCTGCGCGGTTTCAATCTCGACCACGGCACCGATTTCGCGGTATCGGTCGGTGGCATGCCGGTCAATATGCCGACCCACGGCCACGGTCAGGGCTACGCCGACCTCAACTTCCTGATTCCCGAGTTGGTGGAGCGGGCCCACTACCGCAAGGGCCCCTACTTCGCCGAGATCGGCGATTTTTCGTCGGCGGGGGGTGTCGATTTCAACCTCGTTCGGTCGATGCCGCAGGCCATCGCCACGCTGACCCTGGGCTCGTTCGACTTTCAACGGGCGCTGGTCGCCGGCACGGCGACGGTGGCGGGGGGAGACCTCACCGGCGCCCTCGAGTACTACCACAACGACGGCCCGTGGGAACGACCCGACGATTACGGGCGGTGGAATGCGTACCTTGGCTACGCCCGTGGCGATGCGATCCGCGGATGGTCGGTTGAAGCCATGGGCTCGGATGGCGAGTGGCTGGCCACCGACCAGATCCCACAACGCGCAGTCGACGAGGGTCTGATCGACCGCTACGGCCTCATCGATCCCGGTCCGCGGGGCCGCTCGGCTCGCTACAGCCTGTCGGGTGAGGCCCACCGCGGTAGCGGCGCGTCGTTGTCCAGTGTCTCAGCCTATGTCATCAGCTACGATTTCGATCTCTTTTCCAACTTCACCTATCTCCTCGACGACCCGGTGAACGGCGACCAGTTCGAACAGGTGGACGATCGCTGGGTCTTCGGCTTCGACCTGGATCACCGCTGGAGCGGTCATTTTGGTTCGTTGCACCACAACTCCGCCGTCGGTCTCGATCTGCGCTATGACGACATTGCCAACGGCCTCTACCGCACCACCGATCTCGTGCGTACCTTCACCACCCGTCAAGACGATGTGCGCCAGCTCGGCGGTGGGCTGTGGGGAGAGACTTGGATCGCTCTGACTCCGGAGCTGCGGATCAACCTGGGTCTGCGGGCCGACTACTACGGAGCCGAGGTGAGCGCGTACCGCGAGATCAACTCCGGGTCGGCCGATGACTGGATGCTCAACCCCAAGCTGAGCCTGGTGTGGCGGCCGTGGTCCTCGGCCGAGCTGTCGCTCAACGCGGGCTCGGGCTTCCACTCCAACGACGCCCGCGGGGCAACCATCCGGGTCGATCCGGTGACTGGAGAGCCGGTGGATTCGGTGAACCCTTTGGTCCGCGCAACCGGTGTCGATGTCGGGGTGCGCATCTTCACCAACGACGGCTACCACGGCACCGTCACCGCCTTCTGGCTCGAACTCGACTCGGAGCTGCTCTTCGTCGGTGACGCCGGGATCACCGAAGCGAGTCGGCCGAGCCGGCGGGTTGGGATCGAGTGGACCAACGTCTGGCAGATCAGCCCGGGTGTCGGCATCGACCTCGATGCGACGTGGACCAACGCCGAGTTCACCGACGACGACCCCGCGGGCGACGAGATCCCGGGCGCCATTGTCGCCACGGTCGCTTCCGGAGTCACCCTCACCAACCTCGGCCGGTGGTCCGGGAGCCTGCGGCTACGGTATTTTTCGGGCGGTCCTCTGATCGAGGACGGTTCGGTGGAGTGGGGCCCGACCGTCCAGCTCAACGGCCTCGTCGGGTTTGACGTGACCGACCACCTTCGTCTCGTCCTCGAGGTCTTTAATCTCCTCAACCGAGACGATGACGATATCGCCTACTACTACGCTTCGCGCTTGCCTGGAGAACCAGTCGACGGTATCGAAGACATCCACTTTCACCCAATGGAAAAACCGGCGGTCAGACTCACAGCGATGTGGCGGTTCTGACTTGCCTATTGATGCCAGGCTTTGGAACCTCAGGAAGTTCCGACTTCCCAAGGTTCAAAAGCCTGGCCCTATCACTACGCCCGTCCTGAGTCACGCCGAGGACGGTGAGTTACGGTACGTTCGCTGGCACCGCTCCGCGGCTTGCCTCTCTCCGCTATCGCTCCGAGGTGAGCACCCCGAACTGAGAAAGCACGCCTGGGTGCAGTACATCGTCGGCCGCAGTAGGAAATTGGTGAGAAGGTCGGGTTAGGGCCCTTTCGTCCGATTCTCGGTGACTGCCGGTGGCGAGTCGCCGAATCCCCACACGGCCGCAACCGCAAACGCGCCGATCACGATCATCGACGGTTTCGTCGCGGCTCTCAGAGGTTCTCCCGGTTTCAGAACGATGGCGCCCATCGGTGGGATCAACTCGTTTCTACGACGGGCGCCGATCGGTTCGGTCAGTTCCCGACCCGGCCCGACGACCGCCGGGGAGCCGGCACGCCATTCCACGAGTAGACGTCGATGCTGTCGAGCTCGTTGGTCACTGAGTAGCCCTTTGCCAGCAGCTGATCCATGGAGTTGTCGAGATAGATGCGGAATTTGCTGTTCGGGTCGTCGGGATCTGCACTCGGGCTCGGCCAGGGCGGTTCGTACCCGTTCGCCAGGAATTCCGGCACGAGGATGTTTTTTGTCGCCCAGATGTCGAGGGCGACGGGATCGGTGGACGCAACCAGCTGGTCAAGCCTCGAGGCGAGGTAACACGAGACCCCAGGGCCGGCGAAAGGGTGGCCGTTCACCCAGATGCAATCGAGGATGTTGAGATCCGGCGGGCGGGTCTCGGCCATCACCGCCCCCATCAGACCGCCGCTGACCGCATTGTGGGAGCCTGTGTTGAGCTCCGTGGTCACGACCCCCATGTAGTTCTTGACCGCTGCGGTCACGCCGTAGACCTGGCCATGCGGCTTGAGGACCGGCAGGTTGATCACCTTGAGACGGTCCCGTTCGAAGCGGCCGGCACCGTGGTCCCAAATACCCTTTGCCAGACTGACGCAGGTTCCGAAATCAGTCTGGAATCTGGGGTAGGAGACATTCCCGGCGGGTCCGGGCGGCAGGACGACATAGCCGCTGCCCCACTCGCAGGACCGGTTGGCTTCGACCGAAAAGCTGCGGAACTGGCGCCAGTCGCGGATGCTGACACGGTGGCCCAGATTCTGAAACCCCATGACCACATCATGGGGCGAAAGCAAACGATCCTGGGCGTTGTTGGTGGAACGATCGAAGCCGTCAGCTGAGACGAACTGTGTGTTTTCTCCAACGACGATCTCGCCGGTGAAACCGTCGGGATGATCGACCAGTGTTCGGATCAGGCCGCGGAGTAGATCGGTGTTGGTTCCACCGCAACCGGTCCACTGATAGTTGATCTTGATGACGATGACATCGTTGCTGCCGATGATCCCATCCGGTCCGGTCAGGGAGGCAACGGTGGGGGACTGGTAGAACTTGAGCCCTTCTCGCCCCATGAGCTGGAGCAGATTTTCGAGCCCGAGAAACCGATCGCCCACGGGATCCTGCGGGCAGTCGGTGACGTGGAAGACCTCGGCGCGGTAGTTCTTCGGCGGCGCGATCGGCGACAATCGCGTCGTCGCCGCGGTGCCGCTGGAGAGAAATCCCCAAAGCCCGATGGTCGCGAAGAGCCCGACCGCGGCGGCGGCCAAGGCGCGCCGGCTGCCGAAAAGGCGCAATCCGAAGTTTCGCGCGGTGATCAGCGCTGCGACCAGCGGGGAGCCGAAAGCCAGAGCTGCGGTCGTGAACGCGGCCTGTTGGCAGGGATAGGCGAGGCGGTTGGGTTTGGTGCCGCTGCGCAGCAGGAGCCACAGGAGGGCGAAGATCCCGGTGAGCACCGTGTTGGTGACGAACCACCTCATGAGCGGGCTGGATTTCTTCGGTGACTGCGTTGACATGACGAAACCCTCCGTGCGTTTGACCGAAATGAACGATTCCTTATCCTATAACCGACCGGCCACCTGATGTTGTCAAAAAAGGTAAATCTTCGGGCTGAAGAATTCAACGACGATTTCGGGCAGAGGAGTTCTCAGTCATGGAGTTCACAAACAAAGAGGTCCTCGTCAACAGGGGGTCCGGAGGCATCGGACGGGCGTGCGCAATCGACGAATATTCGAGCTTGATTCGATCAGGATTTGTCTGGAATATGTTGATTCACCCCATCGGTCGTGCTCACGACGGAGTCCGGAAGGAAGTCCAGATACACGATCGCGTCACTCGGGGCCCCGCAGAAAATAGACCCGACGAGGTTTACAGAATGCTTCCGTCCGGCGAGAATCCTGTCATCGGTGCCGAAGCCGCTCCGGCGGAAGCAGCCGAGATCGCGGTCCAATGAAACCTCGCAGTCCTGACCCCGGCCGGGGCCCAGCCGAGAGGCCTCCGGGAGAGACGCTGACAAAGGCGCTGCTGGCGCTGGCATCGGTTCTGTTCGTGCTGTGCCTCATTCTTGCGGGCGGATGGTATCTCTCCCATCGACGCGGCAGCTCCCCCGACATCCGTCGCCTCAGCCCGAACCAGATCCAGAGTCTCGTCGAGGAGCACCAAGCGACCAGCACGACCGGTCTGCGGTATGCGTTTTTCGAGCCGCGGATCGGCTACACCCTGGTTCCCCGCGCCAAGGTCACCGCCTGGGGCGACACCTTCCGCGCGAACGAGCTGGGCTATCGCACGGGTCCTGTGGAGAAGGATCGTGCCACCTACCGCGTGCTCTTCGTCGGCGATTCGTGGACCTACGGCATGGGCGTCCGGGCGAAGGAAACCTTCCCGTCCCGGTTCGCGGAGGTCGCCAACGCGTACTCCGGGATCGAACGCCGCGTCGAAGCCTGGAACCTGGCGCTCCCCGGCTACAACGCGGTCAACGAGCTGGCCGCCCTCGACGCCTTCTTCGATCTTATCGAGCCGGACGCGGTGGTGCTCTGCCCCACCACCAACGACATCGATGGCACGCGGGCGGTCACCAGCTCCGGGGCAATGCGCACCCCGCGGCGAAGCGAGTGGGGTGAGCTCTACCTCGACTGGCGGGCGCGCTACCTCGACTCCTACCTGAATCGGACCCGGTGGGAGGCGGTCTTCGCGAGCTACCGGACGGTCCGCGAACGCCTGGACGCGGCCTCGACGCCATTCTTCCTGTTCTTCACCGCCGACTGGGTGCACGAGCCGGTGGTGCACGACTTCATGTCCCGCGCGGACGTCGGCGCCCCCTACGCCGTCCTGCCGGGAGAGTATTTGGCCGGTGAGTGGCGAAGCGCGAGTCGCTGGGCCCACGGCACCACCGAAGCCTACGTCGTCTTCGCGAAGATCATCTACCGGATGGTCGCCGCCGAGCTCGGGTGGGCGCCCTTGCCGGAGCCCGTCACCACACGGGACGGTCGCGAGGTCGGCTATCACCCGGCGCCCCCCGCGGGCGACTGGCGAGCGACCAGCCAACCATTCCTCCGTGTTCGCGTGGCCCGCTTCTCGGACTTCAAGCCGGGATCCGAGGCCAGGGTGAGGCAGATCGTCAGCGGCGTCGACTGGCGGACCGGCGCTGTCTCGTCCAATCCGGCGGTAGTGGTGCTGCGCCGGAAACCCGGGTCGTCGCGGCTCCGGGTTCGGGTCACGTCCCTGCCGCAGGCCCGCATCCTCTACCCTCTCGACATCACGGTGACCATCCCCTCCCCCTCGGGCGGCACCACCGCCGCCGGCCGGCTGGTCGCGGACGGTGGCGTCACCGAGACCATCGAGATTGAAATCCCCGCCGACATCGAGCCGGGCGCCGGCATCGACCTGATCGTCGAAGCGCCGAGGAGCGCCCTTGACCGGCGCTTCGTCGCCCGCGCCTTCCTTCTCACGGGGATCGATCCCTCCTAACGTTGGCGGCAACGGAATAAGAATAGTGGCGGACCATGGCGAGTATCCACTCCCGGGTCAGCAAGGGCTGCAACGCTACTCTCGTCGTCGGGAAAACTGAGGTGGCAGAGGGTGAGTCGATCACCGACCATGACCTCGAGTTCGGTGAAAGGAGATTCCTCTGACGCCGTAGGAGACGCACAACGAAACGTGATTCAAAGCACTCCCGATCCACCCCGGAACGACGTACGATCGAAGCAGTCAACGGGGGTGAGACATGCGATTCTTGGCGATTGGAGCGTTGCTGATCACCGTGCTCGTGGGAGGCACGATCGTTGCCGAAGAGCCTTATTGCCAATACAACTCCACGGTCTACTGCAACGATTTCGAGCTCGCGTCGTGGGACGGCATGGAGTACGAGGACGACGCAACCATTATCACCGCCGGCGATCCCGGCCAGCACGTCTATCGGGGCAACCACGCGATTGAGGCCGTGCTCGACACCGACGGGACCGGCGCGGCCTTCGGATACCGGTTTGCCGACCACGACGAGATCTACGTCCGCTTCGCCATGCGCTTCGACTCGGTCTGGGATCGACCGATGCACCACTTTTTCGCGGTTCACGGCGACCAGACGGGTGATCCCTGGTCGTGCCACGGGACCGCCGGCTGTCGACCCAACGGTTTGCTCTGCCTCAACGGCACCACCGTCGACAGCCGCGAGATCGTGACCGGTGAGATTCCGGGGGAACCGTTCTTCTACAGCTACTTTCCCGACATGAGCTGCGACCCCGGACCGATCTGCGCCAACTACGCAGATCCCCAGGCGATCTGCGACCAGTGTGCGGTCCGAGGGCTGCCGTGCAACAGCGGACTTGAATGCTGTTGGGGCAACCACTTCAACCCGAATCAGGGAACCCAACTCTCGATGTACCAGGATCGCTGGTACGAGGTCGAGACGAGGGTGCGGGCCAACTCGGTGGTCGGCGGCGCCGGGCAACCTGACGGCGAGATGAGCTTGTGGGTGGACGGAGATCTGATTGCCCACCACACCGGGATGGTGTGGCGTCACACCAACGAGCTTCACCTCAACCACTTCATCGTGTGGAACTACTTCCCGGAGGCGACCCAGAGCTATCGCATCTGGTTCGACAACCTGGTGATCTCGACGACCCCCATCGGATCCGTCGACGGGATGATTTTCGCGGACGGCTTCGAGACGAGCGACACCTCGCGTTGGTCGATCGGGGCGCCCTGAGTACCGGCATGCTGCGGGGAGGATGATTTCCTCTTCGAGCCGCTCGCTCTGGAGTACCCGTTGTTCTTGACTCTGCAGGTCGATCGGTAACATGCCGACACGCAGGGCGGAACCGGGAGGCATCCCGTCCGAACGTCTCATATCGTCGAGTAGAGGACAGCGAGCACCCAGCTTGGTCGTTGTGAGGTCCGGATCTCGAGGATCTGGGTTTTGGACAACGAAATGAAATTGGGTCTCAAGTGGGTTAGAGTGGGAGAGAACGAACAATGTCGGAGCAACCGAATCGGGACTCAACGCTGTTGTGCCCCGCGATTGAGAGGGCCGATGATCGGCAGCGTACTTTCCAATTTCGAGATCAAGTCCAAGCTCGGTGAGGGCGGGATGGGCGAGGTGTGGTTGGCCGAGGACACCAAGCTCGGCCGCGAGGTGGCGCTCAAGGTGCTGCCGGCCGATGTGGCCGAGGACGCCGATCGTCTCGCGCGTTTCGAGCGCGAGGCCAAGGTCCTGGCCTCGTTGAATCACCCAAACATCGCGCATCTGTATGGACTCGAGACCGTCGTATCGGTCGCGGGCGCGGCTACGGGATCGGGATCGAGATCGACCAATGAATCCGTAGGAGGGGGGCTGACCCCCTTCCGCGAGACTGCCGAAACGGGCCCGGGCGCGGCCTCGGACGCGGGATCAAACCCTCAAACCCTCAAACCCTCAAGCCCCGTGACCTTCCTGGTCATGGAGCTCGTCGACGGCGAAGACCTCTCCGAGAGAATCACTCGCGGCTCCATTCCCATTGACGAAGCCACCCAGATCGCGCTCCAGATCGCCGAGGCCCTCGAGGCGGCGCACGAGCAGGGCATCGTCCACCGTGATCTCAAACCTGCCAACATCAAGCTCAAGCCCGACGGCACGGTCAAGGTCCTCGACTTTGGGCTCGCCAAGGCGTGGGACACTCGGAACAGTGACACCTCGCTCTCCCTGTCGCCGACCCTGACCCAGCACGCCACCGCGGCCGGGGTCATCATCGGGACGGCGGCCTATATGTCGCCGGAGCAGGCGGCCGGGATCGCCGCCGACCGGCGGGCCGATATCTGGGCCTTCGGCGTAGTTCTGTGGGAGATGCTCACCGGCCACAAGCTCTTTGACGGCGAGACGGTCTCTCATGTCCTGGCTTCGGTGCTCAAGGACGAGATCGATCTCGATGAGTTGCCGGCCCAGACGCCACCCCACCTCAGGAAGCTCGTCGGCAGGTGCTTGCGAAAGAAGCCGAAGCGGCGACTCCAGGCGATCGGCGATGCGCGCATTGCGCTCGAGGAGCCCGAGGACGACGTCGCTGCGGCGGTCGAGGTGGTGGCGGACCAGGGAAGCCGATCCCGGCTCGGGTGGATGGCAGCCGCGGTCTTCGCGGTCGCCACCGTGGCGCTCGCCCTGGTGCTGGGTCTGAACCCCGGCCCGGAACCGAGGGTGGTCCACGCGGCCATCCCGGCGCCACCAGGCAAGGTCTTTCACCTCGATCCGCTCAACCCAGGTGCGGCGGTTCTGTCGCCGGACGGCAGGATCATCGTCTTCAGTGCGCGGGAGGCTGAAGGTCGATATCAGCTCTACCTGAGATCGGTGGACGAGGGTGAGGCTCACGCCCTGTCCGGCACCGAGAACGGCCACTATCCCTTCTGGTCGCCCGACAGCGAATGGATCGGTTTTGTCGCCGGCGGCAAGCTCAAGAAGATCAAAGCGACGGGAGGACCTGCGCTCACCATCTGTGACGCACCCGACGGCAAGGGCGGCTCGTGGAACGCCGATGGGGTCATCGTCTTCGCCCCGGAGTCAGGCACCCCGCTGCACCGGGTCGCCGCCGTCGGCGGCGAGTCGACGCCGATCACCGAGTTCGACCTCGAGGCCGGGGACAACTCGCACCGGCTGCCCCGATTCCTTCCAGACGGCAAGGACCTCCTGTACTACGCGCGCAATTCCGCGGGCGACGCCAAGAGCGTGGTGCGGGTCATCGGCCTCGATGAGGGCGGATCCGGCCGTGATCTGGTGACCACTCCCGCGTCGGCGTGGTACGCAGGGGGCTATCTTCTCTTCGTCAGGGACGACATGCTGATGGCCCAGGCCTTCGACCCGAAGGCCCTCGAGTTCACCGGTGACGCCTTTCCGGTTGCGGAGGACGTGGTTGTCCGTTCGTTGACCGGCGTCGGCGTCTTCTCCTCCACCGATGCCGGCGATCTGCTCTACCAGACCGGGAGCCCGAACGAGGGGAGTGTCCTCCAGTGGTTTGACCGTGATGGAAACCCGGGCGGCACCATCGCGGATGAGGCGTATTACGAGCACGTGGCGTTGTCGCCCGACGGGTCCACCGCCGCGGTAGTGATACTGGATCCAAGCGCCGGCACCCCCGATATCTGGTTGTTGGATGTCACAAGCGGTCTGAAGACCCGATTCACGTTCGACCAGGCCAACGACGCCTACCCCGTGTGGTCCCCGGATGGCGAGAGCCTGATTTTCGCCTCGCGTCGGAACGGGACCCGTTCGATCTTTCGCAAGTCGGTCGGCGGCACCGGAGAGGTGGAGCTCGTCTACGCCTCGGAGGTGGACATGCTTCCGACCAGCTGGTCGCCGGACGGACGCTATCTCCTTTTCGACCAGGTCGGGCAGGGCACGGGCGCGGATCTTTGGGTCCTCGATCTCGAGGGCGGCCCCAGCGCCGAGCTCTTCTATCAAACGACCTCCGAGGACGGGGCCGGGTATTTTTCGCCCGACGGACGTTGGGTCGCTTACTGGTCCCAGGAGTCCGGACGCGGTGAGGCCTATGTCACACCCTTCCCAGGCCCCGGACGCCGCTGGCAGGTGTCGCAAAACTCCGGCACGTGGGTGCAGTGGAGACCCGACGGGACCGAGCTCTTCGTTCAAGAGGAGAACGGACCCCTCAAAGTGATTCCGGTCGATGGGGCGGGCCAAACATTCACCTACCGAGAGGCGCGCGACGTCATGGTCCTGGGCACCTCCAACATCAGTGGCATCCTCTTCTCCATATCGCCCGACGGCCATCGCGTGCTCGCGTCCGTCGCCAGCTCCGATGAACAGACCGGCCATCTCGATCTGGTCGCCGGCTGGAGCGCCACCATCGAAGAGGATTGATGTCGTGAACGCGCCACGGGTCGCCCGCGAGCGACCCGTTGCGGATGCATCATCGCCTCTTCACTTCACCTCGGTGTGGAATCTCAGACTCTCGTCGATGACCCCGTCCTCGGCCTTTGCGGCCTGGGTCTCGGCCGAGTTGATGAATGCCATCAGGGCTTCCATGTCCTCGACCTCGATTAGAAGACCGACCTGTTTGGTGTCCTCGGGGTTCTGAAACACCCTCGTTGAGGCGGCTCCGTTTGCGGCAAACATGGCGTGACGGCTGTCGTCACCACTCCATGCCGCGAGCCAGGCATCGCCGTCCTTGACATCGTGGGTCACGATCACCATGGCGCCGGAGCCGGGGACCGGAAGATCGCTCGAGAACATGTCGCTGCTGATCTGCCAACCGGCGGCGGTCTTCTTCCATGTTTCCGAGAACTTGCCCCGATCAACGACGCTCCCGTCGGGCGCCGTCAGGACATAGGTTCCGATCTTGGTGCCGATGTCACCGGAGACCGTAGCCTCGATGGTTTCGAGCTCTCCGGTGAGACCGGCGGCGGCCATCCCACCGAAGATGGATCGGACCGCGTCGTGGCCCTCGGCCATGGGGGCGTTTGGTGACAGAATCCGACAGTCGGGGGCGTAGAGGGCAACGATGGCGTCGACATCACCGGCCGCCAGGGCCGCTGCCCACCGATCCGAGAATGCCGCGAGTTCCGGGCTCGGTTGCGCGCGTTGCGGTGCGCAGGCGAAGCTGAGGAGAATCGCCAGGAAGGGGACTGTCAGAATTGCGGACCTGCTGCGGGTTGCGAGAATCTTGTATCCACTCATGATTGGAGCCTCCAAGTCGGCTGGGAACGAGATCGGGTCCGGACCCGGTCTGTATCGAGTCTTCCCCGTTATTGGGGATTCAGGTTGCTTCTCCTGAGATCAGATCTCAGGAAAGTCTAGCACAGGGCCCGAAGGGATGCGGTGGTGAAATCCTCAGCTCTCTTGACCTCGGGTGAGAGTGCCGATAGGGTGGAGAAAGCATTTTGAGACGTAGTATAGCAATCACGAAAATGCCGAGAGGCACCCGGGAGGTCATGGTGAGACGGTCTTCGAAATTTTGGGTCGTCGCGTGTGTTGGTGTCGGACTCATGTCGTGGGCGGGGGGCGCTGCGGCGAACCCCGATGCCAAGGAGGTGACCCTGACGGCTGTCGCCGATGGCGCCGGCGGATGCACCATCACGGTCAGCCCCGAAACGGCGATCATCTCGCGTGGAAAAAACGCCAGGATCAAGAAGGTCTACTGGGTGGCCGAGCCCAACGCCGAACTCGGCGAACTCTATTGGGAGCTTCGCTACGATCCGGGCAAGGGCGGCGGCAGTGAGAACTACTTCGGAGACGTCGTTCTTCCCTGTGGTCAGTCGTCGATCAAGGTCCAACCCAGACCCAAACCCAGCATCCCCAACGCCGAGTGGCCCTACATGGTGACGGTCTACAGCTGCACCGACGGTGTCAAGGGTGAGTATCTGTGCATGGTGGATCCGCGGATCAGATGGAACGACTGATCACTCGACCAACGCGATGAACTCGGGGCGCTCGTGCAGCGCCCGGAACTCGTCCTCCCGGCGGATGAGTTCGGCCGGTTCGCCACGTTCGATGGCCCGCCGGATGGCGACGATGGCCTCGTCGTCGTCACCGCAGAGGGCATAGACATAGGCGAGCTGATGGGCGTTCGGGCCGGTGTCCGGAATCGTCTCCCGGAGCTCGCCCGCGAGCGGCAGGGCGGCGTCGCAGTCCTGCGCCTTTGCTGAGTACAGCGCGAGCTGGACCCGCTGTTCCCAGTTGCCGGGATCGTCATGCACTCGATCCTCGGTCAAAACCTGAGCGCGGTGGTATCGGTCGCGGGCCTCGTCGTGGCGCTCGAGCCTGGCGTAGAGATCACCGAGATTGGCCTGATACATGGCGTCCCTGGGGCTCATTCGAACCGCCATCAGATAGTTCTTCTCGGCGTGCTCCCATTTGTTCGGGCGGTCGGAGAAGTAGTAGGCCGTGGCGAGATTGGAGGCCAGATCCGGACCCCGATTGGGTTTGGGGATGCGCTCGTAGGCATCGATGGCTTCGTCGAATCGACCGTTGTGTAGGTGATATGTCGCAAGCTGTTGTTTCGGGCGGGTGATCTCCGGTGGCGCCAAATCCGCCGACCGCTCGAAGCAGCCGAGGGCATCCTCGTACCGGCCCCGAACCATGAGGAAGGTGCCGAGAGAGTTCCATGTCGACCAGTCGCCGGAGTTGAGCGCGGTGGCCGCGCGGTACGCATCTTCGGCCTCATCGAAATCGCCGACCCGCTCGTAACTTCGCCCGAGCTCACGGTAGGCCTCGTCGGGTCGCGGGTGCCGGGCGAGCACGTCCTCGAGCTGCATGATGGCGGTGTCCTGTCGTCCGGTTGTTCGGAGGATGCGGGCCAACGCCACCTGGGCCGTGGGTGCTCCGGGGTCGATCCTGCATGCGGTCTCGGCCGCGGCCTCCGCCTCGGCAAGCGTCGTCCGATCGCCGTCCAGGTAGTAGATCTGCCACAACGCCTCGCTGAGACCGACGTGGGCGAGGACGAAGTCCGGCTTGATCCGCAAAGCCTGGCGAAAGTTCTCGGCGGCGGAATGCGGGCCGCGGACATCGTCCTCGGCGTCGAGAAACCGATGGCCGGTGACGTAGTAGTCGAAGGCCGCGTGCGACCCGTCGGGTTTCTCCGCCATCCGTCGTCGGTCGTTGCCGGTGAGTGGGATCGACAGATAGGTCGAGAGATCCCGGGCGATGGAGCGTTGCGTCCGGTAGGCCTGGTCGGCCGCGGTGGCGTAGGTGCACGACCACAGGACGAATCCCGTCGTTGTGTCGGTCAGGATGATGGTGTTCTTGAGCCCCGTCCCGTCCTGTTGGATCTCGCCGTTGACCACCGCACCGACGCCGAGTTCGTGGAGCAGAGAGCCGAGACTGGTATCCGAACGGTTCCAGGTCTCCGATCGGCCGACGATCTGCAGACCCTCGTACTCGCGCAGGGTGGTGATGAGCCCGGAACCGATGGCTTCGGCCAACCGGTCGAGCTGCGGGTCGCCGCTCAGATTGGCGAACGGGAGGACTGCGAGCGATCGTAGCGGGGGTTCCGGACGGCTCGTGGACGTCCAGAACCACAGGACCGCCGCCGTGACGATCAGCGCCGCCACCGCGAGCGCCGCCCACCGGGCGACACCCTTTCGTTCCGGTCGAGGCGGTGGAGTCGGTTGCGGCGATTGGACCTCGGTCGGAGTGTCGCGAGCAGACTGCTGTGGGCTGGAAGTTCGGTCGGGAGTGTTGAGGATCGCCCGGGCAAGCGCCTCATGGAGTTCCTCGGCGGTCTGAAAGCGATCCTCGGGGTCCTTCTCGAGACATCGACCGATCACTGTGCCGAGTTCGTCGGGAAGACCGCTCTTGAGGCTGTTCACCCGGGGTGGCGCGTGGCTCAGGATCGAGGAGATGACCTCTGCCGAGCTATCGGCGTTGAACGGGTGCGTTCCGGTCGCCATGCCGTAGAGCACGGTTCCCAGCGCAAAGATGTCCGACCGGTTGTCGGCCGGCTGACCCTTGAGCTGCTCCGGCGACATATACGGGGTGGTTCCCAGGATCTGACCGTGACCGGTGAGAAAGTCCGTTTCCGCCAGTGAGTCGCTCCCGTTTCTGGGTGTGTCGTCGATACTGACCTTGGAGAGACCGAAGTCGAGCACCTTGAGATGGCCGTCGCGGTTGACCATGATGTTGCCCGGTTTGAGGTCGCGGTGGGTCACGCCCCGGGTGTGTGCAGCGCGCAGCGCATCAACCAGGGGAAGGGCTAGAGCCTCGAACTCGGTCGTCGACAGCCCGGTGTCGGGCACCAGTTCCGACAGCACCTTGCCGTCGACGTGTTCCATGGTAAAGAAGTTGAGATCTTCGGATTCCTCTACCGAGAAGATGGTCACGATGTTGGGGTGGTTGAGCGCCGCGACGATGGACGCCTCTCGTCGGAATCGCTCGAGCCGGTCGGGATTGGAGCTGAGCTCGGGCGGCAGCACCTTGACGGCGACGTCCCGTCCGAGCTTGGTGTCCCGGGCGAGATAGACCTCACCCATACCGCCGGCGCCGAGCTTGCGGAGAATTCGGTAGTGGAGGAGGGTCTCACCCAGCAATCAGATCGCTCTCAATCTCTCTTTGAAAGCGAGACTTCGGCGTCCCTATTCCCTCGGACAGTGTCGGGCGGGTAACCGCCCGGGTCTATTCGACACGCTTCGAAGTCTGGTGTTGCTCAGTGCGGATCGCCATTGAAACCCGATTCAAAAGATGTATCATTCCTAGATCGTAATTCATTCTGAACTAGAGGTCCGCCGTTGAAGACCGACAGCGGGGAAATCGCACGTCGGATGATGCACTTCGAGGAGGTCTGCCGGAATGCGGGAGTCAAGATCACCCATCAGCGGATGGAGATCTTCCGTCACGTCGCGCAGAGCGGCCGGCACCCGGATGCGCGAGCCGTCTTTCGAGGTGTTCGCAAACGGGTCCCGAAGATTTCGCTCGATACGGTCTACCGGACCCTGTGGTTGCTCACCGACCTCGGTCTGATCACGACGCTCGGCCCACCACGCGAACGCTCCCGATTTGATGCGAATCTCTGTCGACACCACCACTTCGGTCGATCTCGTTTTCGGCTCGAACCCGCAGCTCCGAGCCCTCGCCGAGGTCTACGCCTCAAGCGACGCGAACCGGAAGTTCGTCGACGACTTCGTCGCGGCATGGAACCGTGCCAAAAGCCGTCTCAGCCGCGGTGTTTTGCGCTCCCAGTACTCCCTGGCCGGGGCCTTCAGATCCTGCGGACATCCCCTGAAGAACATGTGGCTCTGCATGTCACTCAAACCTCCTGAACTTCGTGTGGAAGAGCGACAGTTGCTTGAACAGCGCCGGCACGGAGGAGGGCCCGACGGGACCCTCCCCGAGCCGCCATCCGATGCCTGACCCGTGCCGGTTCGAGCCCTTTACGCCACGGTGATCTTGCGTGGCTGGGCCTGCTCCCTCTTCGGGAGCGTGACGGTCAGCACGCCTTCGTCCATGTCCGCCGTGATCGCCGCCTGATCGATGGTCTCGCCGAGTGAGAAGCGGCGGAAAAAGTTGCCGACATTGAACTCGCTGTACACGGGCCGCAGACCGTTGTAGGTGTCGAGTGCGACACGCCCGCTGATGGTCAGCACATCCTGGTCGAGGTTGATCTCGACGTCGTCCTTACGCACCCCGGGCACGTCGGCCTGAAGCACCAGCGCGTTCTCGCTCTCATAGATGTCCACTGCCGGCTCGTAGGTCTGGCCGGCCCAGGTGGTCTCCTCGGCCTTCTCTATGGCCTTCTTCTCGGTGGTCTCGATGTCTTTGCTCATGGTTTCCTCCTTGGCGCCTTTGTCCTGTTTCATGGTGCGGGGGCCTATCCGGTGATCTGGATCTGCCTGGGCTTTGCGGCCTCCGCCTTTTCGAGACGTACCGTGAGGATGCCGTCCCGGTAGGAGGCTGAAGCCTTGTCGCGATCAACCTCGTAGGGGAGGCGGAAGACCCGCCGGAACTCACCGGCCTGGCGTTCCCGCCGGTGGTACCGGAACTCGCCCTCGGGGCTCGGGATCTCCCTCACGCCAGCGACCAACAGCCGGTTCCCTACCGCCTCGACCTCGAGGCTGTCGCGCTTCATGCCGGGTACCTCGGCCTTGAGGACGATCGCCTCGCCGCCTTCCTCCTCGAAGATGTTCAAGGCGGGGTAGACGCCGCGGCCGGAGGGCGTCGTGCCGAGCCCGAAAAACGGATGCTCCAAGGATCGGGTCAAAGCCCGCTGGAGGCGCAGGATGTTGTCGAACGGGTCCGTGCCAAATCTCAGAAGACTCATTTTGTCGCTCCTTTCGTTTTCTTGTCCGATGACCGTTGGGTTGCGCGTTATCTGGACGAGCGCTGCCAGGAGGGCGGCGCCCTCATCTTTCTGTCCACCAGCAGTCGGACGCGCGCCGCGATACCACCAGCACGCGATGGCTGTAGGTTGATGACCGTACCGTGCCGGACGCCGGCCGGGATGCGCAGGCGCACGACCTGCTCGCGAACGATCGTCCCTCGTTGACGGCAGGCCAGGCAAGGAAAGGGCCAATCGACGCCGGTCCCCGCGCACCTGCGGCAGGATTCCTCGACCGGCACCGCAACAGTGAAGTCGCCGCCTAGTGTCGCCTGCCCGGGCGACAGCACGAGGTAGAGCTCGCCGAAGCTCGGCGGTCGCGCGTAGGCTTCGATCGGAGTGACGACGCTGAACAATCCCCCGATCCAATCGTCCAGCACCTGCGCGTGACCCATGTGCTGCCGTGTCCCAAGGGGCTCGTCGGGCACGAGCGGTTCGACACGATGGTGTCGCGTCAGCGGTTCTGCTTGCCAGGCTCGAGCGGGACGTTTGCAGTCCAGTGTCTCGTCGTAGCTTTGTCTTCTCGCGGGGTCCGACAGCACGTCGTAGGCGTTTTGCACGTCACGGAAAGCCTGTGTGCTCCCCTTACCGGCGTGGTCGGGATGCAGAGCCTTGACCAGGCGAAGGTAGGCAGCACGAATCCCCTTGTTGGTCTCACCCCTTGGTATTCCGAGGATCGTGTAGTGGCTTTTCCGCTTCACAGTCAGCCCTTTCCTCACGAGTCGAATTTCTCCCCGATCACTCCCCGCCCTTGAGGAAGACGAATCTCGGTGCACCCCCGCTTCGAACCGTCAGTCGAACGCCCTCGCCGAGGTCGTGGGTACGCAGCAGCCGTTTGAACTCGTTGACATCAGGCACGGACTGCCCCTGGACGTGGGTGATGACGTCGCGTGCACGGATGCCGGTCCGTGCGGCAGAACTCAGCGGCTCGACTCCTGTGACCACCACGCCTCGCAGGTCAGGGCCTTCGCCGATCTGGCGCGCGATGTCGGAATTCAGCGTGCGCAGCATCATGCCGAGCCCGATCGTGGCGCCACCGAGGAAGGCAAAGGCTACTGCAGCCATGACCAGAATGAGGAAGATCGGTCGCCGAGTCATGGAAAACCTCCGTGAGGTTTGAGCGCCGTGGGTTTGCGTCCGTTCGAACGACGGCGGCCCGGCAGAGAAAGCCCGGAGGCCACTGCCACTGTCGGCGCGGCGCTCCGCGAGCTATGAGTCGTCTTGCCCGACGGAGATCCGGCGACCCCTGGTCTTGCGGGCACCGAGCTTCGGCATCGTGACCTGGAGGACGCCTCTCTTCATCTTGACCTGGTTCTTGACCTCGTTGAGGTCTTGCCTGAGCTCTTCCACCATCCCCTTGAGCTTGTCAGTCACCGCCATGGTTCACCTCCAAACCGAGATTGCGTGGTCCGGTTCGGCTGGAAAGGCCGTCCGTCCGATAACATAATATGGAATATGAGCTAGATGTTGTCAAGTCCCTGTTTCAGTTAAATTCTGAAGATCTTAAAAACAGATAGTCATATTGTGTTTAAGTAACTGATATAAATTGATTTGACATTGTAGATGGGCCGGCAATTGGGCCACTGTCGTCGAGTGCCATTCAATGCGGGGGCCGCAGTCGACAAGACGACCCTCACCTGGATGATGGACGCGATTGGCGCGCCGGTAGCTCTCACTGGCCTGCTGGTGCCGGTGCGCGAGTCCGGGTCGCTGATCCCTCAGCTCGTGATCGCCGCCTTCGTACGCCGGCGTCCGGTCCGCAAGTGGGTGTGGGTTGTCGGCAGCTTACTGCAGGCGCTTTCGGTCCTGGCAATCGGCCTGACCGCCTGGATTTTGGGCGGCGTCGTGGGCGGGGTTGCGGTGATCGCCAGCCTTGCTGTCTTCAGCCTCGCTCGCGGCTTGTCTTCCGTGGCGGCCAAGGATGTGCTCGGTAAGACCATTCCGAAGACCCGGCGGGGACGCGTCAACGGATTCAGCGCCAGCGCAGCCGGTCTGGTGACGCTCGGTGTTGGCGCCGCCCTGGTCGCGACGGGTGCGGACGACGGCTCGCCTACAACCTTTCTCGCCCTGCTGGCCGGCGCTGCCGGGTTGTGGGTTGTGGCTGCGGCGCTCTACTCCCGAATCATCGAGTGGCCCGGCGCGACCGAAGGCGGCGGCAACGCGCTTGCCGAGGCGGTTGGCATGCTCGCCCTGTTGCGCGACGACCGACCTTTCCGCGACTTCGTGATCGCACGCGCCCTGCTGCTGTGCTCGGCATTGTCGGCGCCGTACTATGTGATCCTCGCGCGACGCCACGACGCCGGGATCGCCGGCCAGCTCGGCTTTTTCATCATCGCTGGCGGGCTGGCTTCGAGTCTGAGCGCGCCGTTCTGGGGACGAATGGCCGACTGGTCGAGCCGCACGGTGATGACGGTGGCGGCGCTCATCACCAGTTCGCTCGGTTGCCTGGCGGTCGCGGTGTGCTCGGTTTAGAGCTCGGCCCCACTCATGAGACAGACGACAAAGCCCAGCGGATACACGAGCGCCGCCGCGAGCCTCTCGAGCATCGGCCAGTCGGCGAGCGGCTGCGCAGCGATGCTGACAACCGCCACCGCCATCGCCCTTCCTACGATCCCCATTGGCCGCGGCGAATCGGCTCCTGGGGTCGTGGTGTACCAGCCGGAAAACGAAAAACACCGCCCGAACCGGCGGCTGATCGTTTTCTGGTTGCGGGGGCCCGCACTCGAGATATGTACGGCCTTGACTCGATCAGTTCGATCAGAATTTTGCTGAAAAGATCGGGTTGTGGTGTTTCGACACATCAAGTAGTGGTGGGCACCCACATGTGATCTTCTTCAGGCTCGGTCCTGCAACAATGGCCGGATCGTCGGACGAGCACGAGTGGGCCGTCTGTACGACGAAGCGATTGAAGCGGGATCATCGCAGTGGGTCAGCTCGCTGTGCGCCCGATGGGAGATTGGTCGCTCTCGGTCGCCTCGGTGTCCCAGTCGCGGCGTCTCCGACGGATGACGAGCGTGGTGGCCGAATTGTAGGCGACCGGGATCAACACCAAGGTCACCAGGGTCGAGGCAAGCAGCCCGCCGATCACCACCCGCGCCAGTGGCGCCTGGATCTCGGCGCCCGCGCCGAGGCCGAGCGCCAACGGCAGCAGCCCGAGAACGGTGGTCCCGGTGGTCATGAGGATCGGCCGGAGCCGGAGGCGGCCGGCCTCGATGACGGCCTCCGCCGTCCCCATCCGATACTCGCGGCGCAGCAGGTTGATGGCGTCGACCAGCACGATGGCGTTGTTGACCACGATACCGATGAGCATCATCAGACCCATCAGGCTCTGGATATTGACGGTGGTCCCGGTGACCAGCAGGGTCGGCACCACTCCGACCAGCGCCACCGGCACCGACAGCATGACGATCAGGGGATCGACGAATCGTTCGAACTGGGCGGCCATCAGCATATAGACAAGCACCAGCGCCATTACGATGGCGATGGTGAA
Organism: Thermoanaerobaculales bacterium; assembly: GCA_029287235.1. Taxonomy (GTDB): domain Bacteria; phylum Acidobacteriota; class Thermoanaerobaculia; order Thermoanaerobaculales; family Sulfomarinibacteraceae; genus JAHECW01. The sequence goes on from JARFRM010000045.1 coordinate 27,194, forward strand.
GTCGCGCCTCGCCGCCTGTTGCTCCTCGTACTGACCGCCGAAGACCAGAGCGAAGCTTTGGGGGAGCACGAGATCGGAGAGCGCAGGCCGGATCCTATCCACCGCGTCGCCGAGCGCGACCCCACCCTCGAGGTTGGCCGAGATGTAGGTGACCCGCTGGCCGTCCACCCGCTCGATCTCCACCGGTCCACGGCCGCGGCGGCGTTCGACCAGGGCCGACAACGGGATCACCGAACCGGCGTCGGTCCGGAGCACGATGTGGTCGAGATCGGCGGCGTGGAGCCGGTCCTCGGGCCGCAGCCGGACGACGATGGGGAACTCGTCACCGCCCTCCCGAAAGCGTCCGGCCTCGAGACCTCCGACGTTGGCCATCAGGGTGCGCCCGACCTCCTCGACCGACAGCCCGACCTCGGCGATCCGCTCGCGGTCGAGCTCGAGCCGCTCCTCGGGGCGCCCCTCGCGCCGACTGACCCGGACGTCGGTCACCCCCGGAACGGCCTCCATCCGGCGACGAATGTCAGCGGCGATCCGGTCGGCGCGATCGAGATCCCAACCGCGGAGTTCGATCTCCACGGCGTTGCCGCCGCCGGAGCTAAACACCCGGTTGAGCATCCACAACCCCTGTTGCGCCTCGACGTCGATCTCGGCCCCGGGCACCTGGCCGTCCACCGCCCGTCGGACCCGGTCGGCCATTTCGGTGCTGCCCATGGAGCGCCGGTCGCGCGGCTCGAGCTTGAGTTCGACTGCAGCGCTGTCGCCGCGCACCTCGGTGGAGACCACCTTGATGTCGTCGTCGGGGAGCACCCCGCGCACCTTGCGCTCGAGCTCGTCGAGGTAGCTCCGGGCGACGGCGATGTTGGTTCCTCGGGCCATTTCGAGCTCGATGTCGATCTCGTCGGCCTCGGTTCGCGGCGCGAGCTCCACCGAGACCAGCGGCCACAGAAGCAGTACGCCGGCGAGCAGCGCGCCGGTGATGGCGAAGACCCGGCCTCGGTGCCGGATCGCCGCCGTCAGGAGCTCGGTGTACCGGCTCTCGAGGCGGCGGAATCCCGTGAAGAAGCGGGACGAGGCGCGGTCGGCGTCGCTCCGGATCGCGAGAAAGCGGGATCCGAGCACCGGTACCAGGGTGAGCGCGACCAGGAGCGAGCAAGCCAGGGCGAAGACCACCACCAGCGCCAGAGCCTGGAACAAGGCGCCGCTGGTGGTGCGGGCGAAGATCACCGGGAGAAAGATGACGCAGGTGGTGAGGGTCGAGGCGATGATCGCGCCCGACACTTCGCGCGCCCCGACCCCAGCCGCTTCCTCGGGCGGCAGACCGCTCTCCTCGCGTTTCCGGACGATGCTCTCGAGCACGACGATGGCGCTGTCGACGATGAGACCGACGCCGAGGGCGAGACCGCCGAAGGTCATCTGGTTGAGGGTCATACCGCCGAAGAAGAGCAGACCGAAGGTGGCGATCACCGACACCGGGATCGACAGCGCGATGATGGCCGTACTCGACCGGCTGCGGAGGAAGAAGTAGAGCACGGCGACGGCAAGGAGCGAGCCCCACAGCGCGGAGCTGCGGACGCTGTCGATCGATTGGCGGATGAACTCGCTCTGGTCGCTCACCACCGTCAGGTGGACGTCGTCGCGCTCGCGGTTGATCCGGTCCATCTCGCGCCGCACCGCTTCGGCCACCGCCACCGTGTTGGCGCCGCTCTGCTTCTGGATCCCGACGCTGATCGCCGGTGCGCCGTTCATCTCGACCAGATAGCGGACGTCCTCGTAGCCGTCGCGAACGGTGGCCACGTCGCGCACCCGGATCGGTTTTCCCAGCGGGCTGGCAACCACCGTCCGGGCGACCGCCTGCACCGACGGGTACTCGCCCATGGCGCGGACGTAGAGGTCGTTGGAGCCGCTCTTGACGTTGCCCGCGGGTAAGGTCACGTTCTCGCGCAGCAGTGCTTGCTGAACATCGAGGGCGGTGAGGCCGGCGGCTCGCAGGCGGTCGCGATGGAGATCGACGCGGATCTCTCGCCGGATTCCACCGCGGATCGTGATCGCTCCGACCCCGGGGATCTGTTCGAACCGTCGCGCGAGATCGTCCTCGAGCATTCGAGTGAGGCTCTCCAGGTCGCGGGTCGACGTCGCCGCCAGCGCGACGACCTCGATCATGTCGAGATCGAGCTTGAAGATCTGTGGGGTCTCGGCCTCGATGGGCAGATCATCGCGGATCCGGTCGAGCGCGGCGCGCAGGTCGTTGGCCGCCTCGTCGATGTTTGCGTCGCGGGAAAACCGCAGACGGATCCGGCTCGAACCCTCCTCCGACTGCGAGGTGATGCGCTCGAGGTTCGGCAGACCCGACACCGCGTTTTCAATCGGGTCGGTGATGATCTGCTCGATCTCCTCGGGGCCGACGTTCGGGTAGGAGACACGGACGGTTAACTCGGTGAACTCGATCTTCGGCAGCAGGTCGACGGGCAGCGTGCGCAGCGAGACCAGACCCACCACGATCAGCATCAGATAGACCATGGCCGTGGCCACGGGTCGACGGATGGCGAGCGCCGACAGATCGGCCATCAGCGCTCCTCGGCTGCGGCGGCGCGGATCACCTCGTCAACTGCCGCCGTGCTCTCCGGAAGCTCGGCGCCGAGGGTGCGCGCCACCACCCGCTGTTTGGCGAGAAAGCGTTCGAGCAGGTCCTCGCGCTGGAGGCTCGCCAGATCGAGGATGTGGGTCCAGGTGGTCGGTCGGACCCGGGCGAGGATCGCCCCGCCGGTGGCTTCGAGCGACTCCTGCAGCAGATGCTGACCGATGGTCACCACCCATTCGTTCTCGTCGACCCCTTGGACGGCGACCCGGCTCCCACCGTCGGCGACAACGGTGACCCGTCGAATCTCGACCGCTCGCGGCTGATCGGGAACGTCGTTGCTCGCCGCTTCGGGTTCGGCGAGCCCCGTGTCGTCGGTGACGACAAACACCACCCAGTCACCGGTCAGTGGGTTCTCCCAAAGTGCGCTCGACGGCAGCAGCGTCGATGCGGCGGTGCTGCCCGCCAGCACCTCGACGGCGACGAACATCCCGGGTCGGAGCGACGCTGACGCTCCGAGCACATCGATCTCCGCCTTGGTGCTGAAGCTCTCCGAGTCGAGAAAGGGCGAGATCCGAGAGATCGCGGCCCCGACCCCGGCCCCCGATCCGCGGCCGGTGTCGATCCGAACCGGTGTCCCGACAGACACGGTTTCGAGCATCTCCTGGGTCAGGGGCACCTCGACCACGAGATCGTCGAGATCGCCGAGGACGAACAGCGCCGACGACGAGCCCACCACCATCCCGACCTCGACGTTGCGGCGGCCGATCACGCCGGAAACCGGGGCGCGCATCGTCGCTTTGGCGAGTTCCGAACGCCGCTCCTGAACCGTGGCGCGGGCCTGTTCGACGGAGGCCTCGGCCTGACCGGCACCGGCGTCGATGGCGGTGAGCTGGGCCTCCATCGTCTCCAGATCGAGCTCGCTGGTCAGTCCGTCCGCCGCCAGGGCCCGGGTGCGGACAACCCTGGCCCGGATCTCCTCGACCCGGGCGCGCGCCTCGTTGGCCGACGCTTCGGCGACGCGGAGCTCGGCCTCGGTCCGCCGCAGCTGCTCGGTGAGGGTCTCGGGGTCGAGTCGAACCAGGGGCTGACCGGACGTGACCCGGTCGCCGTCGCGGACCAGGACCTCGACCACCGTGCCGTTGATCTCGGGCCGGATGGCCACTTGGTTGCGGGCGCGGACCACGCCGCTGAGCTCCTCGGCGAGGGGCAGCGAGCCGTGCCGTGCCGGCACCGCCTCCACCGGCGGCGCCGAGACCGCGCCTTCTTCGCCGCCCGACCCGCCTCCGCAGGCGAACGTCGCGATCGCGAGCGCGATCGCCAAGACGGATCGCCACGACCCAGCGGTCGCGGCGTTGAGATCATTCAGGTGGTCCGAGCGATGTCGATGCAAAGGGCAACTCCTTGGCGGCAGTCCCACCATACCAGGCAACATTGCGGCATCTCGCAACATTGCAGGGTGCTCGACTCGGGTGGGTGGCCGCACTCCTTCACCGGACACACCTCGAGCGACGCTGGGTGGCGGGAGGATTCTAGACATAATCCAAAATTAGACTTATACTTGATCTCATGAATCAGAACTCGGCCGAGCTTCTTCGCCGACATGGTGTCCAGGTCACGGCCCAGCGTCTGGCCGTCCTGGCCGCGGTGTCGAGCCGACCTCATTGCACGGCGGATGACGTCGCCAAGGTCGTCCGGGTCGAGATCGGGGTGATCTCCCGCCAGGCGGTGTATGACGCCCTCGCCGTTCTTGCCGACACGGGGCTCATTCGGCGCATCCAGCCCGCCCGATCGCCGGCGCGCTACGAGGATCGGACTGGTGACAACCACCACCACCTGATCTGCCGAAGCTGCGGTCGGATGGTCGATGTCGATTGTGCGGTGGGTGCCGCTCCGTGTCTGACCCCAGCCGACGCGTCGGGCTACGAGATCGACGAAGCTGAGGTGATCTACTGGGGCTGCTGCCCCGAGTGTCTCGAGAAAATTACAGACAACCAAAAAGACGACCCACGATAAGGAGAGACATCATGTCTGACAATGCAGGCAAGTGCCCGGTGACGGGCGGACGAGGAAAGAAACCGATGACCAACCGCGACTGGTGGCCGGACCGGCTCGACCTGAAGGTCCTGCACCAGAATCCGCCGGCGGGCGATCCCATGGGCGAGGACTTCGACTACGCCGAGGAGTTCGCCAGCCTCGATCTGGAAGCCGTGAAGAAAGACCTCTATGCGGTGATGACCGACTCGCAGGACTGGTGGCCGGCGGACTGGGGCCACTACGGCGGGCTGTTCATCCGCATGGCGTGGCACGCTGCCGGCACCTACCGCGTCCAGGACGGCCGCGGCGGTGGCGCGACCGGTAACCAGCGTTTCGCCCCGCTCAACAGCTGGCCCGACAACGCCAACCTCGACAAGGCCCGCCGCTTGCTGTGGCCGATCAAGCAGAAGTACGGCCGCAAGCTCTCGTGGGCGGATTTGTTCATCCTCGCCGGCAACTGCGCACTGGAGTCCATGGGCTTCGAGACCTTCGGCTTCGGCGGCGGGCGTGAAGACATCTGGGAGCCCGAGGAGGACATCGACTGGGGCGTCGAGGCCGAGTGGCTCGGCGACGCGAGGTATTTCGGCGATCGCCAGCTCGAGAACCCCTACGGCGCGGTGCAGATGGGCCTCATCTACGTCAACCCCGAGGGTCCGAACGCCGAGCCCGATCCGGTCGCATCGGGTCGCGACGTCCGTGAGACCTTCGCGCGGATGGCGATGAACGACGAGGAGACCGTCGCGCTCACCGCCGGCGGCCACACCTTCGGCAAGTGCCACGGCGCGGGGTCCGATGCGGAGTACCTGGGCCGCGAGCCCGAGGGCGCGCCGCTCGAGGAGCAGGGACTCGGCTGGAAGAACCGCCTCGGCAGCGGCAAGGGCAACGACACCATCACCAGCGGCATCGAAGGCGCCTGGACGCCGAACCCGACCCAGTGGGACATGGGCTACTTCGACATGCTCTTCGGCTACGAGTGGGAGTGTGTCAAGGGCCCTGGCGGTGCCTGGCAGTGGCACCCGAAAAACGTCGACGAAAAGGACATGATTCCCAGCGCCCACGACCCGTCGAAGAAGCACCCGCCCATGATGACCACCGCGGACATGTCCATGCGGATGGATCCGAAGTACAGGAAGATCTCCAAGCGCTTCCACAAGAACCCAAAGGAGTTCGCCGACGCCTTCGCCCGTGCCTGGTTCAAGCTGACCCACCGCGACATGGGCCCGAAGTCGCGCTACCTCGGCCCGGAGGTTCCCAAGGAGGATCTCCTCTGGCAGGACCCGGTTCCGGAGGTCAACCACAAGCTCATCGGCAAGAGAGACATCGCCGCTCTCAAGAAGAAGATCCTCGCGTCGGGTCTGTCCGTGCCCGATCTTGTCTTCACCGCCTGGGCCGCGGCCTCCAGCTACCGCGACTCCGACAAGCGCGGCGGCGCCAACGGCGCCCGCCTCCGCCTCGCGCCCCAGAAGGACTGGAAGGTGAACGAGCCGGCCCGGGTGGCGAAGGTGATCCGGGGCCTGGACAAGATCCGGAGGGGATTCAACAAGGAGCAGATCGACGGCAAAAAGGTCTCGCTCGCCGATCTTATCGTCCTCGGCGGGTGTGCGGCGGTCGAGAGGGCGGCGAGGGACGACAGGGTCTCTGTCCAGGTTCCCTTCGCCCCGGGACGGACCGACGCGACGGCTAAGCAGACCGACGCCAAGGCCATGGAGCCGCTCGAACTCAAGGCGGACGGCTTCCGCAATTACCTCGCCAAAGGTTTCGACCGTCCCGCGGAACACCTGCTGGTGGACCGGGCGCAGCTGCTGAGCCTGACCGCGCCCGAGATGACCGTGCTCGTCGGCGGGCTGAGGGTGCTCGGCGCCAACCATGGCGGCTCCCCGCACGGCGTCTTCACCGACCGCCCCGGAGCTCTGACCAACGACTTCTTCGTCAACCTGCTCGACATAGGGACCGAGTGGAAGGCGTCGAGAGCGAAGGGCGTATACCAGGGGCGCGATCGCGGCAACGGAAAGATCAAGTGGACCGGCACCCGCGCCGACCTGGTCTTCGGCTCCAACTCCGAGCTCCGCGCCGTCGCGGAGGTCTACGCCTGCGACGACTCCAAGGAGAAGTTCGTCCACGACTTCGTCGCCGCCTGGGACAAGGTCATGAACCTTGACCGCTTCGATCTTCGCTGACCGGAGCCACAGTCAGCTCGAATGGCCCCGGCGATCTGCCGCCGGGGCCCCGACGGATCCGGGGATGGAGAATCTCCCTGCCCTCGATCCAGACAACCGAACCCGAAGGTGAAGGTGGAATCGAGGTTGCCGTGCGAGATTCAAAACGTGACACGATCGACACCTCGACGACGTCGTGGGTGGATGTCTACCGGCGTCTGACCGAGGTCGTGATTCCTCGGCCGATCGCGCTGGTGGCGACGGTCGACCCAGACGGCATCGCCAACGTGGCGCCGTTCTCGTTCTTCACGGTGGTGTCGTCGAATCCGCCATTCATCGCGTTCGCCCCGCATCGTATGGGGCGCACCGGGACCAAAAAGGACACGCTGCGCAACGTCGAGGCGGTCGGTGAGTTTACGGTGTCGGTGGTCACCGAGGAGATCGCCGAGCGTGTCAACGCATGCGCAGCGCCACTGCCGTACGGCGACAGCGAGTTCGAGCATTCGGGTTTGACGCCCGTGGCGGCCGAGCGGGTGAAGGCGCCGCTGGTAGCCGAGTCACCGGTGGGGCTTGAGTGCATGCTTGAGGAGATTCGCGTCTACGGGGACGAGGGCGGGGCTGGATCGCTGGTCGTTGGCCGCGTGGTGCTGATGCACCTCGAGGCCGCGGTGCGGGACCCAGCCGACGGCCGGGTGGTCCACGAGCAACTCCGCGCCGTCGGCCGCATGGGCGGCTCGCTGTGGTGTCGGACGCTCGACACCTTCCCGCTCAAACGCCCCAGCTGACGCATCTCGAAGCTCAGCGACATCTCAGCCGGAGTGGTTCCTCACCGCCGTCGATCCGCTCCCGTACCCATCCGCCAGCCCGCGCATCGTGGCCTCAACCCAGTCCAGCTCATCGCGGGTGATGGTGTGGGGCAAGCCGGGGTAGATCCGTTTCTCCACTCGCGCCCCCATGCGGCCAAGCACCTCCTCCGTCTCGTCGACCCTCCACAGCGGAACGTGAGGGTCGCGGTCCGAGCAGCCGAGAAAGACCGGGGTGCCGTGGAAGGCGCCGGTGTAGTCGCGGGGTGCGTTGTGGTCGCCGATCAGTCCTCCGGTCAGCGCCACCACGCCGCCCCATCGCCGTGCGAGGCGGGAGGCAAACTCGGTGATCAGACAGGCGCCCTGGGAGAACCCGAGGAGGACGATGTTCTCGGGCCCGATGCCGCGTTCCGCCAGCTCGTCCACCACCGCTTCAATCGTGACCAGTCCGGACGACAGCCCGGGTTCGTTGGCTGCGATGGGGGCGAGAAAGCTGGTCGGATACCAGCTCCGGGGATGAGGTGTTGACTCCGACGCTCCGGGAGCCAAGAAGGTGAAGCCAAGATCATCCGGGAGCTCGTCGGCGAGGGTCAGGATCGACTCCGGTGTCGCGCCCCGGCCGTGGACGAGGATCACGGCGCGCTCGGCTTCCTGCGGAGTGATGCCGCCGCGCACGATCCTGCCGTCGGCGTGGATGTGGTCGAAGGAGCGACGCTGCCCGGTCACGCGGCGACTCCCGTGTCCTTGCGCTGAGGGTCCTCGAGCGACGGCAGCACCTGCTCGATGCGGTTGCGGTGGCTCTCGATCCACGGCGGTAGCCGCAGTTCGCTGCCCAGCTGATCCACGGACTCGTCGGTGGCGAAACCGGGGTTGTCGGTGGCAAGCTCGAACAGCACACCGCCGGGCTCCCTGAAATACACGGAGTGGAAGTACATACGGTCCTTCACCTCGGTGGTAGGATGGCCGGCCTCGGAAAGGCGATTCTGCCACTCGGCCTCGGCGTCATCGTCGGCCACGCGGAACGCGACGTGGTGGACCGAGCCCCCTGCGACCCGTCCGGGGGCCATATTCGGATCGTGGAGCAGGTCCACAAAGGCGCCGGAGCCGCCCCCGCCCGACTCGTAACGGACGCGCTGCCCGTCCGCCGCCACCTGACGGAAACCCATGGCGGCGACCAGCAGTCGCTCGGTCGTTGCGCTGTCCGCATGGAGCAACGTGACGCTGTCGAAACCGCGGATCGCGTGTTCGACCGGTACCGACGATCCGTCCCACGGCTGCCGGTTTTGTTCCGGCCCGGAGCTTTCGATCAGTTCGAGACGGAGCCCGTCGGGATCTGCGAACGAGAGACCCGGAGCGCCGAAACGCGTGAGATCCGCGGTGCGAACCAGTGTTTCTTCGAGGCGCTGACGCCAGTAGGCGAGGCTGTTCTCGGGTACGGCGAACGTTGTGGTCGACGTCTGGCCGGAGCCGAGAACTCCGCGGCGGACTCTCGCCCGGGGGAAAAAGGTCATCACAGTTCCGGGGCTGCCAACGCCGTCTCCGTAGTAGAGGTGATAGGTGGATGGATCGTCGAAGTTGACGGTTTTCTTGATGAGTCGGAGCCCCAGGACTCCGGCGTAGAAGTCGACGTTTGTCTGCGGATCGCCCGCGATCGCGGTCACGTGGTGGATTCCGAGAATCGGCGTTTTCATGTGTCCTCCCTGCGACGTATTGATGTGCCGGGTCCCGTGTTCCGGAGGACGTGATTCGTTCACGGTCAGCGCGGTTTCGAGAGCCCGGCGCGTCGTACCTTGGCTGCACAACGGATGTCGAGGCGAAATCATTGCAGCGCACCGGGGCATCTTTGATGGTGGCGTGCTTCGTTATGGAAATCTTGCGTGACCATGAGCTCACCGAGGAATGCAGACGCAGAAATCGCCGCTGCCGAAGGCGTCAGGAGGAGAGGGATCGTGACCAGCAGTGGATGTTCGATTGTCGTGGGAGCAGGGCCCGGCATCGGAGCTGAGATCGGAAGATTGCTGGCGAGCGAGGGCGATGCCCGAAATGGCGGCCGCCAAGGGCGAGGACGGTCTGATCGACCCCAAGAACATCGCCGCCGCAATGCTGTGGCTGCATCGGCAGCCGCGGGATGCGTGGACCTTCGAGCTCGATCTGCGGCCATTCAAGGAGAGCTGGTAGGCGAAGCGAGCTCGAGAACGACCCAAGGGAGAACCGTCAGCCATGGACTCTCGAACGATCGAACGTTGGCCCGAGCTGCCGTACGATGCGTGGAAGGAAACCCTCGCCACATTCGGCAGGCGTTCATCTTCATCGGCGCGAACCCGAACACGGGGTGGCTGCCGTCGGAGGTCGCCCTCGACGCCAAGGGCTTCATTCTTAGCGGTCGGGACATCGATCCTGGCGACCTGGTTTTGGAGGCTTGGCCCAGGAGGCGTCAACCCTGTTTGCTCGAGACCAGCGTGCCTGGCCTGTCTACCGCGGGGCACGTCCGCTCCGGATCCACCAAGTGCGTCGCCTCGGCGGTCGGGGAGGGTTTGATTTCGGTCAGCTTCATTCATCGGGTCCTGGCGGAGTAGCCGGGGCGTTGTTTCCGCTGCTGAGTGTTCGGGTACCTTCTACAGAGTGCGGGTGCTGGAGAACGACACCATCGATCAGGCTGAACACAGCGTGGACAAAGCTCCCGTTTTGACGTATGCAACGCAGCCGTTTTCCGAGCGCGCTTCGAGCGTCGTGCCGGCGGGCAGCCGAAGCCAGGTTCCGCCGGGATAGCGTCCCTCGGAATCTTCGAAGGCCCCCTCGATGACAAAGAACTCGGCGCCTCCCGGGAACTCCCGCGGGCCTGGCGCCGCGCCCGGCGCCCAGCGTTCAAGACACGTGACATCCGGAAACCGGTCGTCTTCGTAAAGGGTCTTCTGCTCGATTCCCCGACGAGTGGTGGTTTCCCACCTCATGTCGCGCGTCAGGGTCCGGCGAAACTCGCGGCCTTCCCCACCGTACTGACGGAGCTTCACCAGGATCAGGCAACCGGTTTCGGAATGGGGAGCATGGCGGAACCCTTCGGGATTGAGGAGGTGGGTCCCTTCGTGGGCGTCCCCCAGGTGATCCGAAAACGTTCCCTTGATGACGAAGATCTCCTCGCCCTCCGGATGGTCGTGCTCAGGAAACGAGGATCCCGCAAGATAGCGGACGAAGGTCGTGACCTGACCGGACTCGACCTCGCCCACCAAATGGAGGCGTTTCCGCAGCACGGCCCCCGCTGGGCTTGGAGCCCAGTCCATCTCCCGCGTGTCCATCACCGCTCGGATCGACATGTCCTCGTTGAGAAATTCCGTCGTGAGCTTCATCGCCTCGTCCTTCTGTGGTTGACGGTCATTCTATCCGTTTCCACTCGATCGAGGCTGGGTGCCGGGCAGCGATATGCCGCCCTACCGAGGCAGGGCCTCCAAACCCGTCGGTACGATCCACCAGCGCTTCCAGCGGCGGTGCGGTTTCTGGCGCAGCTTCGTCGACGAGCAGGTGCTGCGCTACCTCGACTGCGGGCTCTTTGGCGTGGGACGGGGCGGGGACGGTGCGGTACCGGCGCAAGCGGGGGCACGAGGTCTCGGGGTTGAACGAGCATGAGGCGGAGGCCTGAGACCCGGCCGAGTTCATTGCCCGCGTCATCATGCACATCCCGGAGCCCAGGCGGCACCTGGTGAGGTACTACGCGTGGTACTCGAACGTGTCGCGAGGGAAGAGGCGGAAGGCAGACGCCGAGCAGGAGGAGGGTGGGGGCGTGAGGGCGGGCGCGTCGCCCCGCGCCGACCGTGGCGAGACGCGCGACGCCCGCGCCATGCGGCGGTGCTGGGCGCGACTGATCAAGAGAAATTACGAGGTCGACCCGCTGGTGTGCCCCTCGTGCGGTGGCACGATGAAGGTGATCGCATTCATCACCGAGCACGCCGTGGTCGACGCGATCCAGAGGCATCTCGCGGCGGCCGAGGCGAAATCACCTCGCGGCCCACCGGGCGCAGCGGCTCTCTCCGTCGCTTCTTGAGTCTCGTGCCGGCAGCTGCCGACTGTGCGGGGTGTGCTCGTGGCGGTAGCTCCCGGGGGTCGGAATTGGAGATCGAGAGCCCTGTGCCGGGCCAAAGCTCCGAATTGGGCGGCGCCTCCTGATTCGCAACGCCGATTGACGCGTACGAGCTCGCGCCGGGGCTCGAGAACAACCCTCAACAGCGTGTGAGCCTGGAGTCGAACGAAGGGAATTTCCTATCCTTCATCCTCTCTCTCGGCTTCAACTGGTGGCTCACCGGGTACCTCAACTTGAGCCTCAACTATCGGCACACCATGCACGATCGATTCGATGAGAAGGGGACCTCGGATGGCGTCAACGTGAGGTTGCTGCTGGTGTTGGAATGAGATCCTCCCAACCGCCCGCCCGTTACGGGTGCCAGGATCGACATTTTTGAAGGGTGCCACTTGAAGGGTGCCGAAGGAAGGGTGCCACCGTGGAAGGAAGGAAGGGTGCCACTGATCACGATCTAACAACAGTCACCTTGATGGACCTTGCGTTGTGAGGTTGTGATCAGTGCCACCCATGCACCCGTGATCAGTGCCACCCATGGGCGTCACCACGACGTCGACCCAACGGCTCACCTCCACGCTCTTGCCATAGCCCGTCGGCGCGGCGACCAGGGTCAGGGGGGTGAGCAAACCGCCATTCAACCGCTCGTGGAGGCGCTGCCGATGGAAAATGTCGGCACCCACCCGCGGGCGATGGAGTTTGGTCCGCAGAATCGGGTCACGGCCAAGCGGATCTGACGGTGTCATCCCAAAACGGTCCTCAGTTTCTGAGGTACTCTGACATCCTACTCCATTCGTTCTACTGTCACCGGAAACCGGAGGTGATTGACCTTCAAATCTCGGGCGATGGTGCTGAAGTACTCCCCGAAGAACAGCTACCACCTGGGAGCTCGCTACACGACCCGCAGGGCGCTCGGCGGGCGATTCTCCTTGGGCGGCTCGGTCAGCGGCAGGAGCAAGCACTACTTGAGTGCGTGCAACAACGAGGGCGGGTCACAGGAGCCCTGCACCCTGGTCGATGCATTCGTGGCCTACGAGACCCTGGACGGCCGCTGGCGCCTCAGCCTCAACGGCGAAAACCCGACCGACGAGGTCTACCTCACCGGAGCCCTCTACAGCGCCGCGCTGCGAATGTCGCCTGGTTTTTTGAACCCGCCTCGACGTTTCTCGCTCTCAAGTATTGACCAGCCCCTGGAGCGCGGCCCACGCGCCGGTGCCAAGCAGAATGGGCACGTGCACGCTTCCACATCTGGCTTTCCACTCCGATGTAGTACCGCTGTTTTTGAGGTCAAAGGTTCAATGCGCATCTTTATAGGAGTGATTCGGCGTAAATACAACGACTCCGTCGACTTAGAGGAGGTCGTATATATGAATGGTTGCGGGGGCCCGCACTCGAGATATATACGACCTTGGCTCGATCAGGATTTGTCTGAAATAGAATGGTTTGTGGTTCTGATGCCTGATAGCATTCCGTGGTGATTGACACTGAAAATGTTGACAAATCATCAGTAGCGATGCAATATACCCAGATATGTGGATTCCAAGGGAACTCAACGCCGCGCTTGTTGACGCGGCCTCGACTCGGTCAGCGGTGGTGCTGACTGGCTGCCGCCAGGCCGGCAAGACCAGTCTTCTGGTCAAGTCGTTCCCCGAACACACGTACGTCTCGCTCGATATTCCTATGGTTGCGGCAGAGGCAGAGCACTCGGGCGGTGAGTTCCTCAGGAAATACCCCCCGCCGATCATCGTTGACGAGGTTCAGTACGCTCCGAACCTGCTGCGTCACGTCAAGGCTGATATCGACATCCATCGAGACAAGACCGGGCGGTTCCTGATCACCAGTTCTCAGGACTTCTCGTTGATGAAAGGTGTCACCGAGAGTCTCGCCGGACGCAGTTCGGTGCTGACCCTGCACTCCGTTTCCTCCAGGGAGTACGAGGCATGGTCGGGAAGGACCCTCGACAGGGACGCCGTTGTCGAGTGGATGCTCATGGGTGGTTACCCCGAACTGCACAGCAGGGGGCTGGATGCCGAGCGGTTCTACGGTGACTATCTTGCCACCTATCTCGAGCGCGATGTCCGATCGACCCTCGGTGTGCGAAGCCTCAGAGACTTTGACCGTTTCATGAGGCTCTGCGCGGCGCGCACCGGCCAGCTCGTCTCGTACAGCTCCCTGGCGACCGACCTCGGCGTCAGCCCGAACACGGTGAAGAGCTGGCTGTCGGTTCTCAACGCATCGAATATCGTGTTTCTCCTTGAGCCCTACTTCGAAAACCTCGGTAGGAGGATCGTCAAGACCCCGAAGCTCTATTTCCTGGATACAGGCCTGTGCAGCTATCTCCTGGGTGCGAGGACCTCGGAAGACCTCCTTCGAAGTCCGATGCTGGGAGCGATCTTCGAGACTCACGTATTGGGTCAGATCATCAGGCACTTTGCGAATCAGGGTCGCCGCCGCGAGATGTACTTCTACCGCGACCATCACGGCCGCGAGGTCGATTTCCTCCTTCCTGCGGCGGGCCGGTTCGAACTCATCGAATGCAAGTGGGCGGAATCGCCCGGATCAACACAACGCGGCTTTTTGGAGCTCGAGTCACTGGTCGGTCCTGACCGAATCATCTCGCAGACCATCGTGACCCCGGATCCCGGGTCGAGGCGAGCGTCTGAGAAGGTCACCATCGCCGACAGTGTGGGTTTGGATTTCATTTCGAGTCCCTGAACGGGATTCAACGTTGGCTCAGCCAACACGAATCCTGCCCCCGGTTTGAAGCAGCCAAACGCTGCTTCAAGAGCACAACCAGCACAAGAAAAGCGCGGCGCCGATGGGTTTCTCTTGGCGACCTGACGACTTCGTCGGGGATTGGACCCCATCAGCGAACGCCCACTACCGTTCTCGCCGAACGAGAACGGTGTGGCCGAACCGCTGCTGTGGCCGGGTTTACTGTGGATTGTCGAGGACGCCAATCCACAGCGACCATCAAACGCAAAAAGGGCCGCCGGATGGCGGCCCTGCGTTTGCTGGTTGCGGGGGAGCGCAATCGAGATATATACGACCTTGGCAGAATCTCCATCATATTCTAAATAAGCAATTTATGAGGCATTGGGGCTTCCTGTCACGTTCAGCCAAATGACGCCATCGGTGTGGGCTCGCACTTCGGGAGGAATCTCGCCTCGCATCCTCATACGAGGTCGGCGTCGGTCATGACCTCGACGGTGGCGGGCCCGTCGTGGGCGAGGGCTTGTTCGAGGGCTGCGCCGAGCTCCGAGGCTTTCTCGACCCGGATGCCCAGACCGCCGCACGAGCTCACGTAGTCGGCAATGTTGGGATTGGTGAGGGAAGTCTGCCAGACCGACCACCGGCCGGCCCGCTGTTCCTTGCTGATCTTGCCCAGCTCATGGTTGTTGAGCAACACGTGGGTGATGTTCATGGCGTGGCGAACGGCCGTGTTCACCTCCCACGGGTACTGGCCGAAGCCGCCGTCGCCAGTGACACAGATGACCGGCCGGTCGGCGAAGCGGCGCCAGAACTCGTCCATGCTGACTCGGTGGGCGCGGGTGGCGGCCCAGGCTCCCAGAGCAGCCGGGTAGCCGAAACCGATGGAGCCCAGATAACCCGACATCAAGACCGCCTGTCGGCCCGAGGCTTCGAAGTAGCGGCCGAAGCTATATGTGTTGTTGCCGACATCGACGGCGATGATCGCATCCACCGGCACGAGGCGGTTCATGGCGTCGAAGACGGCGATCGAGCTCACCCCCGCCTCGGAGGGGTCAGCCAGCCGGCTCGCCTTCTCCTGCCGCCAGATCCGCCAGCGTTCGGCGATCTCGGAGCGATGATCCAGCGAACGGTGCTCCCCGGCCACGGAGGTGAGCATCTCTCGCGCGGTTTCGCCGATCTCTCCCCAGAGGGGGTAGTCGATCTTGTGGAAGCGGGCCAGCTGGGAGCGATCGGAGTCCACTTGGATGGTGGGTTTCTTCGGGGTCATCCCCGTGTGGTTGCTGAAGGAGACGCCGAAGACCAGCATCAGATCGCACTCGTTCATGAACCAGCTGGCGATGGGGGTCCCCGAGCGGCCGAGCACCCCACATCCCAGTGGATGTCCGGGCCGACCGGGCATGTCGGGGTCAGGGTGGTCGCCGATGATGCCCTTGCCCTTGAAGGTGGTGAGCACCGGGCAGGAGAGCTCTTCGGCCAAAGCAGTGACGGCTTTCATCTCGAAGCGGGCGCCGTGGCCGACCACGATGATCGGCCGCTGTACTTTCTTCAACATCTCCACCGCGCGGTCCAGGCTCTCGGCGGACGGGCGAATCCTGGGATCGCCGAAGCGTCCGGCCGGTGAGCCGGCCTTGGCCCCCTCACTGGCGGGCAAGGTCTGGGTGTCGTCGGGGAAGATGATGTGGGCGACCTGCCGATCGTTGATCGCCGTCTTGATGGCGTTGCCCATGAGCTCGGCGTGATTCGAGCCCGGCAGGCACAGGTGGGAGAAGGCGGCGACGGAGCTGAAGGCCTCCTTGAGTGGGAGCTCCTGGAAGGCGCCCGGGCCGAAGACTTGCTGATTGACCTGGCCGGTGAGTGCCAGCAGCGGAGCACGATCGACCTTGGCGTCCCAGCAACCGGTGAGGAGATTGGTGGCTCCGGGTCCGGCGATGGTGAGACAGGCGGCGGGTCGAGCGGTGAGCTTGCCGAAGGCGCTGGCGGCGAAGGCGGCGGCCCCCTCGTGGCGGATGCCGATGTACTCCAGCTCCCCGGCCTTCGTGCGGCGACGGATCGCGTCGGCCAAACCCAGGTTGGAGTGACCCACCATGCCGAAGACCGACGTCACCCCCCAGGCCACCATGGTTTCGGCCATCACGTCGGTGATCGTGCGCGTGTGAGTCTCCTCCGCCTCCAGTCCAACGAACACCTCGCCGTCGCGGACTTCCACCGGGTAGGTTGGGATACCGTCGTCGTAGCCCCCTGGTGGCTTGCCGGTCACGGGATCGAAATCCCAACCGTGCCAAGGGCAGCGGAGGTAGCAGTCGCCCTTGTCATCGCGTTCGATGGAGCCCTCTCCAAGGGGGCCGCCCTGGTGCGGGCAATGGTTGTCGAGCGCCGAGAACCTGCCCTCCACATGGGTCAGACAGATCTGCACGACGGAGTCTCCGCGCTCAACGGCGACTGTCTTGACTCGACCTTCCGGCAGATCTTCGACATGAGCGACTCGGGTCCAGGCGAGTTCGGCGGTCTTTCCCGTCATGGAGTTTCTTCTCCGATCATGTTCTCTGGCGGGCGTAGCTCCGGCGAACGCCACGCCGGTCAACTACGCTGCCGCCGATTCCGGATCTTCCCTCACTTCAACCCACAATGGCACCGCCGTAATCCGCGCCCAGGTCATGAATCTGATCGCCCTGGTGGACTACGTCTTCACCGCCAGAGCCAGGCGGTCGACCGCCAGTCGAACCTTGAGGCTGAGGTGGCGACTGTGGGGAAATACAGCCCAGATGCCGAGCGGTTCGGCTTCAAAATGTTCCAGCAATCTCACGAGTCGCCCTTCGGCAATATCCTCCCCGACATAGAAGTCCGGCAACCATGCGATTCCCAGTCCTGCCCGAGCTGCGCCGAGAAGAGCGTCGCCGGAGTCCGCCCTGATGGGGCCTCGGACGTTGATGGTGACTCCATCGGAAAATCGCCACGCCGAGCCGGCGGCCTGCTGCGAATAGAGGAGGCAACTGTGATTCATGAGGTCAGCCGGTTTCCCTGGTGGCGTGCACCGTTCGAGGTACGCGGGCGCCCCGCAGACCACTCGCCGGGTGTCGCCCAGCCGCTTCGCGATCATGGTCGAGTCGGCGAGGTCGCCGATGCGAACGACCAGGTCGAAGCCCTCGTTCACGAGATCGACATAGCGATCGGTGAAACTCAGGTCGAGCTCGAGCCCTGGGTGCTCTTCGACCAGCTGGAAAAGCAGTCCTGCAACAACCCGTTGGCCATAGGCCACGGGCACGCTGACCCTCAGTCGGCCCTGAGGGGTGACCTGCTGGAGCGCAGCCGCCGCCTCGGCGTCGCGAAGCTCGGCGAGTGCCACAGAGCTTCGCTCATAGAGCGCTGCTCCCGGATCCGTGAGGGAAAGGCTGCGGGTCGTGCGGTTCAGAAGCCGGACGCCCAGACGCTCCTCGAGACCCTTGACCTGACGGCTGACGCCGGCCTTGGAACGGCCCATTCGGGCGGCGGCCCGGGTAAAGGATCCAGCATCAACCACGGCGACGAAGGTCTCGAGATCGGAGCGGCTATTGTTGCGCATTACGCAACAAAATATTTCATATTCCGAGTCTTGTCAATTCTCGCTCAACGATGCATGCTGTTCTCAGGCGGAAAAAGCCGCCAAGAAACAATCGGGAGGTACCAGATGAGCGAGAAGACATTGCGAAACAGAGTGGACGACCTCAACACCATGATCCAACAGGGACAAATCATGGATGCGATGAACGAGTTCTACGCCGACGAGGTGGTGATGTCCGAAAACGATGGCGACGCCACGGTCGGTCTCGAGGCCAATCTGGCGCGCGAGAAGGACTTCGTCGACAACACGCAGTGGCACGGCCTCGAGCTCAAGGACGTTGTGGTCGACGGGGAGACAGCTATGGTTCGGTGGTGGATGGATTTCACGAATGCCCACTACGGCCAACGGCTCGCTTTCACCCAGGTCGCGTTTCAGAGGTGGCAGGGTGGCAAGATCATCGAGGAGCGCTTCTACTACTCCCCGACACCGGTCCAGGAGTGATCACATTTTCGTAGGTTTTCGAGCAGTAATTCGGGCTTCAGGAGGATCTCATGGGATTATTGGTAGATGGCAAGTGGCATGACCGCTGGTACGACACGTCGTCAACGGGTGGGCGGTTTGTGCGCAAGGAGTCATTTTTCCGCGGTCGGGTGGCGGCTGACGGTTCAACCGAATTCCGTCCGGCATCCGGCCGTTATCACCTCTATGTGAGCTACGCCTGCCCGTGGGCTCACCGGACCCTGATCTACCGAGCCCTCAAGGGCCTGGAGGATCACATATCGGTCTCGGTCGTGAATCCACTCATGTTTGAAAACGGTTGGACCTTCGACAGCGGGCCTGGGGTTGTTGCTGATCCTGTTGGCGGCGCGGCCTACCTCCACGAGGTTTACACGAAAGCGATGCCCGACTACTCAGGCCGGGTGACGGTGCCGGTTTTGTGGGACCGGGAGAGCGAGACCATCGTCAGCAACGAATCGGCGGAGATCATCCGGTTCTTTGACCGCGAGTTCGATGCCTTGGGCGCGACAGGACCGCACCTCTGCCCACCGGAACTCGAAGCGGAGATCGATACGATCAATGAGTTCGTCTACACGCGGATCAACAATGGTGTCTACCGGGCCGGTTTCGCAACCACCCAGGAGGCCTACGACGAAGCGGTGACCGAGCTTTTCGCTGCCCTCGACGAGATCGAGGATCGTCTCGCTCAGAACCGCTATCTGCTCGGCGACCGCATCACTGAGGCTGACTGGCGCCTGTTCACCACCATGGTCCGGTTCGATGCGGTGTACGTCGGGCACTTCAAATGCAATGTGCGACGCCTTGTGGACTACCCCAACCTGTGGGGTTGGACCCGCGAGCTCTACCAGATCCCCGGAGTGGCAACCACGGTGCATTTCGACCACATCAAAGACCACTACTACCGTTCCCACAGCACAATCAACCCCTCAGGAGTCGTACCCGAGGGTCCAATCATCGACTTCAACGAGACCCACGACCGGGGACAGACGCCGAGCGTCCGCAGTTGAAGAGATGCTAAAACCCTGCTTTCAGATCCTCTGCGGCCGAGAATAATCCAACGGCTGACAGGGCTCGCCGTCGCCGGCGATTCTCAGCAGCAGTGTCCGTGTACAGCGTCTTGAATACCGCAGACTGCCTCGAGTTGCAGTTGTTTCTTTGGATCCATCTGGAGGTTCATATGTCCATACGACCGATCAAAAAGCTCCTCACCGCACAACCAACGCTTGAAGGAGCGGGTGTGCGCCTGCGCCGAGGTTTCGGCTTTGGCGACGTCAGTGATACCGATCCATTCCTGCTCTTTGACGATTTTCGCAACGATCGTCCCGAAGACTTCCTGGCTGGGTTTCCATGGCATCCCCATCGGGGCATCGAAACCATCACCTACGTGCTCGAAGGAACAGTTGAGCACGGCGACAGCCTGGGCAACGCGGGCACTCTTGGTGCTGGTGACGTGCAGTGGATGACCGCCGGCAGCGGCATCATCCATCAAGAAATGCCCAAAGGCACACCTGAGGGCCGAATGCACGGATTTCAGCTGTGGTCCAACCTGCCGTCGTCGCTCAAGATGACGGCGCCCCGGTACCAGGATATTCAGGCGGCTGAGATCCCCGAGGTCGTGGAGGATGACGGCGTTCGCGCCCGGGTCATCTGTGGCACATTCTGGGGCGCCGATGGGCCGGTGCGCGGAATAGCGGCCGATCCGTGTTATGTCGACATCACAGTTCCGTCCGGGACCTCCCGCCGGCTGCCCGTTGATCGGCAGCGCCAGGTCTTCGCCTATGTTTTTGACGGGTCGGGCTCTTTCCGTGATGCCTCGGCGCCGATGCCCGTGGCTACTGAAGTCAATGATCGGATTGTCATGTCAAAGGTCGAGGACAGATCCCTTGTCGTTTTCGACACCGGGGACGAGATCCAGCTGCAGGCCGGCGACCATGGTTTGCGGTTCCTTCTGGTCTCGGGTATGCCACTGCGCGAGCCGGTGGCCTGGCACGGCCCGATCGTGATGAATACCAAACAAGAAATCGAAACCGCATTCGCCGAGTATCGAGCCGGAACGTTTCTCAAAAGCCCGAGCTCTCTGTCCCAGAGTTGAAGTTGTGGTTCGACTGGGAAAGTCGATAGCGATCAACCTAAGATGAGCGATTCTGGTGGATGAGATGTGCCGAGATCTTGAGGCTCTGGCGCTTACGAAAAACGCAGGCGTACCCGTTGGTACGTCGAGTATTTTCGGAAGTGTCCAGAGACCAAGAGCTTGGTGCAGATCGCCGGTGAGAATCGCTCATCTTAGGTTCAAGTCAAGATGGCCGAGGATTGGGCATCTACGGCAGCTCCAGCAGCCATCTTCCCCCATTGCCGTGGCGCTGTGCCGTATTGACGCCGAAACTCACGGCTGAACTGGGAGGGGCTGGAGTAACCGACGCTGGCGGCGGCCTGAGAGATGTTGACTCCTCTGGCAATCTGCATCGCCGCATTGTTCAACTTCAACGCCTTGATGAACCGCAGAGGCGACAACGTGGTTGCGGCTCGGAAGTGGCGATCGAACACGGCGCGGCTCATCCCGGCTCTTCGGGCGAGATCATCCACGGACATGGGTTGATCGAGGTTCTCGTGAAGGTAGCTCAGGGCGCGCGAGAGGCGATGAGAGGTTCCGAAGGTCCTCCGAATCAATGATCCGGCATCCCCTTGGATGACTGCGTACAACAACTCTCGCAGCCTTCCGTGTCCCAATATCCCGAGCGAAACCGGGTCATCGAGGAGTTCGAGCAGACGTTCGAGTGCTGAACCAAGAGCACCACCCCATTCGGCGACCACCAAGCCAGGGACTGGTTCGGAGCCCCGTGATCCTCTCGTAGGGCCGACATTGGCCTCGTATTCGACGACAATTTCTGCCATCGCCCTTGTTTCCAGGCTCACGAGCAGACCCAGCAACGGTTCGTCCGTTGTGGCGTACGGAACATCCGCCTCCACAGGCATCGGCATGGCGGCGCACAGATAGCGGGAATCGTCGTAAACATGGGTCTCGCCGCCCAGAAAAACCCGTTTGCTTCCTTGCACGATGATGCAGATGCTCGGCGAGTAAACCGTCGGCAGTCGCTCCAGCGGCTGGCTCAGTCTAAAGAGCTGTACGCCTTCTAGTGGCGATGTATGTGTCCCGTCGGTTTGGGCGTGGCGGGCGACGAGCTCTCGTATGGCAGCCGTCTTCATGACTCGATTCTAACTCGATTTCGGACTGATTACATCATTAGTGATTGGAATAGGCAAGTTTACGATTGTTTTTTGTGTATTTTAAGCTTTGATCGAGCCATATTGTAGTGATGGTGGCGGACGCAAGCTGCCGATCGCGAACAGAGGGAAACGACAATGACCGATCAGCTGAACACGGCAGATCTCAAACCCGTCAGGAACAGCGTGAGGAGCTTGAACCCATGAAGAAGAAACAGAACCCGTTCGGATCAGAGGGCTGGACACCGGAGCGGCTCGGCTCTCTCGCCGCCAAGACCTATGTGATCACTGGGGCCAACGCCGGTGCGGGCTTCGAGGCAACGAGGGTGTTCCTGTCCAAGGGCGCCAAGGTGGTGATGCTGAACCGCAGCCCCGAGAAGTCGGCCTCCGCCATCGAGGCTCTGAAGAAGGAGTTCGGCGCCGACGCCGAAGTGTCTTTCGTGCGCATGGATCTCGCGGTGCTGGATTCCGTGCGGGAAGCGGCGGCGGAGGTCATGGAGCAGGTTCCCCGCATCGACGCGCTCATCTGCAACGCCGCCATCGCGCAGGTGCCCACACAGAAACTCACCGTGGATGGCTTTGAAAGCATGCTCGGCACGAACCACTACGGTCACTTCCTGCTTTGCGGTCTGCTCTTCGAGCGGATCGAGGAAACAAAGGGCCGTATCGTGGTCGTCAGCAGCCTTGGCTACAATATGGGGATCAAGACCATCCAGTTCGATGACATGAACTGGGACAAGAACTACCACCAGAACAAGACCTATTCCCAAAGCAAGCTGGCGCAGATGATGTTTGCCTACGAGTTGCAGGACAAGCTGGCCGGAGCGAACAGGACGGATGTCGAGGTCTATGTCTGCCACCCCGGCTCGTCGCGAACGTCGCTCATCACGACCAGCGGCAACCTCGCGACGCGGATCATGTTCAGACTCATGTCGTTGTCGCCGATGGTGCAATCGGCCGAGAAGGGCTCCTGGCCGGAGGTGATGTGCGCGACCGAGGATGGTCTGGAGCAGCGGGCACTCTACGGCCCCACCGGTCGAATGGAATGGGTCGGCCCGGTTGGGAAAGGCACGCTGCACCCTCATGCCTATGACAAGCCGGTCATGGAACGGCTCTGGGCGCTCTCCGACGAGAAGACGTCCTTGAGCTGGTCGCTGTAGCGATGGCGCCACGTACATATTGCCCTGTCGGAGAGGGTCAAACAGTCGGAACCAGGCCGGCCTCAAAACCAGCAATACACTCGCTCATCACGACTCGAAGCGCTTTTCCGTCAACGATGTCTTGCTCCGCGCCACCCAATCAATGTCATCAGCCAACGGTTGGTTGACAGCAACACGGATCCGCTCCCGAGGCAGATCGGGGAAACGAAGTGTGTCTGAGTGATTGGCCTTCCCGGGTGCGCGCAATCGAGATACATACGACCTTGGTGTGATCGCGATTGATTTGGGATCCCGGGCGTGAATTGATATCATTCAAGTCATGAATGATTTACTACAGCCTCGCATGGTTGGACAGAGCCTGTCCGAGCGCCTCTCGGTGATGCCGGCCGTTGTCGTCACCGGCGCCCGACAGACGGGTAAGAGCACGTTGGTGCGGGATCTCCTGCCGGGAGAACGGAGGTTCTTCACCCTCGATGATCTCGACATCGTCGACCTCGCCCGGCGCGATCCCGATTCGCTTGTCGGGGGCAGTCATCCCGTCACACTCGACGAGGTCCAACGGGAACCCCGGATCCTGCTTGCGGTCAAACGCGCAATTGATGAGCAGCGGCGAGCCGGTCGGTTTCTCCTAACGGGATCCGCCAATCTGTTGCTGATGAATCGGGTGTCGGAGTCCTTGGCCGGGCGCGCCAGCTATCTGACACTTTGGCCGATGACGAGGAGAGAGCTTCTGGGCCTCGGTCGGTGCGGAATCTGGGACGAGCTTCTCGCCGCTTCCGACGATGACTGGCCCGAGATCGTAGGTCGTCAACCGGTTGAGCCGGACGACTGGGGAAGCTTGGCTCAGAAGGGTGGATTCCCGACGCCCGCCCTCGAGCTCGAGAACGACGAGCAGCGCGAGGTCTGGTTCGACGGATATGTCCGGACCTACCTCGAGCGTGACCTGCAGTCGTTGTCGGCGATCTCGGGGCTGCCTGATTTTCGACGTCTCATGAAGGCGGCGTGTCTTCGTCTCGGGCAGGTCGTCAACCAAACCGAGCTCGGCCGCGACGTGGCGCTGCCGCAGCCGACTGTCCATCGATACCTCAATCTCCTCGAGACGTCGCACATATTGACGCGTCTCGCGGCCTACTCGGTGAGCCGGACCAAACGACTGATTAAATCACCGAAGCTCTACTGGAGCGACACCGGTCTCGCAATGCATCTGGCAGGCGCTGATCGACCGACCGGTGCCCATTTGGAGAACCTCGTCCACCACGATCTCGCTGCCTGGCGGGACGGGAGAGTCGGGCGGGTGGAGATCCTCTACTGGAGGACCACAACCGGCGAAGAGGTGGATTTCGTGATCGAGACGCCCGACGAGCTCATTCCCATCGAGGTCAAGTCGACCAACAGACCGGGTGTCAAGGACGCCCGCCATCTGATGACGTTCAAAGCCGAGTACGGTCGGACCGCCAGGTCGGGTCTCCTTCTCCACACCGGAGAGGCCGTGGAGTGGCTCCCGGGGGGAGTGCTCGCAGCGCCATGGTGGAGGGTGTTCTAAAGTTGCTGAACAGTCGTCAATGAAAGTGCAGGATTCCCACCAGCGAACGCCCACCGCCATCCCTGCTTCGCGGTAATGGTGTGGCCGAACCGCTGCTGTGGTCGGGTTTTTCGGGTCGTAGCCCTTGGCTGTTCCTCGAAGCCTTGCCGCGAAGATCCGGCACCCACAGCCGTACTCGCTTTGCGACCACGGCGTGGTTGCTCGCATCTTCCAGCGGCAAGGAGTTTCGGTCGCTTCCTGCGGTCGCTCCTCCAGGCCTAGCCACTCAGAATCGGTTCCGACTACCATCCCCGCTTCGCGGCGATGACGTCGTCACACGATTCTTCATCGGCAAGGAACACCAAACGAATAAACGCCGCCCGAAGGCGGCGTTTATTCGTTTGGTTGCGGGGGCCCGATACGCAGGTATGCGGGACCTCGCGGCGATGGTGATCACGCTGCGGTTCGGAGGCATCGCGCCCTGAGGATGCCCGTCACTCGCCCCCGAGCTTCGGCCATCTGCTCTTGGCACGCTCAAGTATCGACGGTTCTCGCTCCAGTGCTGGACCGCCCGCCGCCACACGCTCGAAGCCCGGCATGAAGCTGGTCTTGCGACGGTGCCGCTGACGGATGTCTGCGACAAGGTCCTCCCACAGGTCCGTTCGGCCGGCAGCGAGGTAGCAGTCGCGAGCACGTTCGAGCTGGATGAGCGCGGAGTCGTACGATCTACTCCGCTTGGCGTTCACGATTCCAAGCCCGATCGCGCGGTAGAGGCATGCCGCGGGCTCGGGGTGGGATGTGGCGAGGAGGTCGGCCGCTGCCTCGCAGGAATGCTCGCTGATCGCCTCGAGGTCGGTGGCAGTCGCAGCCGAGATCCTCGTGACAAGACGGTCCAGCTCCCGGATCTTCACGAGGAGGCCGACCGTCTCGGCGGAATGTGCTTCAGCGGCCTGGCGGGCACGAACCCAGGTGCAGAAAAGGTCCTCGACCACCTGGCCGAGACTTTCACCTGAGTCGTCTATCTCCTCGACCTTCTCGAAGCATGCGGCGATGAACGTCTCGAGATGGACAGCTGCGGCCGCGCCTTCCCCCGCGCCGATCATCGCCTTGAGTCGGGTGTGGACCTCCTCGAGCTCCTGAACGAAGTCGAAGCTCGCGTTGTAGGCGATGAACCGGCCCGGCTGCAACGCCTCCTCCAGCTCCGCTTCGATGTCGCCTGCCAAGCACATTTACCCGAGACCTCCCGGTTGTAGCGCGGTCATCTCGCTGAACCATCACCCTTCCAGGGCTCTCCGGGAAGTCTTTCGATCAAGGTGCCCTGTACGAAGCGTGCGGCGACCAGCGGGTCGAAGCCCGCATCGGCCGGGATCAGGAATCGTGTGTCCTCCACGAACGACCGATCGCCGAGCTTGCGCGAGAGGTTGGCCTCGAACTGAGCCCGAGACACTGTCGTCCCGTCGCTCTCCATGTATCGCCGAAAGCAGTCGACAACTCGATCCGGGTCGCCGCCCGTCGAGCCGAGGGCCAGCCAGAGGTCGAAGAGGTCCCGTCCCTTCTTGCGCTGGAAAAGCGCGCGCATCTTGGTGCCGAGAAGCTCTTCGAGTTCATAGGTGGGAATGTCAGCCTCACCTTGGAACCACGGGTTCTCCACTGCGCAGGCGCGGCGGACGATGCCGAGGACGCTGAAGTGCTCGCGGGTGTTGATCTCCACCTTCAGGCGCATGGTCGCCGTGGGCTCGAAGGTGGTCTCGAAGCGATATCCGAGAGTGAACCGCCCTGCGCCCTGCTTCCATCGGGGGTTGCCCAGCCATGGGTCCAGGACCTCCCGGATCGCGTCTACGAGCTTACCGATCGGACCGGGGCTGCGCTGGACGAGATCGATGTCCTCCGAGTAGCGGCCGGGCCCCTCGAAGAAAAGCTTGTGCAGCGCGGTGCCGCCCCTGAACACGGCGCATTCGGCGACCGTCGGATGCTGGAACATGACAACCAGTGCGCGGGAGAGGACGAGATCCTGCTCCACCTGCTCGTTCGAAGGCCACGGAGCGTGGGCTCGCCACGCGGTGATGTGCGCCCGAGGAATCACAGGTCCGGCTCCAACTTCTCATTGACTAGGACGCGCCAGCGTGGATCACGATCTCCGGAAGGTAACCCTCCTGGGCGCAGAAGTACAGTGCGAGGGCAATGGCCTCTGAGCCAGGCTGCCAAGGGCTCCGCGCGTCCCGATGTACCGACCGACTCGAGAAGGAATCCAAGTCGCTGGACGTCGGGAAGTCGCATCGACGGAGCCAGGGTCACAAGGGCTTCGACGTCGATTCGCTCTGCCAGCTCGGAGAGCACCGTCGCAACGTTGCTGAGGTGCCCGGCCCCAGCCGGATATCGTACGAGGTCGAACGCAGTGACCTCTGCGGTGGCGACACGCATGGTTCCGGTCTCGGTTTGCTTCTCGACCACCGGAGTTTGTTCGACCTTGCCGCTCATGAAGAGCTCGATGCTGACCCTGCCCGCACTCATGGCGCGCGTTGGCTTGGAGGTCACGACCTGGAAGACCATCGGCTGTTGATGGGCGGCGCCGTGGGCCGCCGCTGCGGTGAGCAACCCGACATAGTAGGGTTGGCCCAGGTGGCCCATCAGCTGATCGATGAACCAGCTTGCCGGTGGCGAGCCAACCGTCCGGTACTCGGGAGGAACGATAACGTAGAACCCGCGGCGGGGGCTCACGATGCACCCGCGCTGCCTGAGCCTGCGCAGAGCTGACTGGACCGCCACGAACGAACGGCCGGTGAATGCCTCGGCCTCCGACCGGGTGAAGGTATACCGGCCTTCAGACTGAAGCTGTTCCACCCAGCGCGGAATGGACTGTGGGGATGACATCTGCAGCTCTCTCAATTTACTCGCAAAAACTAGCACA
>JARFRM010000132.1 GCA_029287235.1 Thermoanaerobaculales bacterium
TTCGACTTCGGCCGCAGCGTCTATGTCCGCAACATGACGACGCCGGGGGATTTCGTCGAGTGGTTGGATGAGCTCCTCGTCCGGATGGGTCTCGAAGATAACGTCAACCTCCTCGGCCTCTCGTATGGGGGTTGGATCGCCGGTCAGTACGGACTTGCGCATCCGGAACGGCTCACGAGACTGGTCCTCGTCGCTCCCGCCGCGACGGTGGCGTGGTTCAGCGGCGATTTCATTACGAAGGGAATCAAGTGCTTGATTCCCCACCCACACTTCACCAAGGGCATGGTCCGTTGGGCCCTCCACGACGCGGCCAAAGGTACTCCCGAACAGCGCAAGATGGTCGAGGATGCCGAGGAGAACGCGTGGCTCGGTTTGCGGAGCTTCAAGTTCAAGCAGATGGTCCACCCGACGGTCTTGACCGACGAGGAGTGGAGGAGCTTCGAATTGCCGGTGCTTTTCGTGGTCGGCGAAAACGAGGTGATCTACTCGGTCACCGGCGCCGAGGCGGTGGCCAAGATCAACCGCGTAGCACCGCGGATCGAGACCGAGCTCTTCAGCGACTGTGGGCACGACATCACGCTTGTCCAGGTCGATCGATTCAACGAACGGGTGCTGGAGTTTCTCGACCGGAACGGCTCGCCGTTGTAGAAGCGCCGTCGTCGCTGACGCCTAAGCCCAAGTCAACTCATGCTCAACAAGAAGTTCTCTGCTCCCTACCACTCGGGCTGGGTGACATCCCACGAGGAGATGTCGCCGTCCTCGAAGCCGTCGGCGAAAAGCAGGGCGGAGATCTCGAA
This sequence comes from Thermoanaerobaculales bacterium, assembly GCA_029287235.1. Lineage (GTDB taxonomy): Bacteria > Acidobacteriota > Thermoanaerobaculia > Thermoanaerobaculales > Sulfomarinibacteraceae > JAHECW01. The sequence goes on from JARFRM010000132.1 coordinate 798, forward strand.
GGGCGCCGACTCGAATATTGGGTGGTCGGGTGTCCACTCGAGGCGCAAGCTGTAGATCCCCGGTGGGACCTGGTCACCTTGCTGATGCGGAAAGTACACTGGGTACCCGCCCTCGAGCTGCTGCCACGCCGAGTACACCTCCCTGCATTCGCCCGGCGCGAATACGTAGTCGATGTACACCGCCGGACACCCCATGGGAGGAGCGTCCAGGAAGGCCACCTCGGCGCCGCTGGAGTCCACGATGTTGAGGTAAGCGCAGCAGAAGCATCCGTGGTCGACACAGATCGAGCACCCCATGACCTCGGTGTGCCACACATCCAGCGGGTTGCAGGCGCGAACCGTGATCTGCACCGTCTCGCCGACGAGGTACGTCTCCCTGTCGGTGAGAGGAGTCACTTCGAGAATAGTGTCAGCAGCGGCGACCGCGGTGAAGAGCGTGGCCGCGAGGAGAGTCGTGATTTGCCATCGAGTCATGGAGAGTGCTCCCCGTGTCTTCGGCCGCCGTGCGACACATCGCCCACCGCGGCGCAACTTCCTGCCATTGAGTATACGATCAACCTGAGCTCAAGAGCGACCGACCTGCGGCCGGAACTGGTCGAGCCCCGGGCAGAACTCGGCGTTACCTACCTCTCCCAAAGAACAAACTTCTCCTTTGCCCTTCAACCGGTTGGGCGGTTGTTGCTACGGCAACGAAGTGGTCGCAGGCCCTAAAGGACTCGTTTCTGAATCGGGAACGACACCGTCCCCACCAGAGTCTCTGGATGGGAACGAGCTAGGTCTTGATCACCACGACCGCCATGTCGTCGCTGGCCTCGGCGCCGTTGCAGAACGATTGGACATCGCCGATGAGACGCTCGACAATGTCGTCTGCCGTCAGATCGTCGATGTCGAGGCCGGCAAGAAGAGTACGGGGGGCGTCGTAACCGTAGAGCTCGCGGCTGCGGTTCTGCGCTTCCGGAACGCCGTCGGTAAACAACACCACGACGTTTCCTTCGGTCAGCGCCACCGATGCGGACTGGTACCGTGCTTCCAGCTTCACGCCGAGGGGTAGTCGTGAACCGGGTGAGGAGAGGTACTCGCAGCCTCGCTCGGATCGGAGCAGCGGTTCACAGAGCCCGGCATCGGCGAATGTGAGCAGGCGGGTCTCGGGGTCGAGCACCACCAGGCACAGGGCGGTGAACATGCGGCGCTCGACCTTGTGATAGAGCGAACGGTTGAGGCTGTCCATGATCTCTTCCACCGAGCCGGTCTGGCGGGCTCGAGAAAATACCATGCCGTCGGACATGACCGCGTTCATGGCGGCGCCCATCCCCTTGCCTGCGACATCCGCCACCACGATACAGAGACGCCGTGGTTCGGATTCGAGCCAGAAGTAATCGTAGAAGTCCCCCCCGACCCCGTACGCCGGGATCCACGCCCCTGCGATGTCGAATCCGGGGACCTTGGGCGCTGACTGCGGCATGATCGCCATCTGCGCATCGTGGGCCGCGTCAAGTTGGGTTTTCATCCTGACGCCACGGAGACGACTCTGTGTAACTGCCAACGCGAGGCCGGCCACCGCGACCAGGCCGGCCAGGCGGAACCACCAGGTCGCCCAGAACGGCGGTTTGACCGTGATCGCGAGGGAGGTCGCCACGTCGTTCCAGAAACCATCGCTGTTCGCTCCGCGGACGCTGAACAGGTAGTGACCCGGGCGCAGATCGGTGAAGGTGGCAAAACGTCGATCGGCCGAAACCGAGACCCAGTCGTCGCTGAAACCCTCCATCCGGTAGGCGTAGAGATTTTTCCCCGGTGAGCTGTAGTGGAGCGCCGCAAACTCGAGGGTGACGACGTTGTCGCGGTGGGAAAGCTCGATGTGATCGGTGGAGGTGATCGGGTTTTCCAGCAGAACCCGGCCATCCACGATTTCGCCGACACCGATGGACCGGTTGAAGAGCTGGATGTCGGTGACCACGACTTTGGGCACCTCTGAGTTAATGCGGATCTGGTGCGGGAAAAACGCGTTGAACCCGTTGATGCCACCGAAGAAGAGCTCGCCCTTCGCGCTCCGATATGCGGATCCACCGTTGAACTCGTTGCTCTGGAGACCGTCGCGCACATCGAAGTTGCGAAACAACTCGGTGACGGGATCGAAACGCGACAGGCCCTTCGTGGTGCTGATCCACAGCGTACCCAGGTGGTCCTCGAGCATCGCATAAACGGAATCGGCGGCGAGTCCGTCGGCTTCGCGATAGCGTTTGAACCGTCCGGTTTTTCGGTCGAGTCGGTTGATCCCCCCGCCGAAGGTCCCGAACCACATCGTGCCGCTCTCGTCCTCGTGGACGGCGAATACATGATCGGTGCTGATGCTCGTGGGGTCGTCGGGATCGGAACGATAGTGGACGAATTCGGAGCTGCCCGGATCGAGTCGGTTCAGTCCGCCGCCCTGGGTTCCCACCCAGAGCGCCCCTCGGCTGTCTTCGAAAATGAATCGGATGAAGTCGTGGCTGAGGCTCGCCGGGTCGTCCGGGTCGTGACGAAAATGAGTGAACTCTCCCGTGGCGGTGTCGAGCCGGTCGATCCCGGCGCCGAAGGTGCCGATCCAGATCGAGCCCGAGCTGTCCTGGGAAATCGACCGAAGCTCGTCGTGGCCCAAGGACGCCGGGTCGTCGGGATCGTGGCGGTAGTGGGTGAATCGACCCGTTTCTCGGTCGAGACGATTCAGCCCCCCGCCATGGGTGCCGACCCAGAGCCGGCCCTCCCGGTCGCCGAAGACCACGCGAACAGTGTTGTGACTGAGGCTCGTGGGATCGTCCGGTCGATGAGTGAACCGTCGCCACCGTCCCGTGGAGCGATCCAAACGGTTCAATCCGCCGCTGTCAGTTCCGACCCAAAGCACGCCGTCGGGATCCTCGTGAAACGACCACACGATGTTGTGGCTGAGTGAGTTGTCATCGTCAGGATCGTTCCCGAAGCGGTTGAATTTCTTTCTCGAAACATCAAAATAGTTGAGCCCGCCGCCATAGGTGCCCACCCAAAGGACGTGCGATCTGTCCTCATATACGGCGTAGACGCGATCGGCGCTCAGGCTGTAGGGGTTGGTAGGATCGTGCCGGTACCTGGAGAAGGTCCGGCTGTCGCGGTGGAAACGACTGAGCCCGCCGCCGTCGGTTCCCACCCACAGGGTTCCCTCGTGGTCCTCGCAGAGCGACTTGACGAGATTGCTGCCGAGGGTCGTCCGGTCGGCGGGATCGCTCGCATGGTGGGTGAATCGACCGGTCGTCCGGTCGAACGCGTCCAAACCTCCGCCGTAGGTACCGACCCAGAGGATCCCGGTGTGGTCCTCGTGGATGGCGAAGACTCTGTCGTCGCTGAGGCTGTCGGGGTCTTCGGCCGAGTGACGGTAGGCGGTGAAGAGTCCCCGGTCGGCGTCGAAACGGTTGAGACCTCCGCCGTTGGTGCCGATCCAAAGGACGCCGTCGCGGTCCTGGAAGATCGCCCGCACATCGTCATGGCTGATGGCGCCGGACGCGTCGGGGTCTGCGCGGTGGTGCACAAAGGTGCCGTTATCGCGATCGAAGAGGTCGAGGCCGCCGCCCTCGGTTCCGACCCACAACCTCCCGGAGCTGTCCTCGAGGATGCTGCGGACCGTGTCGGCGCCGAGGCTGTCAGGTTGGGCGACGTCGTGCTGGTAGCGGACGACCTTCTCGGTCTTGGGATCGAATCGGTTGAGGCCGCTTGAGAAAATACCGATCCAAAGATTGCCTTCGCGATCCTCGCAGAGTGCCTTGAGTTCATTGTAGCTGAGGCTCTCCGGATCGCCGGGTACATTCTTGTGGAGGGTGAAGCGATACCCGTCAAACCGGTTGAGGCCGTCCTCGGTGGCGAACCACATGAACCCCATCCGGTCCTGGGTGATCTGCTCGATGATGCTCTGCGAGAGCCCTTCCTCGAGGGAGATGTGGGCGAAGTCGATGGAGTCCGGGCTCCCTGCCGAACACGGGACCGTTCCGGCGAGGATGCCGGCGACGGTGCACCTGAGGACGAGACCAGCCGATCGTGAGCCGTTCATTTCAATGAGGATTCTACGCGAACAGAGACTTCGTGTTGCATTCGCTCGTGCTGAACCCTGAGCGTGGGATGACGATTGGAAACAGATTTCAGTTCATCAGAAATGCATAGAGCTGCGTTTTCACGGTGCGCTGGCTTGTGTTGTAGAAGTACACGCGGTAGCGAGGGAAGGTCAGTTGGTGGGACTCCGATCTGGCCCCTACGTAGGGTAGTGACTCCTGAGGTATCGTCATGGTCACTTCGATCGGAAAGAGGAAGACTCCCTCCTTGAGGGCCTCGAGAACAAAGTCTTCGTCCGGAACGAGCACCGCGCCGATGACGGCGGGCTCAGGCGGTGTTCCCTCGACGAACCCGCCGAGGCTGAGTGATACTGCCGTGAATGGACCTGTTTCGAGGACCCCGCCCGAGATCAAACGGTTGGTTTGGTGACGTTGCACAGTCGTCACAGTGATGTCGGGGAACCGGATCATTTCGTTGGATGGGATGGGCTCCGCGATTTCGACACCGCCGTCGACGGTTTGGATCTCGGGAAAGTTCGAAATGCTGATGGACCCTTCCTGTGCGATAGCGGCCCCGGAGAACGCGACAGAGGCGACACCGGCAACGCAGACAGCTCGAAACAAACTCGAATTCATGGGAACCTCCTCGTCCACGATACGGGACCCAGGGAATGAGTGTTGGGTTTGGCCGGAAACCGGGACGAACGGGCGGGTTACACTGCCCCCGGATCTGACCTGATCGGTCGTGACCCACTGGAGCATTCATGACGACCAAGCTCGAGCACAACGGGCCGGGTTCGATTGTGGAGCAGGCTTCCAGCCTGCTCATGGGGTGACGGAGCTGCGAGGTCCACCAACGGCAACCGGAAGGTCTGTGAAGGGCAGGCTGGAAGCCCGCTCCACAATCATCGCAGGTCAGGGTTCCGGTTGGAGGAGACTCCAGAAGATGGCCCTGGGAACGCCGAGCTCCAGCCTGGTACGGCGGAGCCGGATTGCACCATCGCAGGGTTGAACCGCGAGGGCGCGAGGGACGCAAAGGTTCCGCAAAGCCATCGCAGGTGAAAACAGGCATGAGAATACCTCTGTTGAACTGCGGAGTCTTGTGGAGCAGGCTTCCAGCCTGCTCATGGAGCGACGGACCGCCGACTCGAACGGAGGCGGGAAGGCATGTGCCGGAAAGCAGGCAGGGCTCCATTGTGGAACAGGCTTCCAGCCTATTCATGGGGCGATGAGGTCATGGTTGGCGTCGAGATCGACCGGGACGCCTCTGGATGGCAAACTGGAAGCTCGCCCCCACAATGGCAACCCGGAAGCTCGCCCCTACAATGGATCGAGTGCCTTTGTAGCGGCAAGCTATCAACTTGCCGCGCTTTTGTTCCGGGTGAGTTTGTCATTGGGAGTGGAGCCCAAAGGGCGGAGTCGCGGGTCCCCCGAGGATTGGAAGTGCGCTTATCATGTCGACGTCGGGTCTGCTTCAGGGGACCCTTCGAGTCGCTTCGTTCGCTCAGGGTGACAATTCCCTTCTGTTGTGAACCATTCGATGGAGAAATATCCGATGAGAACGATTGCCACCGGAATCCTGTTTTTCGCTCTGACAACCCTTGTCGCGGCCGCCGAGGAACCAATACCCACCATCGCCGAGAAAACCGCCGGCCTCGAACGTGCCGATGGCTTGCTGACGGCCTGGCTCGACCGCGATCGGGGAAAGATCTATCTCGAGGTTCCGGCGCCGGGAGAGCGCGGAATCGCGGGTGAATACCTCTACGTCGAGGGTCTGCTCACGGGTCTCGGTTCAAACCCCGTGGGACTCGATCGGGGCCAACTCGGCCCGGCTCGCCTGGTCCACCTGCGGCGTCTGGGTCAGCGGGTGCTGCTCGAAGAGATCAATACCCGTTTCCGCGCTCTGACCGAGAATCCGGACGAGGCCCGGGCGGTTCGTCAGTCCTTCGCAACATCGGTCCTGTGGGCCGAGAAGATCGCCGCCCGGGATTCGGACGGCCGCACATTGGTTGATCTGACGAGCTTCATGATCCGCGACGCTCACGGTGTCGTGGCCAGGCTCCGGGATACCCGGCAGGGGAGCTTCAAGCTCGACACCGGCCGAAGCGTGGTCGACGTCGATGCCTTCCTGGCCTTTCCGGACAATCTGGAGCTCGAGGCGGTCCTGACCTACACCGGCGACAAGGTCGGCGAGCTCGTGCAGGCAACCGCGCCCACGGCGGAGGCTGTGACCCTGGTCCAGCACCACTCGTTGATCCGTCTGCCCGGCCACGGGTACACGCCGCGCCGTTTCGATCCCCGCGCGGGATCTTCACCGGTGGTCTTCGCCGACTACGCGGCGCCGTTGGATCAGCCCATCGAAACCCGGTGGATCGTCCGCCACCGGCTGGAGAAGACTGATCCCGATGCCGAGCGGTCAACCGCCGTCGAACCGATCGTCTACTACGTCGATCGGGGAGCCCCGGAGCCGGTGCGGGGCGCTCTCGTGGAGGGCGCTTCGTGGTGGGCGGAAGCTTATGAGGCCGCGGGTTTCATCGATGGCTACCGGGTCGAGGTCCTGCCCGAGGGAGTCCACCCCCTCGATATTCGCTACAACGTCATCCAGTGGGTCCACCGTTCGACCCGTGGCTGGTCCTACGGCGGCGGAGTGGTTGATCCCCGCACGGGAGAGATGATCAAGGCCCACGTCTCGCTGGGTTCGTTGCGCGTGCGGCACGATCGGTTGCTCATGGAAGGGCTGGTGGGTGCCGAAGCCACCGGGAACGGCGGGCCCGACGATCCGGTCCAGATCGCCCTGGCGAGAATCAGGCAGCTCTCGGCCCACGAGGTGGGTCACACCCTCGGATTCACCCACAATTTTGCCGCGAGCACCTATGGCGGCCGCGCGTCGGTGATGGACTACCCTGCGCCGTTGGTCAAGATCGACCGGGATGGGGATCTGGATCTCAGCGACGCTTATGGGGTCGGGGTGGGGGACTGGGACGTTCACACCGTTCGTTATGCCTATGCGCAACCGACGCCGCACCAGACCGAGGACGAACTCCTCGAAGCCATCATCGATGACGGTCTCGAACGCAGGCTCGCCTTCATGTCAGATGCCGATGCCCGTCCGTCGGGCTCGGCCCACCCGCGAGCCCACCTCTGGGACAACGGCGACGACGCCGCGGCGGCCCTCGATCACGCCTTCGAGGTTCGCCGGATCGCCATGAACCGGTTCGGCGAGTCCAATCTCGCAATGGGCCAACCGTTGTCGCGGCTGGTCGAGGTCTTCAGCCCGCTCTACCTCTACCACCGATATCAGTTAACCGCCGCGGCCAAGCTCATCGGCGGTGTGACCTACACCTACGCGGTCCGCGGCGATGGACAGACCGGGCCCGAACCGGTCGCCGGCGATCACCAGCGCCGAGCCCTGTCCTCCGTCCTCCGTGGTTTGGATCCGACGGTTCTCATGGTGCCGGGTTCGGTTTCCGATCTCCTGGCGCCGACCGCATTCGGGTACGAGCGATCACGCGAAGAGCTGGCATCAGCCACGGCGCCGGTCTTCGACAGATTGGGCGCGGCCGCCACCGCAGCTGATCTGGTGGTCGTTTCCATTCTGGCCCCGGAGCGTTGTGCCCGCCTCATAGATCAATCGCTTCACGATCTGACCATGCCTACCCTCGAAGAGGTGCTGGAATACCTCAAGGACGCCGCCTTCAACGAACACGCTCTTTCGCCCGATCAGGCGGAGATCCGGCGTCTGGTCCAGAGAGTGGTGGTGGATCGCGTGGTCGGCCGGATCGTCGATCCCGGCACGCCGCCCCAGGTTCGTTCTCGCCTGGATGCGGTTCTCGCCGAGATTCAGATCATGGTCGAGACCGAGGCGGCCGGGGCCGAGGGCGCCCAGCGGAGCCACCTCGTCAGTTTACGGGACGACATCGGGCGCTTCCGCGATCTCCGTGAGTGGAATCCTGGTGAAACCGGGCGACCGGTAGCCGCCCCACCCGGCGATCCGATCGGCGGCGCATCAATTGGTTGTTCGCAGGAACCGACGGCGAGGCACTGAAGGCTTTAACCGAAGTATTCATGAGCTGTCTGCTGCGGCCAACGATGCATCCGCGCCAGCCGAGTTTTCTCACCTTGGGGTGCTCACCTCGGAGCGCCAGCGGAGAGACGCAAGCCGCGGAGCGGTGCCAGCGAACGTACCGTCAAGTACAAGCCGCGCCCAAAGGTGAGAAAACTCGACTGGCATCGGCGCCTCGCTGCCCTCGCGACGAAACCTCATGAATACTTCGGGTTAACCCGTTCGCCCGCGCCGGCATCTCGAGACCGGGGAACCGATCCCGTTGGATGAAAAGCGTCTCGACAACGAGGCGCTGAGCCTGCTCTGAGTCATCTGTTCGGGGCTCGTGCGGTCGATCGACTACCATGTTCCCTGAGAGATCCGGAGGGGGGTGTACCGTGAAGTCCCGATGCGTACTTGTGTTCGTTGTGATGTTGGTGAGAACCGGGTTCGCGGTCGGGGCGGGGGAGCCCTCTGCTGAGTCGATCCTCGAAGCGGTTCGTAACCACCGCAGCGGGCACGAAGTCGAGATCGTCACAGAGCTCGCCGAGTTCGTGGCCCTGCCGAACATCGCTGCCGATCTCGAGGCCATGGAGCGCAATGCCGTCCACCTGACCGGGCTGCTCGACGCCCGCCGTTTCGACGTGTCCCTGCTTCGGGCCGAGGGCGGGCCGCCGGTTGTTTTCGCGGAACGTTCCAGCGAGGGGGCCGAACGGACGGTGGTCTTCTACGCTCACTACGACGGCCAGCCGGTCGTGTCCGAGCTCTGGCACAGTGACCCCTGGCGGGTACTCATCCGGGAAGGCAAGGTCGAAAATGGCGCCGCCGAAGTCTCCGTGGACGAACTGTCGCCGCCCCTTGATCCGAACTGGCGGCTCTACGGGCGCTCGGCCTCGGACGACAAGGTCTCGATTGTGGCGCTGCTCTCGGCCGTTGATGCTCTCGACGCCTCCGGGATCGTCCCGAGCGTCAACATCAAGCTGGTTCTCGACGGCGAGGAGGAGCGCGGATCGCCGCACATTGCCGAGATCCTCCGTGCCAACCGTGAGCGCCTCGAGGCCGATCTGTGGATCTTCTGCGACGGACCCATGCACCAGACACGGCTTCCCCAGGTGGTCTACGGCGTGCGAGGGGTAACATCGGTTCACATGACGGCGTACGGTCCTTCGGTGGCGCTCCACTCGGGCCACTACGGCAACTGGGCGCCGGATCCCGGGATGCAGCTCGTGACATTGATCTCGACCATGCGCGACCCCGAAGGCAACCTGTTGATCGACGGCATCGACGATCTCGTTCGCCCCCTCGGTGAGACCGCCCGGGCGGCCATCGCGGCGGCGCCGACGGTGGAAGAGAAGCTCAAGGAGGATCTCGCCCTCGGATGGACCGAGGGCCAGCCGACACCGCTAGGGGTTCGGATCTCACGGCCGGCCATCAACCTTCTCGGGTTCTCGGTCGGTGCGGTCGGAGCCAAGGCCAAGAACGCGATCTCTCCAGAGGCCAGGGCGGTGGTGGGCTTTCGTCTCGTCCCCGATGTGACCCCAAAAGCGATTCGAGAAGCCACCGAGGCCCACATTCGGAAACAGGGTTTTCACATCGTCCACTCCGAGCCCGATGAGGCCGTGAGACGAACACACGAGAAAGTTCTCTGGCTCGACTGGAAAATGGGCTACCCGGCCCTGTGGACCGACATGGACCTGCCCGTCTCGCGGGATGTGGCTCGGATCGTCGACGGGGCGGTGGAGGGACCCATCGTGCTCACACCCGGGATGGGCGGCAGCTTGCCGCTGGTGGTCTTTTCCGAGATCCTCGGTGAGCCTCCGATCGTGGTCGTGCCCATCGCCAACCACGACAACAACCAGCACGCGCCGAATGAAAATCTCAGGCTCGGCAACCTGTGGCAGGGGATCGAGATCTATGCTGCGTTGATGGCGAGGCTTGGGGAGTAGGGGGTGGAATCGGTCCATCGCACGGTTGAACCGCAAGGACGCAAAGGACGCGAAGGCATCGCAAAGCCATCGCAATCGAGAGTGGGCGCCGCGGGGATTGAGGGTTCTCTGACTGCGTGGTGACATTCTCCTTGCCGGTAGGTGTCTGGAGGGCAGGCTGGCAGGTTTCGCTCGGATCTTCGCCCGGCCGAGGAAAACCACTCCCACTACCATCGCCAGGCTGGAGGTCCACCCCCAGAACCGTCGCAAAGAAGGTGATTGAAGCGGCTTTGTGGAGCAGGCTTCCAGCCTGCTCATGGCGTGAGAAGCATCGGCCGGATTCACGGCAAAGGTGACGGCTGCGGTCACGGTCACTAGGGTCGTCCATCGTGCCCGGCCTTCCGGGCCGCGGCGGCCCGGCGTCGCCCAATCAGCGTGGCCGTTCGGTGGTGACTGGGAGTGCGGCCCGCCCCGGTGAGCGTTTTTCTAGGGAGCACGTCGGATTGGCCTTGATCGGACGTGCCGTCCTTGATCAATGTTCGGCCTCGCGGGGCGTTTCGGTCGGGTGGAAAGTAACGCCGAACATTGTCAAGGGGGGCACTCTCGGGCAACAGCGATGATGGAACCATGTCGGGATCGCACCTGCCGTTGCTCCGGAGACGGGTTCTATCAACTCCGGCCTTCTGAGTCGCCTTTGGCGACCCAGCGTCGCACGGGCAGCGTGGTCATTCGGGCTGGGATAGGAATGGCGGTGACCACGCTGCCCGTGCGCCGGCGGCCTCATTCGTGGCCGGGAGAGATGACCCGAGAGGGTGTTGCCCGAGGGAGCCCGGTACGGCATTTTGTGATACGTGACGCGTGCCGGAGCGGGACGCCGGCAAAATGCCGGACCCGGCACCCCGCCGCACGCCGTTATCCTGCGTTCTGTGGAGGGTGTCGACCACGCTGCCCGCGCGCCGGCGGCCTCCTGGCTAGCGGGAAGAGATGCTCACGGCGTCGTCGCCGTGGAGTGCCCGGTATGACATTGTGCGGAAGGTCATGCCTTGCGGGATGGTTCCTGGGAGCACAATGTCAAACCCCGCCCTCCCGGTGAGCGGTGGTTTTCGTGTCCTGGTACGGTTTCGGACGCCGGACCCGGCACCCCGCCGCACGCCGTTTGCCTGTGGAGGCGCGATACTGTTCACTGCCGCTGCCGCTGCCGGTCAGTCCCAGCCGTCGGGGTAGTTGGTATCAACCGCAATGGCGGAGTTGACGAGTTCTTTCGCGGCCTTCGCGTAAGGGAGAAGTGCAAACAGGCTGCCTTTGGAGAGCTTGAGCTTGCCGCCCATGAGACCGACGATGGGGTCGGTCTTGCCGGCAAGCACGCTTTTCCACGTCGATGGGTTGGCCTTGATGTGGTACGGCGCTTCGTCGAGCTCGGCCTGGGAGGCGGTGGCGGCGCCGCGGCAATCGCCGTGCCAGAGATCAGCGATGACGATACGTTCCTCGGGGATTCCCATGTCGCCATCGACGGTCATGATCATCCCGATGGCGCCCTCCCATTTGGTGGCGGCCTTTTTGTAGTCGTCGTTGGCATTGATGGCGTCGGCCCAGAGATCGGCCCAGTCGCTGGTGAAGATTTCGGCTGCCATGGCTCCTCCGTGTTGGTGTTTTCTGAGCTTCAAGGATAACCCAACTCCGAGAGGTCCAGAGAATCGGTCGCCGAACGACCGATTCTCTGGACCTCTCGGAGAACTCGGAGTTGCTCAAGGATGGCTAGGGCCTCTGGTCGCCTTCCGCAGCGCCTGACCGCGGAACCGTCCGAGATAGCGCCGGAACGGATTCGTGACCACCTCGGGGATGGGCAGATAGACGAGCCGCCCTTCGGTCTCCTGTTCAGCTTCGAAGAGCCAGTCGGCGACCTGGTCGACCTTGACCCGGGCGAGGTCTCTTCGGCCGAAGGCGTTGGCCAGATAGAGCGGTGTGAGCTTCCGGGCTTCGGGTTCGTCGAGATGGATCGACCACGGTCGTGGCTCGACATCGAGGGGCCAGCGTTGGTGTACCAGGCGAAAACGCTGCCGAACGGTGTGATCGAAGAGCCGGTTGAATGCTTGGCCCATGAGTCGCGAGTTGATGCAGCGGACGGCGGGAACGTAGATCCCGTGCTGGCGTGTGGGGGCATCGTCGCCGATCTGGTCCATGGTGCCGTCGATGCCGTCTTTGAGATGTGCGAGATCGGTGATGAGCTCGCCGCCGCCGGTTCGGATTCTGAGAGGAAAGAGCCAGAAGGGCACGAGGTCGAACCCGCCATCGATGGTCTCGGTGCGCGAGTAGTCGACCACTTCCTTGCGGCTGCCCGAGACCCGGCAGACGCGGTGGCAGTTGTGGCAGAAGTGAACCACCGCGTCGCTGTCGAAGTCGAACTCGTCGCCGCAGGTCGGGCACTCCATGGGAACAAAGTGGAGGCCTCGACCGGGATCACGCGCCGGCTCCGGGAGCTCGGTGAGCAGGACGTCATGGTCGAAAATCGGGGCGGCGCCGATGACGGAGGCGGATGCGCTGTCGACCAGCAGGGTTTCGTGGATGCGCGGGCCGGTGACGTCGACGATCCACCACGGTCGCCAGACGACGGCGTTGATCTCATGGACGAAGCGGGATCCGAGGCGGATGGTGCTGATGGAGCGATCGAGTTGTTTGCGGTCGAGACGGCCGAAGGCCCGTTTCAGAACCTCTTCGTCCAGATCGAGGGACAAGGTGCGCTCACCCGATCCACAGTCGGCTGCGGGCCGGAGGGCCCGCAGATAGGTCAGCTTGCCCATCTCGGGCAGATCGAGGACGGAGGAAGCGGAGGCGGAGGCTTCGATGGTGCCGATCTTGAAACCGAGGATCTTCTCGTGGTCCCCCTTGCGGCGACCGAAATCGGCCTGGAAGAGGGTCCCCATCCCGTGCCGATAGGGCGACAGGAAGCGGCGGGTGCGTCCGAGGTGGAGTTGGCGCTTGAGCTTGGCGCGATAGGCATCCGCCTTTTTGGCGACCATGGCCTCCGCGGCGGCCGCTGCGGCGTCAGCCTCCGGACGGGAGACCAGTGCTCCGGATGCTGAGACCTCGGTTGCAGCGACCTGCAACATGGGAACCGACGCCTGATAGAGCTTGAGATAATGCCGGTAGCGATAGTGATCGAGGAGCGCCTCCTTGAGCTCGGTCTCCGTCGGCGTTCGCTCGGGGAGGGTCAGGTAGAGGGTCTCCTCCTGGCCCACCAGAAGATGGTCGCTGCCGCAGAAGGTGCAGTGCGCCATGTGATGGAGGACGGGCACCGAGACCTCGGCGCCGCACTCGGTGCATCTCACCTCGACGGCGTAGCCGGATTCGGGCTCGTCGCCGTTGTCGGGTGTGTCGGATTCTTTCTTCGGGACGTCGGATTGTCGCGGCATGGCTCCGACCGCGGATTCCAGCGATCTGGAGGATGACCCGGAGGATGCGTCCAGGGCGCCCGATGCCAAGGTGATCGGATTGTACGGCGTGTGGACCGAGGCCCAGAGACCTCCCACCACCATGAACGGGACGAAAGCGATGAGCGAACCCGTGGTGCCGGCGATGAGCAGGCTGGCCTGAGCCATGAGGACAGCGAGGGCCGCTTCGAGAGTTGGGCGACCGGCGGCGGCGAGCCCGGCGCCCGGGCTGAGGGCGTTGAGTCCGATGGCCGCCCATGGATTGATCTCGCGCGATGCGAGCAGGAAATGCGCCACCAGAGCTGCGACCGGAGGGCCGAGAATCGCGATCAATACCCACAAGCCACTCATCGGCGACTTCCTCCACAATGCTCGTCGCACAAACCGGGAATGCCGGCGGTGCCGGATGGTTGTACGAGGCGGCGGCAGCTCGCTGGGGAGATGGACTCGTATGTGGTCATCGAACTCTCCCATGATACCCATTCGGAGTTCGAGCCCCGCTCGGCCGCCGCTGGAAGATCAACGGAGGATCCATGCTGGAAATACGGAATCGCAGGGTGATCGTTACGGGCTCGTCGAGCGGGATCGGCCTCGATGCGGCCCATTTGCTGCACGAGGCGGGCGCGGAAGTCTGTCTCGTGGCACGGCGGGGAGAGGTGCTGGCCGAGGTGTCGGCCGAGCTCGGCGATCGTGCCTGGTGGTACGCGTGCGATGTTTCGGATGCCGGCCAGGTCGAGGGTCTGGCGGGGGCCGTGAAGGCGAGGTGGGGCGCGGTCGACGGTCTGGTCAACAACGCCGGGATCGCCCCCATGGCGACTCTCGAGGACACCGAACCGGATGCCTGGGACAGGGTCTTCGAGATCAATGTGCGTGGCCCCTACCTTCTCTGCCGCGGGCTCGGACCGATGCTCAGAGACGGCGAGAACCCGGCGGTGGTCAATATCTCGTCGTCGTTGGCCGATCGAGCGATCCCGGGAATGATGGCGTACAACGCGTCGAAGGCTGCGCTCAACCACATGACCCGTTGTCTCGCCCTCGAGTGGGCGCCGTCGGTTCGGGTCAACGCCATCATGCCCGCGGTGGTGGACACCCCGATCCACGACGGAAGAGGGATGAGCCGCGAAGATGTCGAAGGGATGGGGGCCATGCACCCGTTGGGGAGGATCGGTCAACCGCGGGACATTTCGGCCATGGTGCTCTTTCTGCTCTCCGACGCGTCGTCATGGATGACCGGCGCCGTCATCCCGGTTGACGGGGGAATCCTGGCGGCCTGAGAGTCAACAGTCGACAGTTGACAGTTCCATCCCGGAAACCAGCCGGTGGGTGGGACCGTGGTTTTTCAATCCGCGATCTGCGCTATCTGCGGTTTCTCCGTGCGATGGTGCGATGGCTCTTAAACGCGATGTTCTTTGCGATGTTCTTCGCGTTCTTGGCGATCTTTGCGGTGAAACTGCGATGTGTTCTTTGCGTTTTTGCGATTCGGGCGCTCGCTTCGGGTCAGGGCGGGGGCTGTATCTCGATCTTACGTGAATCGTCGTCCGCGGTCGTGATCGCGACCCGCCACACCCTCGCATCGCCCGGGATCCAGGTGGCGAGGACATCCTTGGGCCACTCCACCGCGATGACGGCGGTTGGGTCGGAGAGCACCTCCTCGATACCGATCTCGCGGAGATCGGAGATCTCCTCGCCGAGGCGGTAGAGATCGACGTGGTGGACGGTTGTGATGGACCCGCGATCGCACCGGTAGCTCTGGAGAAGGACGAAGGTGGGTGACGAAACATCGCCTTCGTTCCCGCCGAGGGCTCGGACCAGACCACGTACCAGGGTTGTCTTTCCGGCGGCCAGATCGCCCTCGAGGAGGACGACATCTCCGGGCTCGAGCCGATCTACGAGATCCTCGCCCCGAGACTCGGTGGCCTCGGCGGACCGACTCTCGAACGACTCGGCGCCGGCTGAACGGTTGTCGGGGCTCATTCCTCGGCCGCTTCCTCGAGTTGCTGCCATGCGTCGGCGAGCAGGCCCGGGAGCTCGCTCGCAGGGACTGCGGCGGGGTAGATCTCGCCTCCGATCTCGCCGGCCCTTCCGTGCAGCCAGCAGCCGACAAGAGCGGCTCGGAGAGGTTCGACACCCTGGGCGAGCAGGGCGCCGATGGTTCCGGTGAGGACGTCACCCGACCCCCCCGAAGCGAGACCAACATCGCCGGTTGGATTGACCCATGCCTGTCCTTCGGGCTCGGCAATGATGGAGCCGTAGCCCTTCGCGATCACGATGGCGCCGGATCGTCGCGCCGCCTCACGCGCTGCGGCCAGTCGATCGGCGACGACATCGGGGGTGGCCGATCCGAGGAGCCGGGCGAGCTCTCCCGGGTGGGGTGTGAGCACCGCTGGGATCTCGCGGCCCGCCAGTCGTTCTGGCGACCCTGCGAGGAGATTGATCGCGTCGGCGTCGAGCAGCAGGGGGCCGTTCCAGTTGTCCAGCAGCCAGGTGATGGTTTTGTCCGCTCCGTCTCCGGTTCCCAGACCCGGTCCGGCTGCAATTGCGGTCATCCGATCGAGAATGTCCTCGAGCCCCTTTTCTCCGGCGACTGCTCCGGTGTCGTCTGAGAAAAGGGTGTGGGTCATGGCTTCGAGGCAGGCGGCATCGACCACCGGAACCACCGGTTCGGGCACCGCCATGGTGACCAGGCCGGAACCGATGACCACCGCCGACTTGGCGGCCATCGCCACCGCGCCGCCCCGACCGGGCGAGCCGGCAACGATCAGGAGATGGCCGAAACGACCCTTGTGGGCATCCGGACTTCGGGAAGGAAGCATGAGGGTGATGTCGTCGCTCTCGGTCATCCGCAGTGAACACCCCGTTTCGATGGCGGTGGGGGGAATGCCGATGTCGACAACGGCTACCTCGCCGCAGCTGACGCAGGCGGGGGGGAGAGCGTGACAGATTTTGAGTGAGGCAAAGGTCACCGTGAGATCGGCCGGCAGGTGGGTGCCGGGGATCTCTGACGAGCCGCCGTTGAGTCCGGTGGGGACATCAACCGCCACCACCGGGATGCCGGATGCGGCCACCATGTCAACCAGATCGGCGAAACGGCCGGTGAGTGGCCGATCGGTTCCCGTGCCGAGGAGCGCGTCCACGACCAGATCGGTCGGCCAGTCGTCCAGCTGGGCTTCGATGACGGAGAGATCGTCGTCCTCGACGATAGCCATGGGGATGCCGAATGCCTCGGCGAGCTGATGGTTGGTGGCGGCGTCAGTACTGAGCCTGCCCGGGTCGCCGAGGAGGCAGAGCTGGACATCGAGACCACCGTTGTGGAGGTGGCGTGCGGCGGCGAATCCGTCACCGCCGTTGTTGCCGGGACCGCAGATGACGAGAATGCGACGGGCGTCGGGGAAGGTCTCCCGGATCGCGTCGACAACACCGGTGGCGGCGTTTTCCATGAGTACGATCCCGGGGACGCCGAGGTCCTCGATTGTGCGTCGATCCGCCTCGCGCATGCCTTCGTTGTCGAGTATGGGGAGCATTGCATCCTCCTGGAGAGAATTGTACGCTTTCAATCGATCCCGATATCGAACTGCTGCGGCAGGAGCAGCGGCAGGGGCAGCGTCCGATGCAGACACAGGGGCAGTGACAGCGAACAGTATCGCGCCTCCACAGGCATACGGCGTGCGGCGGGGTGCCGGGTCCGGCATTGTGCCGGCTTCCCGTCCCGGTTCGTGTCACGATCCGCACAATGCCGTACCGGGCTCCCTCGGGTAACACCCACCCGGGTTATCTCTCCCGGCCACGAAGCAGGCCGCCGCTCGCTCAATCAGCGTGGTCGCCGCCCGTCCAGTTACCCCCGAACGACCACGCTGATTGGGCGACGCTGGGTCGCCAGGGGCGACTCAGAAGGCCGGAGCCGATTGAATCCCCATACCGCTGCTGCGTTCGGATCACCGCTCGGAGCCGCGTCGAGTTATCCGATCCACCACCCACACCGCCACAGAAATCCCCATGGCCGGGAACATGGGTTCGATGCCGAAGGGGTATCCCGAATCGCCGGCGGCAAGGATCCACCCGATCGCGACGGCGGCGGCTCCGATCATGGCCGCTGTGGCGGCGGTTGGGCTGTAGCGCCAGCGCGGCGGCAGGTGAACACCCACCACAGGCAGCAACAACGCCGAGGTCACCACCGAACCGACGTGGTGCCAGACCGTCACCGCGGAGCTGAACAACAGCGCTCCGGCCGAGGCGAGGACGGCCGAAGCAACCAGACCCCAACGGGTGCGGCGGAGCACCTCTTCCGGCGAGGATGTGCGTGTCGCCAGATCATGACCCGCCGTGGCGGCCGACAGGAAGAGATAGGAATCCAGGGTCGACATGACGGTGGCGAAGAGGGCGAGGGTGAAGAAAGCTGCGAGCCAGGGAGGAAGAACCAGCGCGGCGAGGGCGGGGTACGCCGTCAGCGGATCCTCGAGGTGGGGCAGGAGCACCCGCGCGGCGAGGCCGCAGCCGATGGAGAAGAAATCGAAGACCGCCCACAGGGCCACCGAGACCACCACTCCGGTACGGGCGACGGTGGGCGTGCGGGCCGCGAAGACCCGTTGGTAGAATCCGGGTTCGACCATGGTTTGCAGCGCGATGAGGTACCAGACCAACACCGTCTGCCAGCCGAGACCGCCGTCCCAGCTCCGGTGCTCGGCGGGCAGGGACGACCACAGACCGGCGAGGCCGCCGGTGTGGACCAGCGCCGCCGGGAGCAGGATGGCAAAACCGGCGTACATGAGCCCGAGCTGTAGGGCGTCGGTCCGAACCACCGACCGGAAACCCGAGATTCCGACGTAGAGGGCCGAGAACGAAGCACCCACTGCGACCGCCGCAAGTGGCGACCAGCCGGTGAGCTGAGTCAGAAGCGAGGCCAGCATGAGCAGGTAGGCCACCGGGAGAGTGAGGGTGAAGACGGCTGCGGCGCCGGTGAAACGAGCGCGGCCGCCGTAGGCGTCCAGCAGCAGATCGGGGATCGATACGGCGCCGCTTCGGCGCAGCCGGGGGGCGAGCCAGAAGGCGAAAAGGAGCGCGGCGACATAGTAGGGGAGGCCAAAGACGACCCAGGTCGAGATGCCGTAGCGCCAGGCGTACTCACCGACCCCGAGAATGCCGCCGTACCAGGTGGTCACGAGGGTCGCGACAAAGGCCGGCAGCGTCAGCTTGCGTCCGGCGAGCAGATATTCGATCCCGCCGCTCGATGGGCGGCCGCGGGCGAGCAACAGAACCACGACGGCGTAGATCAGGACCAGGATCAGGGCAAGGTTCTGCACCGGGGTAGTGTAGCGGTCACCGGTTGCGGTTCGATCCGTGGAGTGATCGCATTCACGAATACGGGTAGGGAGCGCGATGGGGCTAATACCTAATTCCTAATACCTAATACCTTCTAATACTTTCCCCTGTGCGGCCTGTCACTGGGCCCCGCTCACATCCCGATGTACACTTGATGAGGACTGAGTCCGCCATGGGAGGTTCGTCGATGCACATCAATGACATCCTCAAGGTCGCCGTGGAACGCAAGGCTTCGGATGTTCACCTCAAGGTCGGGGCCCATCCGGTGCTGCGGATGGACGGCCGCCTCCAGGTCATGACCGAGTTCAAACGGATGATGCAGGAGGACACCATCGCCATGGCGTTCTCCATGATGTCGTCGCGCCAGAAAGAGCGGTTCAAGCACCAACTGGAGACCGACATCGCGTACTCGGTGCCCGGGTTGGGCCGTTTTCGTTGCAACATCTTCCAGCAACGAGGGTCGGTGGGCATCGTTCTGCGTCTGATTCCCTCTCGGATCCAGACCTTCAAGGAACTCATGCTGCCGCCGGTGCTCGAGAAGATCTGCGAGGAGCAGCGCGGCCTTGTTCTGGTCACCGGCACCACGGGCTCGGGTAAATCGACCTCCCTGGCCTCGATGATCGACTACATCAACACCCGCCGCATCGAGCACGTGATGACCATCGAGGACCCCATCGAGTTCCTCCACCGCGACAAGAAGTCCATCATCAACCAGCGTGAGGTGGACGTCGACACCAAGCAGTTCTCCGTCGCCCTGCGATCGGCGCTGCGGCAGGACCCCGATGTCATCCTCGTCGGTGAGATGCGTGACTACGAGACCATCGAGACGGCCCTGCTCGCGGCCGAGACCGGCCATCTCGTGCTCTCGACTCTCCACACCCTCGACGCCACCGAGACCGTCAACCGCGTGATCTCGGTCTTCCCGCCCCACCAGCAGAAGCAGATCCGCCTTCAGCTCGCTTCAGTGCTCAAGGCCATCATCTCCATGCGGCTGCTGCCGCGGGCCGATGGTCTCGGCCGGGTGCCGGCGGTGGAGGTACTCATCGCCACGGCCTACATCCGTGACTGCGTAGAGAACAAGGAGAAGACCAAGCTCATCCGCGACGCCATCACCCAGGGCACCAGCCAGTACGGGATGCAGACCTTCGATCAGTCGCTCTACCTGCTCTACAAGAACGGGTTGATCACATTGGAAGAGGCCCTTCGCCGGGCCACGAACCCCGACGAGTTCAAGCTCAAGATCCAGGGCATCCAGTCGACCTCGGACATGTCCCGCGAGGATATGGACGGAGTGCTCGAGCTCGGTACGGACGCCGCCATGGATCCGTTCTCCGAGGAGTCGCCCTTCGAGTTCGGCGCGACCGAGTAGGCTTTCTGCGTCGGTGCCAGGTGAAACAAAGTTAACAATCCCGGCTCGCGCCGCTAATCGTTCGGCTCCCACGAATCATCGGGATTGTTAACTTTGTTTCACCTGGCACCGTCAGGGAAGGTGACAATACGAGACGAATGAAAAATCCGGCGTATGACAAGGCCCTCAAGCTCATCGCCCGGCGCGATCATTTCCGTACCGAGCTCGTTGAAAAGCTCGGTCGAAAGGGGTTCGGCGACGACGACATCGACCAGGCTCTCGAACGGCTCGATGAGCTCGATCTCCTCGATGACGAGAACCTCGCGGTGCGATTTGTCGAGTTTCGCTCGGTTGATCGGGGGTGGGGTCCGCGCCGGCTGTCGATGGAGCTTCGTCGGCGCGGGGTCGACAGCCACCTGGCCGAGCGCGTTTCTCGACTCGATGACGAGCTCCACGATCGGGCCTTGGAAACTGCCGTCCGAAGGGTCGAGGTACGTGCGAAGCACGGGTGGTGGCGACTACCCGAGCGGCGGGCTCGTCTGGTAAGCTCCCTCATCGCTCGCGGCTTCACAACCGATGTCGCCTATGGCGCCATCTCCCGGCTCGCGACCGAAAGGGAGAGCTCTGACGATGAAAAGCATGACCAGCCCGGAGATCCGGGCCGCCTTTCTTGACTTCTTTGCCGAGCGCGGCCACCAGGTCGTGCCCTCGTCCTCCTTGTTGCCGGCGGGCGACACGACCCTGCTCTTCACCAACGCGGGAATGAACCAGTTCAAGGACACATTCATCGGCCGCGAGGAGCGGTCGTACAGCCGCGCCGCCTCGTCGCAGAAATGCGTCCGCGCGGGGGGCAAACACAACGACCTGGAGAACGTCGGCTACACCGCGCGCCACCACACCTTCTTCGAGATGCTCGGCAACTTCTCCTTCGGCGACTATTTCAAGAAGGAAGCGATTCAGTTCGCCTGGGATCTGCTGGTGGATGTCTACGGGATGCCCGTGGAGAGGCTGTGGTTCACGGTCTACACCGATGATGACGAGGCCGCGGCGCTGTGGGAGGAGATCGGTGCGTCGCCCGACCGGATCCTGCGTTTCGGTGAGAAGGACAACTACTGGGCCATGGGCGAGACCGGGCCCTGCGGACCGTGTTCCGAGATCCACTTCGACCGCGGCCCCGATCCCCACGCGCCCGGGCGTGCCGAGCTCGTCAACGGTGAGGGCGACGACATCATCGAGATCTGGAACCTGGTCTTCATGCAGTTCGATCGCGATCCGAGCGGGAAGCTCCACCCGCTGCCGCGACCCTCCATCGACACCGGCGCCGGACTCGAGCGCATCGCTACGGTCATGCAGGGGGTCGAGACCAACTACGACACCGATCTGTTCGTGCCCCTGCTCGCCGCCATCGGCGAACTGGTGGAGCGGCCCTACGACCCGGCGAGCGAACTCGCCCCGGCCTATCGCGTGATCGCCGATCACGTGCGGGCTTCGGCCTTCCTCATGACCGATGGCGTGGTTCCCTCCAACGAAGGCCGGGGCTATGTCCTCCGCCGAATCATCCGGCGGGCCCTCCGCTACGGCCGCACGCTGGGCCTCGACGGAGCCTTTCTCTACACCCTCCTGCCGGTGGTCAACGAGATGATGGGCGAGCAATACCCGGAGCTTTTCGAGCGCCACGAGGTGGTCGCCACCCAACTCGAGCAGGAGGAGCGGCGCTTCGCCCGCACCCTCAACGTCGGCACCGACATCGCCGGGCGCGAGCTCGAACGGATCAAGCGCGCCGGCGGGACGGCGGTGCCCGGCCACGTGGCCTTCAATCTCTACCAGTCCCGCGGCATTCCGGTGGAACTCATCGAGGAGTTTGCCCAGGAAGAGGGCCTCGAGGTCGATCGCGAGGGCTTCGACGAGGCTCTGAAGGCCGAGCAGGAGCGCGGTCAGGCCTCATGGAAAGGGGACCTTTCGTCCCGGTTCTGTTCCGACTACACGGATCTCGCGGATGCCGGGATCGAATCCACCTTCGACGGCTACGGCAAGCTCGAGCTCGAATCCAAGGTGCTCGCCCTCGTCGGCAGCGACGGACTCGAGGACGAACTCCGGGCCGGCGACGAAGGTGAGGTCATTCTCGAAACCACCCCCTTCTTCGCCGAGTCAGGCGGTCAGGTCGGCGACACTGGCGATCTCACCTGGGAAGGCGGCCATGCTTTTGTTCTCGACACCCAGAAGCCCCTCGATGGCCTGATCGTCCACCGGGTCGACGTCACCGAGGGCCGCCTGCTCAAGGGCGCCGACGTGACCGCGGTCGTCGCCGAGCGGAAACGCCTCGACACCCAACGCAATCACACGGCAACCCATCTGCTGCACGCCGCCCTGCACCAGGTGCTTGGCGACGCCGCCCAGCAGGCGGGTTCGCTCGTCGAGCCGGACCGGCTGCGGTTCGACTTTTCGTGGGACGGCCCGGTGAGCTTCGACGAGCTCCAGGAGGTCGAGAGGCTGGTCAACGCCGAGATCGTCCGTAATCGGCCCCTCGACAAGGAGATCATGCCCATCGATCGGGCTCGCGAGCTCGGCGCCATGGCCCTCTTCGGCGAGAAGTACGGCGACGAGGTCCGGGTGGTGACCGTCGGCGACGGCGAGTTTTCCCGCGAGCTCTGCGGAGGCTGCCACGTCGGTCGTACCGGCGACATCGGTCTGTGCACCATCACCGGTGAACGCGGGGTCGCCGCGGGTGTGCGGCGGATCGAGGCCGTCACCGGCCGCGGTGCGGTGGAACTGGTGCAGGAACGCACGCGCCTGGCCAACGATCTGGCGGGACGTTTCCAGACCTCATTCGAACAGCTGCCCGAGATCCTCGACAAACGAGAGCGACAGCTCTCGGAGCTCGAAGACGAGGTCAAGGTCCTCAAGCACAAGCTCGCCTCGGGGGACACCGGGATCGCCGAGATCCGTGAGGATGTCGACGGTGTGACGGTTTTGGCCCGACGGGCGCCCGAGATGAGCCCGGCGGAGCTGCGCAACCTCGCCGACACCATGCGCCAGAAGCTCGGCTCGGGGGTGGTGGTGCTCGGGATGGAGTCGGGTGGCAAGGCGACCCTGCTCGCCGCGGTCACAGATGACGTCACCGACAGGGTCAAGGCCGGCGATCTCGTCCGCGAGCTCGCCACCATCGTCGGCGGCCGTGGCGGCGGCAAGCCCAACCTGGCTCAGGCCGGTGGCCCCGATGCCGACAAGCTCGATGAGGCTCTGTCAAAGGCGCCTGAACAGGTCAAGGCGCTCATCGGCGGGTAGGCGATCGGTGCTTCACCGCAAGGACGCCAGGAACGCCAAGCATCGCAGGCGTTGCACGTCACAACCACTAAGGCGCGAAGACACGAAGATGGCACGAAGACATCGCGGCCGACGATGACGGCGGAGTCGGTGGCGGTCGGACCGCCACAACCTGTTGATCCGTGTCCTGTTTGCGATGGAATCTGCGTGTCTCTGCGCTTTCTCCGTGCGATGGCGCGAGGTTTGCGATGCCTGGCGTCCCTTGCGTCCTTGCGGTTCATATTCTTTAACCCTGTTATTGTGGTCGGAGCCAGTTTCCAAAGGAATGAGGTATTGATGTCGGAACCCAAGGTCGCGGGCACTGCTCCGGTGGTGCTCCAGCTCGAGCGAGGCGTCTATTTCTGGTGTGCCTGCGGATGCTCGGCGAAGCAGCCTTGGTGCGACGGTTCTCATGAGGGCACCGGGATCAAGCCGTTGACTGTCGAGGTGGAATCAACCTCGACTCTGGCATTGTGTGTGTGCAAGCAGACCGGCGACAAGCCGCGCTGCGATGGTTCCCACGCCAAGCTCTGATCGTGCCGGAACGGGACTCAAACTAGGACGCGTAGCGCCATCGCAGGATTGAACCGCAAGGACGCGAGGGACGCCAGGGATCGCACCGCCGCAAACGCGAAGACGCAAAGACGCGAAGGATTCACAAAGGCATCGCAGCTGAGAATGGCGGCGGAGTCGGTGGCGGTCGGACCGCCACCACCTGTTGATCGAGCCGCCGTTCCGAACACGGGCGTTCGTCCCGCCGGCCCGATCAACAGGCCGCCGCGCCTACGGCGCGCCGGCTCCGCCTGCGTCCCGCTCGTGTGGCGGGGCGGCACAGATCCGAGAAATCCGTTCCGAATCCAATCGGAGTCCAAGGGGTGCTTGTCGCGTTACCACGGAAGTTGAAGCCCGACCCGGGATGTACCGCCACTTTTGTGTAGATCCGTGCGAATCCGTGTTGATCCGTGTCCTGTTTGCGATGGAATCTGCGTTCATCTGCGGTTTCTCCGTGCGGGGATGCGGATTTGCGATGCCTTGCGCTCCTTGCGTTCTCGCGGTTCAACTCCCCGGGGCCGACTTGGCATCGAGAAAAGGCATCATGGCGCGGAGCTTCTTGCCGACCTCCTCGATCTGGTGCGCGTGCTCGGCGTCGCGGCGGGCGTTGAAGATGGGTCGGCCGGTGCGGTTTTCCTGGATCCAACGATCGGCGTAGCCACCGCTCTGGATCTCTTTGAGAAGCCCTCCCATCCGCTGCTTGACCTCATCGGTGACGAGGGCGTCGCCGCCGAGATAGCCGCCGTCCTCCGCGGTGTCCGAGACGCTGTACCACATGTAGGAGATCCCACCCTGGTACATCAGATCGACGATGAGCTTGAGCTCGTGGAGGCACTCGAAGTAGGCGATCTCGGGCTGGTAGCCGGCCTCGACGAGGGTTTCGAAGCCCGATTTGACGAGCGCCGACACCCCGCCGCAGAGCACCGCCTGCTCGCCGAAGAGATCGGTCTCGGTCTCCTCGGTGAAGGTGGTCTCAATCACCCCGGCCCGGGTGCAGCCGATGCCCTTGGCGTAGGCCAACGCGTCTTCGTGCGCGTGTCCGCTGGCGTCCTGCTCGACGGCGAGGAGCCCGGGTGTCCCGGCCCCTTCGGTGAAGACCTCGCGGACCCGGTGGCCCGGCGCCTTTGGGGCGACCATGGAAACGTCGACATCCGCGGGCGGGTGGATCTGGCCGTAGCGGATGTTGAAGCCGTGGGCGAACATCAGCGTGTTCCCGGCCTCGAGGTTGGGGGCGATGTCGGCGTGGTAGACCGCAGCCTGCTCGGTGTCGGGGACGAGGACCATGATCATATCGGCCGCGCGGCAGGCCTCGTCGGTGGCCATGACCTTGAGCCCCTGTTCCTCGGCCTCGGCCCAGCTCGAGCTGGTCAGACGGAGCCCGACAACCACGTCGGCGCCGTTGTCCTTGAGATTGAGGGCGTGGGCGTGTCCCTGGCTCCCAAAGCCGAGGACGGCGATGGTCTTGTTGTCGAGGCGGGAGAGATCGGCGTCATTGTCGTAGTAAAGCTGTGCCATGTGTGTCTTCCTCAGCTTGCCTTTGAGAGCGAGCGTCGTTGCTCCGCCCAGGATGAGCTTTCACAGTGTGTGTCGAGAACGTGTTCGGCTCGGGCCATGGCGACAACGCCGGCGCGGACCATCTCGATGATCCCGAAGGGCTCGAGCAGACCGACGAGCCCCTCGATCTCGGGCTCCTCACCGACCACCTCGATGAGGATGGATGCGGCGGCGGCATCGACGATCCGGGCCCGATAGTGGCCGCACATCTGGAGGATCTCGCTCTTGTTCTCGACGGTCGCGCCGACCTTGATCAACGCCAGATCACGAGTGACGTAGGGTGTGCCGTTCATCTCCTCGACGGTGATGACGTGAATCAGACGGTTGAGCTCGCGCATGACGTGCTGGGCGTCTGCCTTGGTGCCCTCGAGGACCATGGTCATCCGTGAGATCTCGGAACGGTCGGTGCGGCCCACGGTGAGGCTGTCGAGATTGAGGCCCGGGCGGCGGAAAATGCTCACGACCCGGTTGAGGACACCGGGGCGGTTCTCGACCAGGGCGGTGATGGTGGAACGGGTGGTCATGGCTGGATCTCCTTCTCCGATGGGGAGTTTTCTCTCGGGCGTCGGATCATGTCGTGCAGGTCGGAGCCGGCCGGCACCATGGGGAAGACGACGTCGTGCTGTTCGACGACGAACTCGATGAGGAAAGGCCCGTCGAGGTGGGCCTGGGCCTGGCGGACGGCATCCTCGATCTGGTCGCGCTCGGTGACCCGAACGGCGGGAATGCCGTAGGCCGCGGCGAGGGCGCAGAAATCCGGGCTCACCATGGGGGTCGCGTTGTAGCGCTTCTCGTAGAAGAGCTCCTGCCACTGGCGGACCATGCCCAGATAGCCGTTGTTGACCAGCGCGATATTGACCTTGACCTTCTCCTGGACCGCGGTGGCGAGCTCCGCCAGGGTCATCTGGAACCCGCCGTCGCCGGCCACGACCCATATCTCGTCGTCGGGGCGACCCATGGCCGCGCCGATACCGCCAGGCAGGCCGAAGCCCATGGTGCCCATCCCGCCGCTGGTGATCAGGGCGTGCTCGGGACTGTGGGCGTAGTACTGGGCGACCCACATCTGGTGCTGACCGACATCGGTGACGGTGATGGCTTTTCCACCGGTGAGGGTCCACAGGTCGTGGACCACCTCGGCCGCCTTGAGCTCGGGTGACTGGAGCACCTGGTTGAGGAGCTCGCGGTCTTCGGACTCGTCGCGCCAACGCGCGATCCGTTTGATCCAGTCGGAGTGCTCGATGGGCTCGAGCCCCTGCATCATTTCCTGGAGCGTCGCCTTGAGATCGCCGGCGATCCCGACCTCGACCTCGACGTTCTTGTCGATCTCCGACGGGTCGATGTCGATGTGGACCTTGCGGGCCTTGGGTGCGTAGGTGGCGAGGTTGCCGGTGACCCGGTCGTCGAAGCGCATCCCGAAAGCGAGCAGGAGGTCGGCCTCCTGGACCGCGTGGTTGGCCTCGCCGGCGCCGTGCATCCCCATCATGCCGAGGCAGAGGGGGTGGTCCTCGGGGAAACAACCCTTGCCGAGCAGGGTCAGACCCACCGGTGTCTCGGTGCTCTCGGCGAACGTCCTGAGCTCGTCCATGGCGCCGGAGAGGAGCACTCCGCGTCCGGCGAGGATGACCGGGCGCTCGGCCGACCGTATGAGTGCGCGGGCGCGTTCGATCTTGTCCTCCGGAGCTTCGGGAACAGGGCGGTACCCGGGCAGGCGGATCTCATCGGTGGGGTAGTGAAACTCGGTCGTCGCGATCTGAACGTCCTTCGGCAGATCGATGAGGACAGGCCCGGGCCGGCCGCTGCGCGCGATGTAGAAAGCCTCGCGGATGCAGAAGGCGAGCTCCTCCACCGAGGTGACGAGGTAGTTGTGCTTGGTGATCGGCAGGGTGACACCGGTGATGTCGGCCTCCTGGAAGGCGTTGTGGCCGATGACCGAGGTCGGGACCTGACCGGTGATGCAGACCATGGGCGAGGAATCGAGCATGGCGGTGGCAAGACCGGTGACCAGATTGGTGGCTCCCGGGCCGCTGGTCGCCATGGCGACCCCGACCTTGCCGGTGGCTCGGGCGTAGCCGTCGGCCATGTGGGTCGCGCCCTGCTCGTGGCGGGTCAAGACGTGGTGGATCTGGGGGTAGCTCGAGAGGGTGTCGTAGGTGGGCAGGATCGCGCCCCCGGGATATCCGAAAACGAGATCGACCCCCTCCCGGATCAAGCACTCCCAAACGATTTCGGCGCCGGTGAGTTGCATCTGCTGTCTCCTCCAAAAGGAAAAGCCCCCGGGGTGTCCCGGGGGCGTGTTGACGTCGTGTTCGTGTGAAAAACCTACGTCTTGGCCCCCGGCGTTATGCCGACAATAAGGACCACAAGAGCGAGGCTGCCGAGAGACAAAGAGGCCGCCGCAGGTGCGGTATCGATGGTTCGCGGAGTCGTGCCGACGGCGTTCATGAATCTCGATTATGGGTTCATGCCTATGTGGTGTCAAGCGGTATACTTCAAATGCTCCGTCCCGCGGGTCGTGATGATCCGTGGAATCCGGAGGTGATCCGTGGCACATCCGCGCGAAATCGAATCCAACGCGAGGGCGCTTCTTGACCGAATTTGAGAGAAACCGGGCCGGATCGGCATCGTTCGAGGTCGTCGGGACGGGCTCACTCCATGATGCGCTGGGTGACGCCATTGCCTATCGGAGTCTGGAGCCCATCGACCGGAGGCTTCCGGGTCTGACATCGCTTCGTCAGTCGCTGGGCCTCAAGGCGAACAGGGTGCCGCGCAAAGTGGAGCCCGCCTATGGCCGCGTGGTCGCCGAAATCCTTCGTGCTGCAGGAACCCTTGCGACCGGGTTCGATGACTTCGAGAAGGTGGTCCTGATCGGGGACACGGAACACAACGACGGCGGTGCCCTCGTCAACATCTGCGCTGCGCTGCGGTGCCCCGGGAACGCCTTCATCTGCGACGAGAGCGCGGCCGCACCGGGGATCATCCCCACCGACCGCGGTGACGGGCACACCCTCTACCTGTCGAACCGATGGCGGTTGATCGACGGGTTCGAGTCCGATCTCGCCCGCCGGGGGGTGATCATCGGTCGCGGGACGGTGGTGCTGGTCGATATCGACAAGACCGCCCTCGGGGCCCGGGGGAGGAACCAACGGCCCATCGACGTGGCCCGGGCTGCGGCGGTGTTGCGGACGGCCCGTGCCCTCCGCGGTGATGAGGTCAACCGCGACCTCCTGTTGGCGGCCTACAACCACTTCAACCGACCGAGGTTCCACGGTTTCACAACCGACAATCAGGACTACCTCGCGTATCTCGCGCTTCTTGTCGAGGCCGGATGGAGTTCGATCGAGAAGCTCCATGAGGGGATCGTCCGGGGCCGCCTGGTCTCGTTCGGCGACCTGCTGAATTCGGTTTCGGCGTCCGCCGACCGCCTCCCCATCAGCCTCCGCCGGGCGCACTTCGATGTGGAGATGGCCGTGGAGATCGGCGACCCGACCCCGTTCAAGGATTTCCGGCGGGCCGAGTATCGCGAAACGGTGAATCGGATGACACCGGTGGACGATGTCGACGACACGGCGCGACTGCTCGCAACCAGACTCACATTGACCGCCGAGGTTTGGCGGAGAGCGAAGCGCTGGCGTGATTGCGGCGCGTTGCTCTTCGGTCTGTCGGACAAGCCGGATGAGGCGTCGTTCCCTTCGCCCGAACTCGAGGCCGAGGGCTACCGGCCGTTGCACCGTTCGCGGGCGCTCATCGTCGGCGAGGCGTAAGAATTTCTCCCCGTGGAATGACCATCTCGGCTTCTACGGCGGGACACCCGCGCCCACGATAGGCCGGGGCGGTGTCCCATTGTGGTGGCGGGCGTCCCGCCCGCCCGATCGAGTCTTTTTTTGCCGTCATGCGGAGGGGACGGGAGAGGTGCGGGCTGGACGCCCGCTGCCGCAACGGTCAAGGGTTCGGTCGTCAACAGGGCGCGGCGTCGATTGTCGGGCGGGCGTCCCGCCCGTCGTCCCTGGAAGATGCGGGCTCATCGGTCGTCCAGGAGAACTGAACAAAGCTCTTCATACGCGGGTCCGATGGGCGTGACCTGCCGCTCCTTCTCCAGATGCGCCCCAAGTCGTGACGGGAGCGGGACCTCGTTGCCGATGGCCGGGCCGACGACCTCGCGGAACTTGGCCGGGTGGGCGGTGGCGATGAGGATGGCGTCCGCAGGCTCGGAGCGCCCGGAAAGCTCGCGCCTGAGCCCGATGTAACCCACCGCGGTGTGGGGGTCGAGGATGCGCCCGGTGGCGTCGTGGACCTCGCGAATGCACCGGCGAGTCTCGGCATCGGTGACGCTGGTGGCGGCCACGTCACGCCGGAGAGCATCGAGGTCCCCACCGTAGAGGTGAACGATCCTTGCGAGGTTGGACGGGTCACCGACATCCATGGCGTTTGAGATGGTTCGCTCCGATGGCCGGGGACGGTAGCGTCCGCTCTCGAGATACTCGGGCACCACGTCGTTGATGTTTGTGGCGGCGACGAAGCGGCTCACAGGCAGCCCGAGACGCTTGGCCATGAGACCCGCGGTGAGGTTGCCGAAGTTCCCGCTCGGAATGCAGAAGAGCAGATCACTATCCGACCGAGGCAACTGCGCCCATGCCCCGAAGTAGTAGAAGATCTGCGGCAGGAGTCGACCGATGTTGATTGAGTTGGCGGAGGTGAGGGGCAGACAGCGGCGAAGCTCGTTATCGGCGAAGGCCGTCTTGGCGAGCTTCTGGCAGTCGTCGAAGGTCCCCTGAACGGCCAGCGCTCGGACGTTGTCGCCGAGGGTGGTGAACTGGCGTTCCTGGAGCTCGCTCACCTGACCATCGGGAAAGAGCACGACGATCCGCGTGTTCTCCAGGCCAAGAAACGCATCCGCCACCGCGCTGCCGGTGTCACCCGAGGTGGCGACGAGGATGGTGAGCCGTTCGTCGGCGCGGTGGCACGCCCGCATGGTTCGCGCCATGAATCTCGCCCCGACATCCTTGAAGGCGAGGGTGGGTCCGTGAAAAAGCTCCAGCAGATGGACGCCGTCGGAAAGCTCGGTGAGCGGAATCGGAAAGTCGAGCGCGGTCGTGACGATCTCCTCCAGGGTGTCGGCGTCGAACTCCGTTCCCAGGAGGTGTCGAGCGAGGCGGCCGGCAACCGCCGGGAAGTCCCCTCCCCGCAGGGAGGAGCGTTCGGCTCGGGAGAGGGGATCGAGCCGCTCCGGAGTGTAGAGCCCGCCGTCGGCGGACATGGACTCGAAGAGCGCCTCTCGAAAGGTGATGGCCGGTGTGCCGCCGTTGGTGCTGATGAGCTTCACGGTCAGTCCTTCGGAGATGCCGGCGGTGCGAGGGAAGGCAGCACGCGTTGGCCGACCGCCATCTCAGCCGCCAGGAGCGATCCCCCGGCCGCGCCCCGAATGGTGTTGTGCGAAAGGGCGACGAACTTGAAATCGAAGAGCGTGCAGGGGCGGAGGCGACCGATGGTGACCGCCATACCGGACCCGGCATCACGGTGGATCCGCGGCTGGGGAGCGGATTCGGAGCGATCGTAGATGATCGGCCGGAGGGGGGCTGAGGGAAGATCCAACCACTGGGGCGCCGCGCGAAAGCCCTCCCAGACCTCGATGATCTCCTCTTCGGTTGCCGGCCGGCCGAGCTTGACCGAGATGCACTCGGTGTGGCCGTCCAGGACGGGCACCCTGGTGCACTGGGCGCTGATGGTGATCTCCGACTCCCTGATCCTCCCGCCCTCGAGCCGACCGAGGATCTTTCGGGTCTCGGACTCGAGCTTCTCCTCCTCTCCGGAAATGAAGGGGATGAGATTGTCCATGACCTGAAGGCTCGAAATTCCCGGGAAGCCCGCTCCGGAGATCGCCTGCATGGTGACGACGTGCACCTTCTCGACGCCAAATGCGTCGTGCAGCGGTTTGAGCGCCAGGACCAGCCCGATGGTGGAGCAGTTGGGGTTGGTGACGATGGCGCCGCCGTCGAAGGCCTGCTCGTTGATGAGCTGGAGGTGATCCGGGTTGACCTCGGGGATCAGCAGCGGCACGTCAGATCGCATGCGGTGGCTCTTGGCGTTGGAGACCACCAGGTGCCCGGCCCGGGCGAGTCGATCCTCGGCCGGCCCCGCGACATCGGCGTCGAGGGCCGACAGCGCCAGCGGCGACCGGAGATCGGCGTGAAGGGGGACGACCTCGAGATCGGCCACGGCCGCCGGCATCGGTGACGACAGCAGCCAGTGAGCCGCGTCCCGATAGGATCGTCCGGCTGATCGTTCGGATGCGACGAGCTCGACGACATCGAACCACGGGTGGTCGGCGAGCAGGCTGACCATCCGTTGGCCGACGCTGCCGGTGGCCCCGAGCACGGCGGTGGGGATGCGCTCGTTGATGGTCTCGACGTGGGTCGGCTCGGCGAAGAACGCATCGTGGATGGCGACCACCGCGGCTGCCTGGTCGCGTTTGGCCACCACCAGCGAGATGTTGAGTTCGGAGGAACCCTGTGCGATGGCCCGAACATTGATCCCATTGTCGCCGAGCACGCTGAAGACCCTGCCGGCGATGCCCGGAATCCGGCACATGGTCTCGCCGACCACGGCGACCACCGAGAGCCCGGTCTCCACCACCACCGGGTCGACGAGCCCGGCGCCGCGCTCGAGCTCGAACTCGCGGTCGACCCGGCGCTGTGCCTCGTTGACCGCGCCGGGATCGACGGCGAAGCAGATCGAGTGCTCGCTCGAGGCCTGGCTGATGAGGATGACGCTGATGTCCCGGCGGGCCAGGACCCCGAAGAGACGTTCGGCGATCCCGGGCACGCCGACCATCCCGTCGCCCTCGAGCCGCAGCAGGGCGACCTCGTTCACCGAGGAGATGCCGCGGACCTGGTGGCCGTTGCCGCGGATCTGCTCGATCACCTTGGTTCCCTCGAAACCGGGGTTGAAGGTGTTGCGGATGAAGATGGGAATCGAGTGGGTCCGCGCCGGGTGGAGGGTGGGCGGGTAGACGACCTTGGCGCCGAAGTGGGACAGCTCCATGAGCTCGTTGTAACTCAGGGATGGGAGCGAGAAGGCGCCCGGCACCAGCCGCGGGTCGGCGCTCATGACGCCGTCGACATCGGTCCAGATCTCGATGCGATCCACCGCGAGGGCCGCGCCGAGAATCGCCGCCGTGTAGTCCGAGCCGCCGCGCCCGAGCGTGGTCGTGTCACCGCTCGAATCGGCGGCGATGAAACCGGTGACGATCTGGGTCGCGGCCTCTCCTTCGAAGTGGTCGCGCACCCTCTCCCGGGTCGCGGAAAAATCCACTCTCGCGTTGCCGAACTCGCCGTCGGTCACGATGAGGCTGCGGGCGTCGCAGGCTTCGGTGGGGATTCCGGACTCGCGAAGCGCCGCCGCCACGAGCTGGGCCGACAGCCGCTCACCGCAGCTCAGAACCGAGTCGCGGGTCCGCGCCGTGCACTCGCCGACCAGGGATATGCCGTGCAGGACCTGACCCAGCTCGTCCATGACCCCATCTACGACGGTGGAGATCTTCCCGGTCTCGTCCCCGGTCAGGAGCTCGGTTGCGGCCGCGTGGTGACGCTTGCGGATCGCCTCCATGAGAGTTTCATAGTCATCGCCGTGTGCGGCCGCGGCGCTCGTGGCGATGAGATCGTCGGTGACCCCTCCCAGGGCCGAGACCACCACCGCCGACGGGGAGTCGGCGAGACCTTGATTGACGATGGACACCACTCCCCGGATTCTCTCGGCCGATGCCAGGGACGAGCCGCCGAACTTGAGGATCTTCATTGCTGCGTTCCTTTCGCCAA